>NZ_LMPY01000013.1:0-92247 GCF_001424445.1 Methylobacterium sp. Leaf361 | reverse complement strand
TGATCGTGCCGGTGGCCATGGAGGAGAAGCTGCGCTTCGCCATCCGCGAGGGCGGCCGCACCGTCGGCGCCGGCGTCGTCGCCGCCATCAACGACTGACGATCGATCCGGGGCGGCGCCGCGCGCCGCCCCGCCTCTCCGACGCCGGCCCCCGTCTCGACGGGGGCCGGCGTCGTCGTTTCGGGCGGGCGGGGTTCTGTCGGCGCCGCTTCCCGCCCGCTTCCCGCCCGCTTCCCGCAAGCGACCCCTTGCAAGCCGCGCCGCGATGGGGCATTGGGCGGTGCGCTAGGAGTGTAGCTCAACTGGTCAGAGCGCCGGTCTCCAAAACCGGAGGTTGCGGGTTCGAGTCCCTCCACTCCTGCCAGACATTCAGCCCGATCCCGCGCGGCGGCCCGGTCGACAAGCCGGGGGAGTTGCGCTAGAGCGGGCGCAATCCGAGATCTGAAGCGACCGTCGGTGCGGGCCCATCCGGGTCCTCGGCGCCGACATTCGCATTCCCGGATGCGGTCTCTGCCTCGGGGCCGAACACGCACAGACACTGGCGCCATGGCATCGAACGAAGCGACCAAGAAGGTGGACCTGGTGCGCGGCGCGGCCCGCGGTCCCGCGAATCCGCCGCCCGCCCGGCCCGCGACCCCCGCCCGCGCGCCGCAGAAGCGCGCCACGCCGGGCGAGTTCTTCGCCCAGGTGCGCGACGAGGCCCGCAAGGTCACGTGGCCGAGCCGCCGGGAGACCACGATCACGACCATCATGGTGTTCGTGATGGTCGTCGCCGCGAGCCTGTTCTTCACGGTCGTGGATCAGGCCCTGCGCTTCTTGGTCGGCCTGATCCTGGGCGTCTGAGAAATCCTGGGCGTCTGGGGGCGGCTCGCCGCCGATCGGGGGTGACCCCGGGGACTTGTCGGAGTTGAACGGAACCGTGTCGAAGCGCTGGTACATCGTCCACGCCTACTCGAACTTCGAGAACAAGGTTGCCCAGTCCATCAAGGACCAGGCGGCCCAGCGCGGGCTGACCGAGCTGTTCGACGAGGTGATGGTCCCGACCGAGAAGGTCGTGGAGGTCCGCCGCGGCCGGAAGGTCGACGCCGAGCGCAAGTTCTTCCCCGGCTACGTGCTGGTGAAGTGCGACCTCACTGACGAGGTCTACCACCTGATCAAGAACACCCCGAAGGTCACGGGTTTCCTCGGGGCCGACAAGTCGAAGCCGGTGCCGATCCCGGACGCCGAGGCCGAGCGGATCAAGGGCCAGGTCGCCGAGGGCGTCGACCGGCCGAAGCCCTCGATCTCCTTCGAGATCGGCGAGACCGTCCGGGTCGCCGACGGCCCGTTCGCCAGCTTCAACGGCACCGTCGAGGAGATCGACGACGCCCGCTCCCGCCTCAAGGTGGCCGTGTCGATCTTCGGCCGCGCCACGCCGGTCGAGCTCGAATACGCCCAGGTCGAGAAGGCCTGAGCCCCCGATCGCGGCGGCCCTCCGGCCGCCCGTCCGTTCCGGTCGCCGCATCCCCACCGGGTGCGGGGACCGCGAAGCCGCCGCGTTCCGCTGAGGGCGCGGCACCATCCGCGGGAGAACCGCCCGGCTTCGCCTCCGGGATCCACGGCTCGCACCGCGACCTGCAACCGTCCGACCCGCCGCGCTTCAGGCCGCACGGGGGCGGATTTTCATTGGGAGCAGTCCCATGGCGAAGAAGATCACGGGCTATGTGAAGCTTCAGGTCCCGGCCGGCGCCGCCAACCCGTCGCCGCCGATCGGCCCCGCGCTCGGTCAGCGCGGCCTCAACATCATGGAATTCTGCAAGGCCTTCAACGCGAAGACCGCGCAGATGGAGAAGGGCACCCCGATCCCGGTGATCATCACCGCGTATCAGGACCGCTCCTTCACCTTCGAGATGAAGCAGCCCCCGGTCACCTTCTTCCTGAAGAAGGCCGTCGGCCTGAAGCTCGGCAAGAAGCCGGCCTCCGGCTCGAAGACCCCGGGCAAGGGCCCGACCGTCGGCAAGATCACCGAGGCGCAGCTTCGCGAGATCGCCGAGAAGAAGATGCCCGACCTCAACTGCGACACGGTCGAGTCGGCCGTCGCGATGATCCGTGGCTCCGCGCGGGCCATGGGCCTCGAAGTCGTCGCGTAAGGGAGGGCAGCATGGCTAAGGAAGGCAAGCGCATCCGCGCCGCCCGCGAGGGCATCGAGGCGACCAAGCTCTACGCGCTCGACGAGGCGATCAAGCTGGTCAAGGAGCGGGCGACCGCGAAGTTCGACGAGACCGTCGAGGTCTCGATGAACCTCGGCGTCGATCCCCGCCACGCCGACCAGATGGTCCGCGGCGTCTGCAACCTGCCGAACGGCTCCGGCCGGACGGTGCGCGTGGCGGTCTTCGCCCGCGGCGCTAAGGCGGACGACGCCAAGGCCGCGGGTGCCGACATCGTCGGCGCCGAGGATCTCCTCGAGATCGTGCAGAGCGGCAAGATCGAGTTCGATCGCTGCATCGCGACCCCCGACATGATGCCGCTGGTCGGCCGTCTCGGTAAGGTGCTGGGCCCGCGCGGCCTGATGCCGAACCCGAAGGTCGGCACCGTCACCATGGACGTGAAGGGCGCCGTCGCCGGCGCCAAGGGCGGCTCGGTCGAGTTCCGCGTCGAGAAGGCCGGCATCGTCCATGCCGGCGTCGGCAAGGTGTCGTTCGACGCCGACAAGCTCGTCGAGAACATCAAGGCCTTCGCGGACGCCGTCGCCAAGGCGAAGCCCGCGGGCGCCAAGGGCACCTACGTCCAGCGCATCGCCGTCACCTCGACGATGGGCCCGGGCGTGAAGGTCGAGCCGAACACGGTCCTGACCGCCTGAGGCGGGACGAATCGTCGACGCTGCGGAGCGCCCGGCCGGGAACGGCCGGGCGCTCTGCGTTCGCGGGAGCGGGATCGGTGCTCGTCCCTGTCTCGGACCTGTCTCCGACGCAGGCCTGTCCAGGGCGCGAGGCAGGCGCGGAATACGGTCGGGGACGCGACAGGAAGACAAGCCGCGATGGGCCGGCCCGAACCTGCGTCCCTCACGCCATTCTTAACCGCCGAGGGGGGCGCCAACGGCCGCGGCTGTGCTAGATAGGCCGGCATGCGATGCACCCTGACGGTCACCTCCAAGCGACGCATCCTGTGCGTCTTTCCCGCCTACACGCCGTCCTTCGGGACATTCTCCCACGCCTACCCGCTGATGGGCGGGGTGAAGGCGTTCATGCCGCCGCAGGGGCTGCTGCTGATCGCGGCCTACATGCCGGAGGCTTGGGAATGCCGGTTCATCGATGAGAATATCCGCCGCGCGGGCCCGGCCGACTTCGCCTGGGCCGACGCGGTCTTCGTCTCCGGGATGCACATCCAGGAGCCGCAGATCCTCGACATCCGCGACCGCGCCCGCGCGGCCGGGAAGGTGACGGTGCTGGGCGGCCCCTCGGTCTCGGGCGCGCCTGAGAAGTACGGCGACTTCGACTACCTCCATATCGGCGAGATCGGCGACGCCACCGACCAGCTCGTCGCCCGCCTCGACGCGGACCTCACGCCGCCGCCCGCCCAGGTGGTGCTGGAGACCAAGGATCGCCTCCCGCTCGCGGACTTCCCGGCTCCCGCCTACGAGGCGGCGCCGCTCAAGCGCTACCTGATCGGCTCGCTGCAATTCTCCTCGGGCTGCCCGTACCGCTGCGAGTTCTGCGACATCCCGCAGCTCTACGGCCGCCAACCGCGGCTCAAGAGCCCGGAGCAGATGTGCGCCGAGCTCGACGCCATCGTCAGCCAGCCGGGCCACCCGGCGGTGGTCTACTTCGTCGACGACAACTTCATCGGCAACCGCAAGGCGACCCGCGAGATGCTGCCGCACCTCGTGGAATGGCAGAAGCGGAACAACTACCCGCTCCAGTTCGCCTGCGAGGCGACGCTGAACATGGCCAAGCAGCCCGAGATCCTCGAGCTGATGCGACAGGCCAACTTCATGACGGTGTTCGTCGGCATCGAGACGCCGGAGGCGGAGGCGCTCAAGGGCATCGACAAGACCCACAACGCCGCCGTGCCGATGTACGAGGCGATCGAGACCCTCAATTCCTACGGGCTGGAGGTCACCTCCGGCATCATCCTGGGCCTCGATTCCGACACCGACAAATCCGAGCAGAACCTGATCGACTTCATCGACCGCTCGGCGATCCCGGTCCTGACCATCAACCTGCTCCAGGCGCTCCCCAAGACCCCGCTCTGGGACCGGCTGGAGCGCGAGGGCCGGCTGCTGCACGACGCCAGCCTCGAATCGAACGTCCTGTTCAAGCGGCCCCACGACTCGGTGGTGAGCAGCTGGCGCCGCGCGATCGCGCACGCCTACGAGCCGGAGAGGATCTTCGAGCGGTTCAAGCACCAGTGCGCGGTGACCTACCCGAACCGGATCACGACGCCGACGGCCGGCAAGCTCACCTTCACCAACCTGCGCCGCGGCCTGATCCTCGGTTTCAACATCATCACCCGGGTCGGGATCTTCTCCGACTACCGCAAGCCGTTCTGGAGCGCGGCCGGCTACGCGCTGAAGCGCGGGCAGATCGAGGCGGTGTTCAACATGGGCTTCGTCGCCCACCACCTGATCCGCTTCACCCGCGAGGCCCTGCGCGGCGAGCACAACGCCTCGTTCTACGCCGCGAAGGCCGCGGAGGCGAAGGAGGCCCGCGACCGCAGCTGGTGGGAGGCCGCGCGGCGCAAGCTCGTGCCGGAGCGCGAGGCGGCGTAGCCCGGGATCCCGGGCCGCTCCGAGCGATGCGGTCGCGGCAAGGCTCCTGCGCAAGTCCTTGCCTGCGGCGGAAAAGTCGCGTTCCGGCCCTTGGCAGGCGGCTTGCTAGGCTCTATACACCGCGCCTCACGCATTTCATCCTCACGGAAGGAGAACGGCCGATCGGCCGGTTTCCGCTCGAAATGTCGCCCGGGCAACCGGGTGGCACTGGCCGGAAGGATCCCAGGGGCGACGAGCCCCGCGGAGCCTTGTCCGGCCATGTCCTGTCCGAGACTGCAGGTGCCGGTTCGCCGGCTTAATCCGCCAGCCTGCACAGACGGGGAAGACCGAATTCGAAAAGCCTCGCCCCGGCCCCGGCCGCGGAGGGGTGTCGGTTTGAACCAACTCGCCCGAGGCGGCCTCCAGGGGCACGCGCGGGGACAGGGCCGCGAAGCGTCGTTCGGACGTTCCCGGTCTTCCTGAAGGCCGAGACCACGTCCGGGCGGCATGTGCAACCGGCGGACCCGAGACCGGGTTCCGCCAACCGGAGAGAGCCCAGTGGACCGGACAGCTAAAGCTGATCTCGTCTCGACGCTCAACGGCGTGTTCAATCAGAGCGCCGTCGTCGTCGTGGCCCACTACAAGGGCCTCACGGTCGCCGACATGCAGAAGCTGCGCGCGCAGATGAAGCAGGCCGGCGCCACCGTGAAGGTCGCCAAGAACAGCCTCGCCGGCATCGCACTCGATGGCACGGACGTCGCCTCCATCAAGCCGCTCCTGAAGGGCCCGACCCTGCTCGCCTATTCCGGCGATCCGGTCGCTGCCGCGAAGGTCGCGGTCGATTTCGCCAAGGTCAACGACAAGCTCGTGATCCTCGGCGGCGCGATGGGGAAGACCGCCCTGAACCCGGACGGCGTGAAGGCGCTCGCCTCGCTCCCGTCCCTCGACGAACTGCGCGCCAAGATCGTGGGCCTCGTGCAGGCGCCCGCGACGAAGATCGCTCAGGTCGTCAACGCGCCGGCTTCCAAGCTCGCCCGCGTGTTCGGGGCCTATGCCAAGAAGGACGAGGCCGCCTGAGGCCCTTCAAAATCCATCCATTCAAACCGATATCTGAGAGGAATTCAAAATGGCTGATCTCGCCAAGCTCGTCGACGACCTGTCCTCGCTGACCGTGCTCGAGGCCGCTGACCTGGCCAAGATGCTCGAGGAGAAGTGGGGCGTCTCGGCCGCCGCTGCCGTCGCCGTCGCCGCCGGCCCGGCCGCCGGTGGCGCCGCCGCCGCCGTCGAGGAGCAGACCGAGTTCACGGTCGTCCTCGCCTCCGCCGGCGACAAGAAGATCGAGGTCATCAAGGAGGTCCGCGCGATCACCGGCCTCGGCCTCAAGGAGGCCAAGGACCTGGTCGAGGGCGCGCCGAAGCCGGTCAAGGAAGGCGTCGCCAAGGACGAGGCCGAGAAGCTCAAGGCCCAGCTCGAGAAGGCCGGCGCCAAGGTCGAGCTCAAGTAAGCCGACGATGGGCCGGTCCCGGCCCATCACCCCACGGAGGCTCCGCGCGAGCCTGTCGTGACCGGAGCCCGCGGGTCAGCGCCCGCGGGCTTTAGGCCGCTTCGGCGGATGGTCCCGCGAGGGACCGGCAAGAGATTCGGTTCGGTGGCGCGGCCCGGCGGGGCGCGCGTCACGGCCCGGTGCGGGAGGTCCCTTTCGGGAACGCTTCCCCGGGCGCGAGGCACGCGGGTAGGAGCGAGGTCACATGGCCAACACGCTGGTCGGTCGCAAGCGCATTCGGAAGTTCTTCGGCAAGATCAAGGAAGTTGCCGAGATGCCGAACCTCATCGAGGTTCAGAAGGCGTCCTACGACCAGTTCCTGATGGTCGACGAGCCCGAGGGCGGGCGCGCCGACGAGGGGCTGCAGAGCGTGTTCAAGTCGGTGTTCCCGATCTCCGACTTCGCCTCCACGGCGCTGCTCGAGTTCGTGCGCTACACCTTCGAGGCCCCGAAGTACGACGTGGACGAGTGCCGCCAGCGCGGCATCACCTTCGCGGCGCCGCTGAAGGTCACGCTCCGCCTCATCGTGTTCGATGTCGATCCCGACACCCAGGCCAAGTCGGTCAAGGACATCAAGGAGCAAGACGTCTACATGGGCGACATGCCCCTGATGACGGAGAACGGCACCTTCATCGTCAACGGCACCGAGCGCGTCATCGTCTCGCAGATGCACCGCTCGCCGGGCGTGTTCTTCGACCACGACAAGGGCAAGACCCACTCGTCGGGCAAGCTCCTGTTCGCCGCCCGCATCATCCCGTACCGGGGCTCCTGGCTCGACGTCGAGTTCGACGCCAAGGACATCGTGCACGTCCGCATCGACCGGAAGCGCAAGCTGCCGGCGACGTCGCTGCTCTACGCCCTGGGCCTCGACGGCGAGGAGATTCTGTCGACCTTCTACAACAAGGTCGTCTACGACCGGGACGGCGCCGACTGGCGCGTGCCGTTCGACGCCGAGCGCATGAAGGGCATGAAGGCGACCGTCGACCTGGTCGACGCCGATTCCGGCGAGGTCGTGCTCGAGGCCGGCAAGAAGCTGAATGCCCGCAACGCCCGCCAGATCACCGAGAAGGGCACCAAGTTCCTCAAGGCGACCGACGAAGATCTCGTCGGCCAGTACGTCGCCGAGGACCTCGTCAACGTGCAGACCGGCGAGATCTGGGCCGAGGCCGGCGAGGAGGTCACCGACAAGCTCCTGAAGAGCCTGGAGGAGGTCGGGATCACCGAGCTGCCGGTGCTCGACATCGACCACGTCAACATCGGCCCCTACATCCGCAACACGCTGGCGGTGGACAAGAACTCCAACCGCGAGGGCGCGCTGTTCGACATCTACCGGGTCATGCGCCCGGGCGAGCCGCCGACCCTCGAGACCGCCGAGGCGATGTTCCACTCGCTGTTCTTCGATTCCGAGCGCTACGACCTCTCGGCGGTCGGCCGCGTGAAGATGAACATGCGCCTCGACCTCGACGCCGCCGACACCGTGCGCACCCTCCGCAAGGAGGACATGCTGGCGGTGGTCAAGGCGCTCGTGGAACTGCGCGACGGCAAGGGCGAGGTCGACGACATCGACCACCTCGGCAACCGCCGCGTCCGCTCGGTGGGTGAGCTCATGGAGAACCAGTACCGCCTGGGCCTCCTGCGCATGGAGCGCGCCATCCGCGAGCGCATGAGCCAGGTCGACATCGACACGGTCATGCCGCAGGACCTGATCAACGCGAAGCCCGCGGCCGCGGCCGTGCGCGAGTTCTTCGGCTCGTCGCAGCTGTCGCAGTTCATGGACCAGACCAACCCGCTCTCCGAGGTGACGCACAAGCGCCGCCTCTCGGCGCTGGGCCCGGGCGGTCTGACCCGCGAGCGCGCCGGGTTCGAGGTGCGCGACGTGCACCCGACCCATTACGGCCGCATCTGCCCGATCGAGACGCCGGAAGGCCCGAACATCGGCCTGATCAACTCGCTCGCCACCTTCGCGCGGGTGAACAAGTACGGCTTCATCGAGACCCCGTTCCGCCGCGTGCGCGACGGCGTGGTCACCGACGAGGTCGCCTACCTCTCGGCCATGGAGGAGGCGAAGTACTACGTCGCCCAGGCGAACGCCCAGATGGACGAGGCCCGCAAGCTCACGGAGGACCTCGTGGTCTGCCGCCGGGCCGGCGAGGTGATCGTCGTGGGGCCCGAGCGCGTCGACCTCATGGACGTGTCGCCGAAGCAGCTCGTCTCGGTGGCCGCGGCGCTGATCCCGTTCCTCGAGAACGACGACGCCAACCGCGCGCTGATGGGCTCGAACATGCAGCGCCAGGCGGTGCCGCTGGTCCGCGCCGACGCCCCGTTCGTGGGCACCGGCATGGAGGCGGTGGTCGCCCGGGATTCCGGCGCCGCCATCGCGGCCCGCCGGGCCGGCATCGTCGACCAGGTGGACGCCACCCGCATCGTCATCCGCGCCACCGAGGAGGCCGACGCCAACAAGCCGGGCGTCGACATCTACCGGCTGCAGAAGTTCCAGCGCTCCAACCAGTCGACCTGCATCACGCAGAAGCCGCTGGTCCGCGTCGGCGAGTTCGTCAAGAAGGGCGAGATCATCGCCGACGGTCCCTCGACCGAGTTCGGCGAGCTGGCGCTCGGCCGGAACGTGCTCGTCGCGTTCATGCCGTGGAACGGCTACAACTTCGAGGACTCGATCCTGCTCTCCGAGCGGATCGTGAAGGATGACGTGTTCACCTCGATCCACATCGAGGAGTTCGAGGTGATGGCCCGCGACACCAAGCTCGGGCCGGAGGAGATCACCCGCGACATCCCGAACGTCTCCGAGGAAGCGCTCAAGAACCTCGACGAGGCCGGCATCGTCTACATCGGTGCCGAGGTGAACGCCGGCGACATCCTCGTCGGCAAGATCACCCCGAAGGGCGAGAGCCCGATGACGCCGGAGGAGAAGCTGCTCCGCGCCATCTTCGGCGAGAAGGCCTCGGACGTGCGCGACACCTCCCTGCGGGTGCCGCCGGGCGTCACCGGGACCATCGTGGAAGTCCGCGTGTTCAACCGCCACGGCGTCGACAAGGACGAGCGCGCCCAGGCGATCGAGCGCGAGGAGATCGAGCGCCTCGCCAAGGACCGCGACGACGAGCAGGCGATCCTCGACCGCAACACCTACGCCCGCCTCGCGGACGTGCTGATCGGCCAGGCGCCGGTGGCCGGCCCGAAGGGCTTCCGGAAGGACACCACGCTCACCCGCGAGCTGATCAACGACTACCCGCGCTCGCAATGGTGGCAGTTCGCCGTCATCGAGGACCGTCTCATGACCGAGATGGAGGCGATGCAGAAGCAGTACGACGAGTCGAAGAAGCGCCTCGAGCAGCGCTTCCTCGACAAGGTCGAGAAGCTGCAGCGCGGCGACGAGCTGCCCCCCGGCGTCATGAAGATGGTCAAGGTCTTCGTGGCGGTGAAGCGCAAGATCCAGCCGGGCGACAAGATGGCCGGCCGTCACGGCAACAAGGGTGTCGTGTCGCGGATCGTGCCGATCGAGGACATGCCGTTCCTGGAGGACGGGACGCATGCCGACATCGTGCTCAACCCGCTGGGCGTGCCCTCGCGCATGAACGTCGGCCAGATCCTGGAGACGCACCTCGGCTGGGCGGCTGCGGGCCTGGGTCGCAAGGTGTCGAAGGCGGTGGATGCCTATCTGAAGTCGCAGGACATCGCGCCGCTGCGGGAGGAGATGAAGGCGATCTACTCCCCCGGCGAGCTCGACGGCCTGACGGACGAGGAGCTGGCCGAGGCCGGCAACAACGTCCGCCGCGGCGTGCCGATGGCCACGCCGGTCTTCAACGGCGCCAAGGAGGCCGACATCGAGCAGATGCTTGAGATGGCCGGTCTCGACCGCTCGGCGCAGTCGACGCTCTACGACGGGCGGACCGGCGAGCCCTTCGACCGCAAGGTGACGATGGGCTACATCTACATGCTGAAGCTCCACCATCTCGTGGACGACAAGATCCACGCGCGCTCGATCGGCCCCTACTCGCTCGTCACCCAGCAGCCGCTGGGCGGCAAGGCGCAGTTCGGCGGCCAGCGCTTCGGCGAGATGGAGGTCTGGGCGCTGGAGGCCTACGGCGCGGCCTACACGCTGCAGGAGATGCTCACGGTGAAGTCGGACGACGTGGCCGGCCGCACCAAGGTCTACGAGGCGATCGTCCGCGGCGACGACACGTTCGAGGCCGGCATCCCCGAGTCGTTCAACGTGCTCGTCAAGGAGATGCGCTCGCTCGGCCTTAACGTCGAGCTGACGTCCTCCAAGAAGGCGGCCAACGACCAGCTTGAGCCCCCGGCCGACGCGGCCGAGTAAGCCAGCGAGAAAACCTCCCGTGGCGGCGGTTCCCGCCGCCACGGTCGAGCGGGGAGGGGAGGGGCCTTCCAGGGTTCGACGACGGTGAGCAGCGCCCGCGCGGGGCGCGGCGCCGGATCTTTTTCAGGACGCGGTGGCCCGGCGCGGGGCCGTCGGCGTCAACAAGGAGCGGATCATGAACCAAGAGGTCATGAACCTTTTCAACCAGCAGGCCCAGCCGGTCAGCTTCGATCAGATCAAGATCTCGATCTCGTCCCCGGAGAAGATCCTCTCCTGGTCGTACGGTGAGATCAAGAAGCCCGAGACCATCAACTACCGGACCTTCAAGCCCGAGCGCGACGGTCTGTTCTGCGCGCGCATCTTCGGGCCGATCAAGGACTACGAGTGCTTGTGCGGCAAGTACAAGCGCATGAAGTACAAGGGCGTCATCTGCGAGAAGTGCGGCGTCGAGGTCACCCTCGCGCGTGTCCGGCGCGACCGCATGGGCCACATCGAGCTGGCCGCCCCCGTCGCGCATATCTGGTTCCTGAAGTCGCTGCCGAGCCGCATCGGCCTGCTGCTCGACATGGCGCTCAAGGACCTCGAGCGGATCCTGTACTTCGAGTCGTATTGCGTCATCGAGCCGGGCCTCACCCCCCTGAAGGAGCGTCAGCTCCTGTCGGAGGAGGAGTACCTGCGCGCGCAGGAGGAGTACGGCGAGGACTCGTTCACCGCCATGATCGGCGCCGAGGCCATCCGGCGCATCCTGCAGGAGCTGGACCTCGACAAGATCGCCAACGATCTGCGCGAGGAGATCGCCGTCACCACCTCGGAGCTGAAGCCCAAGAAGCTCCTGAAGCGGCTCAAGATCATCGAGGCCTTCCAGATGTCCGGCAACAAGCCGGAATGGATGATCCTCACGGTCGTGCCGGTGATCCCGCCGGACCTGCGCCCGCTGGTCCCGCTGGACGGCGGCCGCTTCGCGACCTCCGACCTCAACGACCTCTACCGCCGCGTCATCAACCGCAACAACCGCCTGAAGCGGCTGATCGAGCTGCGCGCCCCCGACATCATCATCCGCAACGAGAAGCGGATGCTGCAGGAGGCTGTCGACGCCCTGTTCGACAACGGCCGCCGCGGCCGCGTCATCACGGGTGCCAACAAGCGCCCGCTGAAGTCGCTCGCCGACATGCTCAAGGGCAAGCAGGGCCGGTTCCGCCAGAACCTGCTCGGCAAGCGCGTCGACTACTCGGGCCGCTCGGTGATCGTGGTGGGTCCGGAGCTGAAGCTGCACCAGTGCGGCCTGCCCAAGAAGATGGCGCTGGAGCTGTTCAAGCCGTTCATCTACGCGCGCCTCGACGCCAAGGGCTTCTCGGCCACCGTCAAGCAGGCCAAGAAGCTCGTGGAGAAGGAGAAGCCGGAGGTCTGGGACATCCTCGATGAGGTGATCCGCGAGCACCCGGTGATGCTGAACCGCGCGCCGACGCTGCACCGCCTCGGCATCCAGGCCTTCGAGCCGAAGCTGATCGAGGGCAAGGCGATCCAGCTGCACCCGCTGGTCTGCGCCGCGTTCAACGCCGACTTCGACGGCGACCAGATGGCCGTGCACGTCCCGCTGTCGCTCGAGGCGCAGCTGGAAGCGCGCGTCCTGATGATGTCGACCAACAACATCCTGCACCCGGCCAACGGTCAGCCGATCATCGTGCCGTCGCAGGACATCGTTCTCGGCCTCTACTACCTGTCGATCGTGGCGGAGGGCGCGCCGGGCGAATTCAAGCCGGGCAACGCCAAGAACCCGATGCAGGGCGTCTACGGCGACATGGGCGAGCTGGAGCACGCTCTCGCCGCCAAGGCCGTGTCGCTGCACTCGAAGATCAAGTGGCGCTGGACCGGTATCGGCCCGGACGGTGAGCCCCTGACCAAGACCTACGAGACCACCCCCGGCCGCGTGATCCTCTCCGGCGCCCTGCCGAAGCACGCCAAGGTGCCCTTCGACGTCGTCAACAAGCTGATGACCAAGAAGGAAATCTCGGCGATGATCGACACCGTCTACCGCCACTGCGGTCAGAAGGAGTCGGTGATCTTCTGCGACCGGATCATGGCGCTCGGCTTCAACCACGCGTTCAAGGCCGGCATCTCGTTCGGCAAGGACGACATGGTCGTGCCGGAGAACAAGTGGTCGATCGTCGACACGACCCGCGCGCTCGTGAAGGATTACGAGCAGCAGTACAACGACGGCCTGATCACCCAGGGTGAGAAGTACAACAAGGTCGTCGATGCCTGGGCGAAGTGCTCGGACAAGCTGGCCGCCGAGATGATGGGCCGAATCTCGGCCGTCCAGAAGGACGAGCACGGGGCCGACAAGCAGGTCAACTCGATCTACATGATGAGCCACTCGGGTGCCCGCGGCTCGCCTGCCCAGATGAAGCAGCTCGCGGCGATGCGCGGCCTCATGGCCAAGCCGTCGGGCGAGATCATCGAGACCCCGATCATCTCGAACTTCAAGGAAGGCCTGGACGTTCTGGAGTACTTCAACTCCACGCACGGTGCCCGTAAGGGCCTGGCCGACACCGCCCTGAAGACCGCGAATTCCGGCTACCTGACCCGCCGCCTCGTCGACGTGGCCCAGGACGCCGTCATCCGCGAGGTCGATTGCGGCACGACCAACGGCATCAAGATGCGCGCCATCGTGGATGCCGGCCAGGTCGTGGCGACGCTCGCCACCCGCATCCTGGGCCGCGCCACGGCCGAGGATCTGGTGGCCGCGGACGGCACGGTGATCGTCAAGACCGGCGAGACCATCGAGGAGCGGCACCTGCCGGCGATCAACGCCGCCGGCATCCAGGAGGTGAAGATCCGCTCGGTGCTGGTCTGCGCCACCAAGAGCGGCGTCTGCGCCACCTGCTACGGGCGCGACCTCGCCCGCGGCACGCCCGTCAACATGGGCGAGGCCGTCGGCGTCATCGCGGCGCAGTCGATCGGCGAGCCGGGCACGCAGCTCACGATGCGCACCTTCCACATCGGCGGTGCGGCCCAGATCGCCGACTCGTCGTTCATCGAGTCGAGCTTCGAGGGCACGATCAAGATCCGCAACCGCGCGATCGCCAAGAACTCCGATGGCGATCTGATCGCCACCGGCCGCAACGTGGCGGTGGTGGTCGTCGGGTCGGACGGGGTCGAGCGGGCGGTCCACCGCCTGCAGTACGGCGCTAAGCTCCGGGTCGACGAGGGTGACAAGATCAAGCGCGGGCAGCGGATCGCCGAGTGGGATCCCTACACCCGTCCGATCCTCACCGAGGTGGACGGCATCGTGGCCTACGAGGACCTGGTCGACGGCCAGTCCATGACCGAGACCACCGACGAGTCGACCGGCATCGCCAAGCGCGTCGTCGTCGACTGGCGCGGCTCGGCCCGGACCTCTGACCTCAAGCCCGCGATGGTCGTGGTCGATCGGGACGGCAAGGCGCTCAAGCTGCCCCGCGGCTCGGACGCCCGCTACTTCCTTCCGGTCGACGCCATCATCGGCTTCGATCCCGGCGCGAAGGTGAATGCCGGCGACATTCTCGCCCGCGTCTCGACCGACTCGGCCAAGACCCGCGACATCACCGGCGGTCTGCCGCGGGTGGCGGAGCTGTTCGAGGCAAGGCGCCCGAAGGACGCGGCGATCATCGCAGAGAAGTCGGGCACCATCGCGTTCGGCCGCGACTACAAGAACAAGCGTCGGCTCACGCTGACGCCGCATGACGGCTCTGAGGCGGTCGAGTACCTGATCCCGAAGGGCAAGCACATCCACCTGCAGGACGGCGACGTGGTCGAGCTCGGCGATTACATCGTCGACGGGAACCCGGCGCCGCACGACATCCTGGCGATCAAGGGCGTGGAGGAACTCGCGGCCTATCTCGTCAACGAGATCCAGGAGGTCTACCGGCTGCAGGGCGTGTCGATCAACGACAAGCACATCGAGGTGATCGTCCGTCAGATGCTGCAGAAGGTCGAAGTGACCGACGGCGGCGACTCGGACATCCTCTCGGGTGACCAGATCGACCGGACGGAGCTGACCGACTTCAACGAGAAGCTGCTCGCCGAGGGCAAGAAGCCGATCCAGGGCGTTCCGGTCCTGCTCGGCATCACCAAGGCGTCGCTGCAGACCAAGTCGTTCATCTCGGCGGCCTCGTTCCAGGAGACCACCCGCGTCCTCACCGAGGCGGCGGTCAACGGCAAGGTCGACACCCTGGAGGGCCTGAAGGAGAACGTCATCGTCGGGTCGCTGATCCCGGCGGGCACGGGCTCGATGGTGGCGGATATCCGCTCCGTCGCCCGCCGCCGCGACGCGATGATCCTGCAGCAGAAGCAGGCCGAGAGCGGCGCCATGCCGGTCGAGGAGCTTCCGCCCGCCGCCGCCGAGTGAGGCCGTCGGCAGGACTGAGTTGGGAGAGGGCGGCCTTCGGGCCGCCCTCTCTCGTTCCGGCCTGCCTTTGTCCGGCCGTGTCCCCTCACCAACTCGAACGCCGTCTTTGCGAGCGCAGCGAAGCAACCCAGTGTCGCGCCACGCTGGAAGACGTCCCGCTGCCCTGGGTCACTTCGCTGCGCTCGTGATGACGGGCCGGGCAGTGTCGACTGCAACCCCGAAACCGTATCGAGACGCGCGCGACCGTCCGGCCTTAACGGCAGCTCAACCATACCGCGCGATAAATTCGGCGCGGCCGCAGAAACACCCTGGAAACGGGGAGGATCCGGCCGGTTCGGGTGCGTGAGTGCGGGTCTGGCGTCGTGGGCACGAGACGAGGACGGGAATCGAGCCTGCGCTGGCTCTCGGCGGCCCTGACGCCCTGGATGGTCGGTCTGGGCCTGCTGGTGTCGTTCACCGCCGATGCCGGCACGGAGAACGCCATCGGGGCGAGCCGGCTCGGGGTGATCGATGCCGACACGGTCCCGCCGCTGCCGCCCGGCACCCTGCTGATCGGATCGGCCCTCCGCCGCCTCGGCGACGAGCCGCCCCAGGCGACCTTCAAGACCGGCGCGCACGTTTTCCCGGTCGTGCAGCGGGCCGGCAAGGGCGACCCCGCCCGGCCGCCGGCCGAGAGCTTCGCGCGCCGGGCCGCGAACCTGCGCGAGGCGGGCGGCGCCCTGGTGTTCGGCGACGTTACCGGCAGCGTCACCGGCGTGCTGACGCAGGGCTCCGCGATCTGGGACCCGGAATCCGAGCCGGAGGCCGCCTTCGTCCCCGTGCCGGATCTCGGCCTCACCACCGGCAGCGGCACCGCCGCCTCCACGGGCGCGGGGACGGCCGACCTCACCGAGGATGGCGGCCCCGAGCGCTTCGACGGCTCGACCCCGCCGGTGCCGCGGGCCATCGCGCTGTCCTCCACGACGCCGGCGCCCGCCGACGCCATCCCCGTCGAGATCGCCGCGGCGAGCCTCGCGCTCCCCGATTTCGCGATCCGCACCGAGCGGCCCGACAGCGCCCAGCCGGTGCCCGAGGACGCGCGCCGGCGCTACGCCGACCTGATCGATCCGAACGCCCTCGACAAGGAGCAGCGCTGCCTCTCCGAGGCGGTCTATTTCGAGGCCCGGAGCGAGCCCGAGGCCGGCCAGGCCGCCGTCGCCCAGGTGGTGCTCAACCGGGTGAAGAGCGGCCTCTACCCGGCGAGCGTCTGCGGTGTCGTCTACCAGAACCGGCACCACTACATGGGGTGCCAGTTCTCCTTCGCCTGCGAGGGCAAGTCGCTGCGCATCACCGATGCCGGCGCCTGGGAGTCCGCCACCCGCATCGCCCGCTCGGTGATTGAGGGCCGGACCTACCTCGCGGAGGTCGGCGCCGCGACCCACTACCACGCCGACTACGTGCGTCCGGGCTGGGCCCGCCGTCTGCGCAAGATGGACGTGATCGGCCGGCACATCTTCTACCAACTCCGGGCCGGCCAGACCTGACCCGGGTCGGATCCGGTCTCATAAGAGAGACTGTCGAAGATCCGAACAATCCTACCTAGGTAGGCGACGCCTAAGCAGTCGAAACCAAGGGTTAATTTTACCTTCGTTCCCGATAATGCTTGCGCGCCGGGCAACGAGTCTGGCCTCTGGTACGTCGAGACGAGCGCCGCGTCCGCGCCGCGTCTCGTAGTAATGCGTATCAGAGGACTTCCATGACCGCGCCGGTCGCTCGCACCGCTCTCCTCGCCGCCGCCCTCGGTGGCGCGCTCCTCGCCGCACCCGCCCAGGCCGGCGGCTGCTACGGCTCCGAATGCTATCGCCGCGTCGTCACGCCGCCGGTCTACGACACCGTGCAGGAGAACGTGCTGGTGCGCCCGCCCCGCACGGTCTACCGGACCACGCCGCCGGTCTACGACACGGTGTCGGAGCGCGTGATGGTCTCGCCCGGCGGCCGCTACTGGCAGACCAGCCGCGGCCCCGGCGGCGAGCTGATCGGCTGCTGGGTGACCACGCCGCCGCGCTTCGCCGTCCGCACCCGGACCGTGCTGATCCGCCCGGCGCAGACGATCCCCGAGACGATCCCGCCGGAGTATGCCAGCGTCAGCCGCCGCGTCCTCGTCGCGCCCGCCCGGGCCGGCTGGGCGCCGATCGGCGGCGGTTACGGCTACCGGCCCGCGGCCTACGGCGGCCCGCTCGTCGGCTCGATCCCGGACGCCCTCGGCATCACCGGGGCGAGCTCCTCGGATATCGGCGTCGGTCTCGGCTTCTACACGGGCAGCCGGTACGAGGGATACTGAGCCGGTCACGACCGCGCCCGTCTTGATTCCGGGCGTCCCGGCCACACCTCACCGCGCGAAGCGGGAGGTGACGATGGGGACGTTCAAGGCCTGGGTGGTCGAGAAGAACGAGGCCGGCCAGAGCCTCGCCTTCACGGACTTCGACGACGCCGACCTGATGGACGGCGACGTCACCGTGCGGGTGACGCACTCGACCCTGAACTACAAGGACGGCCTCGCGCTCACCGGCAAGTCGCCGGTGGTGCGCCGCTTCCCGATGATCCCCGGCATCGACTTCTCGGGGATCGTCGAGACCTCGGACCATCCGGAGTACAGGCCGGGCGACGCGGTCGTGCTCACCGGCTGGGGCGTCGGCGAGACGCATCTCGGCGCCTACGCGCAGCGCGCCCGGGTCCGGGGTGACTGGCTGGTGCCGCTGCCCCAGGGGCTCACGGCCGAGCAGGCCATGGCGGTGGGCACTGCCGGCTACACGGCGATGCTGTGCTGCATGGCGCTCGACGCCCACGGCGTGAAGCCCGAGCACGGTCCGGTCATCGTCACCGGCGCCTCGGGCGGCGTCGGCTCCGTCGCGGTGGCGCTCCTCGCCCGGGCGGGCTGGCACGTCATCGCTTCCACCGGCCGGGACGGCGAGTCCGATTACCTGAAGGGGCTCGGTGCCGCCGAGATTCTCGACCGGGCCGAACTGTCGAAGCCCGGCAAGCCGCTGAGCAAGGAGCGCTGGGCCGCCGGCGTCGACGCCGTCGGCTCCACGACCCTCGCCAACGTGCTCGCCATGACCCGGGCGGACGGCGCCGTCGCGGCCTGCGGGCTGGCGCAGGGCATGGACCTGCCGACCTCGGTGGCGCCCTTCATCCTCCGCGGCGTCTCGCTGCTCGGCATCAACAGCGTCACCACCCCGCAGAAGAAACGCCGCGAGGCCTGGGCGCGCCTCGCCCGGGAGCTCGACCTGGCCAAGCTCGCCGCCATGACCAGCAAGGTCCGCCTGGAAGAGGTCGGCCGGCTCGGCGACGAGATCCTGGCCGGCAAGGTTCGGGGCCGGACCGTCGTGACGGTGGCGTAGGTCCGGCGCCCGTCAGGCGGCTTTCCGGGCCTGGAGCAGGTAGCTCATCGGCAGGAGCCGGTCGGCGGCGAGCACGTCGCAGGCCGTGCTGCTGATGTTGTCAGGAAACTCCCGGAACCGCTCGATCGCGAGGCCGGCACCGATCAGGCTCTCGATCAGCATCCCGACGGGATGGGCGAACCAGTAATGCGGTCCGACCCGCGGGGCCGGCCCGTCGCCGTACACGATGGCGTCCTCGCCAACGAACGGCGCCGTGCGGAAATAGGAGTGCCGGACCAGGAGCGGCTGCTCCGCCCGCGGCTCGAACATGTTCACGACGGGGTGCTCCTCGTGGATGAGGATCCGGCCGCCCGGGTGCAGGAGGCGCGCCGCCACGGCGAGGAAGCGCGGCAGGTCGGGCATCCAGCCCAGCACGCCGATGGTGATCACCGCGAGGTCGTAGGCACCGTCGTGCTCCGCGTCGATCGCGTGCACGTCGCCCGCGACGAAGCGGCAGTCGCGCCCGGCGATGCCGGCGAGGTCCCTGGCCTGGGCGAGGAACGCCTCCGACTGGTCGAACCCGGTCGCCGACCGGGCGCCGAGATTCATCAGCGACACCGTCTCCCGCCCGTTGTTGCAGCAGAGCTGCGCGACGGAGGTCCCGGCGAGGCCGATCGCCCGCAGGGCCGCCTCCATCGGCGGGTCGAAGCAGGAGAAGCCGGGATCCCGCGCGAAGTTCTGCGTCAGCCGGTCCCAAGACGGGTCGCTCCGGTGCAGGGGCGCGGAGGCATCCCAGGCCTGGCGGTTGGCGGCGACGGCCTCGGCGGCGGACAGGGTCGACATCGACGGCTCCGGATGTATCGCAGGAGAGTCTAGCGAGCGGTGCCCGTGTCGCGCCACGGCGAAAACGCCGGGCCGGCCGAACCGCCGTCGCGCGGGAACCTTTGCCGTACCTCGCGTGTTGGCGTCTTCATGAGCGTCGCATTCGTCAAAGAGCCCGAGGGTGGGGAAGCGTTCGAGAATCTGCCGGACCGGCCGATCTCGCCGCACACGAACTTCGTCACGCCGGAGGGGCTCGCGCAGATCGAGGCCGAAGTCGCGCGTCTCGAGAAGGAGGTCGCCTCGTTGGACCCCGCCGACAAGGCGGAGGATTCCCGCATCGGGCGCGATCTGCGCTACTGGGCCGCCCGGAAGAACACCGCCCAGCTCGTCGAGCCCAAAGGGGGCGACACTGTGCAGTTCGGCTCGACCGTCACGGTGGTCCGCGAGGACGAGGCGGGCAAGGAGACCCGGCAGACCTTCCGGATCGTCGGGGAGGACGAGGCCGACCCGCACAAGGGCTCGATCTCGTACGTGGCGCCGCTGGCCCGGGCGATCACCGGCAAGACGATCGGCGACGTGGTCGAGATGAACGGCCACGAGATCGAGGTGGTCGAGATCCGCTGAGGCGGGTCATCGGCCCTCGAAGCGCGCCCGCAGGGGCAGCAGCGCCTCGGCGACGTGCTCCATGAAGGCCCGGACCCGCGCCGCGTGGCGCAGGTCCGGATGCGTCAGGATCCAGAGGTCCGCCCCGAGTTCGGGGTGCGGCCCGGACAGGCGGCGCAGCGCCGGGTTGACGTCGGCCGTGAAGCAGGGGAGCGGGCCGATGCCGAGACCGGCCTCGACCGCCGCCTCCAGGCCCAGCACCGCGTTGATCCGCAGGCGGACGCGGTCGGATGGCACCCGCGCCTCCACGAACCGCGTGAGCGAGCCTCCCGCCACCAGCGGCCCCGGACTGATCCACGTCTCGCGGGCCAGGTCGCCGTAGGCGCGATCGGCGCGGCCGTAGACCGCCCAGGCGGTGAGGGCGAGGCGGCGGCCGACCAGGGTCTCGCTCGGCTCGCGGCTGATCCGGATCGCCACGTCGGCGTCCCGGCGCGAGAGGTTGAGCGTCGCCTCCGCGAGGATGAGGTCGATCCGAATCTCCGGATAGCGCTCGGCGAAGCTCGCCAGCATCGGCATCAGCAGGTCGGCGGCGAAGCCGGCCGGCGCGGTCACCCGCAGCTCGCCGGAGGGTGTCTCGCCTTGTCCCGCCACCGCGCGGGAGAACCGTGCCACGTCCAGCTCGATGCGCCCGGCCGCCTCGATCATCGCCTGCCCGGCGGCGGTCGGCACGTAGCCCGTGCGCAGCCGCTCGAACAGGCGCGCGCCGAGCCGCGCCTCCAGGGCGGCGAGGCGCCGGAACGCCGTAGAGTGATTGATGCCCAGTTCGACCGCTGCCGCGGTCAGGCCGCCCCGATCGGCCACCGCCTTCACGAACCGGAATTCGTCCCAATCGAGCGCCACGCCCCGAACCTTGCATCTGTGCAAGATCAATCTTGCATGTCGGGGCATTCTTGCAAGGCGGCAAATGCGCGATGGAGTGGCCTTCCGCCGGCCGACGATTCGGCCGGCCGTCCGACACGCAGGAGAGATCACCCGATGGCGAAGGTTCTGGTGCTGTACTACTCGACCTACGGTCACGTGGAGCAGATGGCCTACGCCGTCGCCGAGGGCGCCCGCGAGACGGGGTCCGAAGTCGTCGTGAAGCGCGTGCCCGAGCTGGTCCCGGAGGAGGTCGCCCGGCAGAGCCACTTCAAGCTCGATCAGGCTGCGCCGGTCGCGACCGTCGCTGAGCTCGCCGACTACGACGCGATCATCTTCGGCACGCCGACCCGCTACGGCAACATGGCCTCGCAGATGAAGCAGTTCATCGATCAGACCGGGGGGCTCTGGATGAAGGGCGCCCTGGTCGGCAAGGTCGGCTCGGTCTTCACCTCCACGGCCTCCCAGCACGGCGGCCAGGAGACGACGCTGACGAGCTTCCACACGGTGCTGTTCCACCACGGCATGGTGGTGGTCGGCCTGCCCTACAGCTTCCAGGGGCAGGCGGGCGTCGAGGCGGTGAAGGGCAACACGCCCTACGGCGCCAGCACGATCGCGGACGGCGACGGCTCCCGCCAGCCGAGCGCCGTCGAGCTGGAGGGCGCGCGGTTCCAGGGCCGCCACGTGGCGGGCATTGCCGCCAAGCTGGCCCGAGACTGAGAAGCCAAGAAAAAAGGCTCGGATTGCTCCGAGCCTGGAAGGAAAAAGGCCATTGGGGGCTGAGAAGGCCTTCGTGATTAGTAAACGGATCAGGCCGAACTCTGTTCCGCGGCCGGCGAAAGATTCTCCGCCGTCAGCGGGGCGCGGCCGCCCGGGCGAGGCGATCTCGGATCGCCTCGCCGAGCCCGTCCTCGGGGATCGGCGCGACCGCGATGGTCTCCGCCCCCGAGGCGTCGAGGTCGCGCAGGGCGCCGAACAGCCGGGAAGCGGCCTCGGCGAGATCGCCCGCCGGGCTCAGGTTGACGCTGGCCCACGCGAATTCGTGATCCGCCGGGAGATGCGAGCCGAACAGCAGGACCGCCTCGCCGGGTGCGATCCGCACCGCGTCGAGCCGGACCCGCGCCCGCGGCGCGTAGTGCGAGGCGAGCATGCCCGGGCCCGCCGGCCGGTCGGCATCCGCCGCCTCGGGCGCCGCCGGGTCGAGGCCGAGCACCGCCCGGAGCGCCGCCCGGGTGACGCCGCCGGGCCGCAGCAGCCGCGGCGTGCCGCCCAGGCAGGCCACCACCGTCGACTCGACGCCGACCGGCGTGTCGCCGCCGTCGAGCACCGCGGCGATGCGGCCGGCGAGATCGTCGAGGACGTGGGCGGCCCGGGTCGGGCTCACCCGCCCGGAGCGGTTGGCCGAGGGCGCCGCGACCGGCCGCCCGGCCTCGGCGAGGAGCGCGCGCGCGAGCGGGTGCGCCGGAACCCGCAGGGCGAGGCTCGGCAGGCCGGCGCGGGCGAGGTCGCAGACCCGCGTGCCCGCGTGCGCCGGGACCACCAGGGTGAGGGGGCCGGGCCAGAAGGCCTCCGCGAGGCGGCGCGCCGGCGCGTCGAAGACCCCTTCCGCCAGGGCCGCCGCCGCGTCGGGCAGGTGCGAGATCAGCGGGTTGAAGCGCGGCCGCGCCTTGGCGGCGAAGATGCCCGTCACCGCGGCGGGGTCGGTGGCGTCCGCCCCGAGCCCGTAGACGGTCTCGGTGGGGAAGGCGACGAGGCGGCCGGCCCGCAGGAGCGCGGCGGCCTCCGCGAGGCCGGCCGCGTCGGCGGGGAGCCGCCGGGTCGCGGCCGGGACCGTTGACCCGGGATCGTTCATGCGGGAAGCCGTCTCCGAGGTCATGGCGGTGCGAGCCCCGCGCGCCTATCCTCGCCCCGCCCTAGCGCCGGTGCGCGGGCGCGGTCAAACCCGCCCCGGATCGAACGCGCGGGCGGGCCGCCACACGGGAGGATCGTATGAGTTACCGCGCCCCGGTCCCCGAGATGCTCTTCACGCTGCGGCACGTGGCCGGGCTCGACGCGGTCGATCCCGACGATGCCGAGGCGATCCTGACCGAGGCCGGGCGGATCGCCGCCGGCGTGATCGCGCCGCTCAACCGGGTCGGCGACCGGCACGGCACCCCCTTCGCGGACGGGCAGGTCACCACGCCGCCCGGCTGGCGCGAGGCCTACCGCACCTTCACGGAGGGCGGCTGGAACGGGCTCTCGGCCGAGGCCGACCACGGCGGCCAGGGCCTGCCGAAGCTGATCGAGGCCGCCTGCACCGAGATGTGGAACGGCGCCAACCTCGCCTTCGGCCTCTGCCCGCTCCTGACCCAGGGCGGCATCGAGGCGCTCGCGGCCCACGGCTCGGACGACCTGAAGGCGCGCTACCTCGAGAAGCTGGTCTCGGGTGAATGGCCCGCCACCATGAACCTGACCGAGCCGCAGGCGGGCTCCGACCTCGCCCTGCTGCGCACCCGGGCGGTGCCGGCGGGCGACGGCACCTACCGGATCACCGGCAACAAGATCTACATCACCTACGGCGAGCACGATCTCGCCGACAACATCGTCCACCTCGTCCTGGCGCGCCTGCCCGACGCGCCCGCCGGCACGCGGGGCATCTCCCTGTTCCTGGTGCCGAAAGTGCTGCCGGACGGCACCCGCAACGACCTGCGCTGCTCCGGCATCGAGCACAAGCTCGGCATCCACGCCTCGCCGACCTGCTCGATGGCGTTCGGCGACGGCGGCGGCGCCACCGGCTGGCTGATCGGCCAGGAGAACAAGGGTCTGGCCTGCATGTTCACGATGATGAACGCGGCGCGGCTCAATGTCGGCCTGCAGGGCGTCGGAATCGCCGAGGCCGCGACCCAGCGGGCGCTCGCCTACGCGCAGGAGCGCCGCCAGGGCAAGGCGGTGGGCGCCGCCGAGGCGACCAGCCCGATCGCCGCCCATCCGGACGTGCAGCGCATGCTGCTCACCATGAAGGCCTCGACGGCCGCCGCCCGCGCCATCTGCTACCTCACCGCCGCGGCCCTCGACGCGTCGAAGGGACCGGAGGGGCAGGCGGCCCTGGACCGCGCCTCGCTGCTGACCCCGGTCGCGAAGGCGTTCGCGACGGACCTCGCCAACGAGGTGACCTCGCTCGGCGTGCAGGTCCACGGCGGCATGGGCTTCGTGGAGGAGACCGGGGCGGCGCAACTCATGCGCGACGCCCGCATCCTCGGCATCTACGAGGGGACCAACGGCATCCAGGCCATCGACCTCACCGCCCGCAAGCTGCCGCTGAACGGCGGGGCCACCGCGCGGTCGCAGATCGCCTGGATGCGCCGCGCCGCGGAGGGACTGCTCAAGGCCGGCGACCCGGCCTTCGGCCACATGGCGGCGCGGCTGCGCGACGGGATCGGCAGCCTCGACCGGGCGACGAGCCACCAGCTCGCCGCGCTGGCCTCCAACCGGCCGGAGACGGCGCTCGCCGGAGCGACCCCGTATCTGCGCCTGTTCGGCCTGACGCTCGGCGGCGCCTGCCTCGCCCGGAGCGCGCTCGCCGCGAGCGCCGCCCTGAAGGCCGGCGAGACGGATCCGGCGCACGCGGCCCGCATCGCGCTCGCCCGGTTCTACGCCGAGAACCTCCTGGTGGCCGCCTCCGGCCTGGAGCAGGCGGTGGTCGAGGGCGGCGCCTTCACGGACGACGCCGCCCTGGCGCTGGCGGTTTGAGGAGCGGATCATGGCCGAACCCGTCACGATCGACGACCTCGCGGGCGGCGTCCGCCTGATAACCCTGAACCGCCCCGAGAAGAAGAACGCCCTCACGGGCGCCATGTACGACGCGATGCGCGCGGGCCTGGCGCAGGCCGACGCGTCGGACGCGGTCGGCGCCGTGGTCTTCGCCGGGCAGCCCGGCATGTTCAGCGCCGGCAACGACCTCGCCGATTTCATGGGACATGCCGGCGATGGATTCAGTTCCTCGCCGGCGCTGGCCTTCATCCGCCAGCTCGCCCGGACCCGCACCCCGATGGTGGCGGCGGTCGACGGGATCGCGGTCGGCATCGGCGCGACCCTCTGCCTGCACTGCGACCTCGTCTACGCGAGCCCGGCGGCGCGCCTGCGCATGCCCTTCGTCGAGCTCGGCCTCGTGCCGGAGGCGGCGTCGAGCTACCTGCTGCCCCTGCGGGTCGGCCGGCTCCGGGCGACCGAGCTGCTGCTCCTGTCCCGGCCGCTCGAGGCCGACGAGGCGCAGGCCCTGGGCCTCGTCAACGCGGTGCTGCCCGCCGACATGCTGGTCGAGCAGGCGATCGCGCAGGCGGCGCGCCTCGCCGCCCTGCCGCGCGGGGCGCTGACGGCGTCCCGGGCGCTGATCCGGGGCGACCAGGCGCAGGTCGAGGCGGCCCTGGAGGCTGAGGCGAAAGCCTTCGACGCGCAACTGCGCTCGCCCGAATCCCAGGAGCGGCTCGCCGCCTTCCTGTCGCGGTCGAAGCCCGCCGCCTCGGCGTGAGCCCGCCCGACCTCTCCCAGAAGATCTGCCTCGTCGCGGGCGCGTCGCGGGGCGTCGGCCGGGGCCTCGCCCGGGCGCTGGGCGAGGCGGGGGCCACGGTGATCGTCACGGCCCGCTCCAGCGAGACCGGCCCGCGCACCGAGATGCGCGCGGAGGCGATCGAGGATACGGCCCGCGCGGTCGACGCGGCCGGCGGGCGCGGTCACCACTACCTCTGCGACCACCGCTCCGAGCGCGCCACCGACGCGCTGGTCCACTGGGCTCTGCGCCGGTTCGGGCGCATCGACGTCGCGGCCTGCAGCGTGTGGAGCGGCAACGAGGGCTACGACGGCGAGCGCTACCCGGACGGGGCCGGCTGGGGCACGCCGTTCTGGCGCCGCTCGGCGGAGCCGTACATCGGCCTCCTCGAGGCCGGGCCGCTCCCGGCCCTGCTGCTCGCCCGGGCGGTCGCCCCCGCCATGGTGGCGGCGCGGGCCGGGCTGCTGGCGCTCGTCTCCTTCGGGACCGAGGATTACCTCGGTGACGTGTTCTACGATTCCGCCAAGGCCGCGACCAACCGGCTGACCCTGGCCTTCGCCCGGGAACTCGCGCCCCACGGCGTCACCGCTCTCGGCCTCTCGCCGGGCTTCGTCGCCACCGAGCGGGCGCGCGATCTCGGCCAGGAGCAGCACGCCACCGAGAGCCCGCTCTACGCCGGCCGGGCGCTCGCGGCGCTCGCCGCCGACCCCGACATCGCCGCCCGGGCGGGCGCCGTGCTGCATGCCGGCGACCTCGCGCGGATCTACGGCTTCACCGACGCCGACGGGACGCGGCCGGAGCGGTTCCGCGTCGGGCCGTGACAGGCCGTGACGGGCCGGGACGGTTTTGGCGGGACCTGTCGCCCGAATGGCGCAGCCCCGCCGCAAACGGGCCGGATCCGCCCCGGGACCCGTCGGCGGGGTTGATTCGCGGGGCCCGGACGCGCGTCCTGTCGGGAACGGCGGCTCCGATTGCTGCGGGAGCGAAAAACGGCCTTAATTCGCCCGCAGGTCAGGGGAGCGATCCTGTACCCGCCCCGATCTCCGGTCGGGCCGGGACCGTGCGTGTGAACGAGGGAAACTGGCATGTCGGAAGCGAACACGGCCCCGCGCGTGCTGATGGTGTTCCCGAAGTTCTACGAAAACTCGATGTGGAACTTCAAAGAGGCCATGGAGCTGCAGGGCGCCCGCGCGCCGGCGCCGCCGCTGGGCCTCATCACGCTGGCCGCGATGCTGCCGCCGGCCTGGCAGGTGACGCTCGTCAACCGCAACTGCGAGGAACTGACGGACGCGCAGATCCAGGCCGCCGACCTCGTGATGACCGGCGGCATGCTGCCCCAGGAGCCGGACTGCCTCGTGGTCATCGACCGCTGCGTGGCGCTCGGAACCCCGGTCTGCGTCGGCGGCCCGGCCCCGACCTCGACGCCGGAGGTCTACGACAAGGCCGACTTCCTGGTGCTGGGCGAGGCCGAGGGCATTCTCGACAAGTTCGTGGCCGCCTGGGAGGCCGGCGAGCGCCGCGGCCGGCTCACGGCCGAGAAGTTCAAGGCCGACGTCACCAAGAGCCCGATCCCGCGCTTCGACCTGCTGACCTTCAGCCACTACCTCTACATCGGCGTCCAGTTCTCGCGCGGCTGCCCGTTCACCTGCGAGTTCTGCGACATCATCGAGCTCTACGGCCGCGCCCCGCGGACCAAGACCACGCCGCAGATGCTGGCGGAGCTCGACCGGCTCTACGGCCTCGGCTACCGCGGGCACGTCGACTTCGTCGACGACAACCTGATCGGCAACAAGAAGGCGATCAAACTGTTCCTGCCCCACCTGATCAAGTGGCAGGAGGAGCACGGCTACCCGTTCAAGTTCTCCACCGAGGCCTCGCTGAACCTCGCGGACGACGACGAGCTGCTCGGGATGATGCGGGACGCGAATTTCTTCGCCCTGTTCACCGGGATCGAGACGCCCGACGAGGCGACGCTGATCCAGACCCAGAAGAAGCAGAACACCAAGCGGTCCATCGCCGACAGCGTGCACAAGCTCTACGAGCACGGCATGTTCGTCACGGCCGGCTTCATCGTCGGCTTCGACACCGAGAAGGACAGCATCAGCAAGGCGATGTCGCTGTGCATCGGCCAGACCGGCATCCCGATCGCCATGGTCGGCCTGCTCTTCGCGCTGCCGAACACGCAGCTCTCGCGCCGCCTGCGCAAGGAGGGCCGCCTCTACGAGAACTACGCGGCGACCACCGCCGACCAGGGCGACCAGTGCACGCAGGGCATCAACTTCGTGACCCTGCGGCCGCAGCGCGACGTGCTGGCCGACTACCGCGACGTCCTCCAGGAGATCTACGACCCGCCGAACTTCTTCGACCGGGTCCGGGTGGTCGCCAGGCGGGTGAAGCGGCCGAAATTCGCCGCCCAGAAGCTCAACTGGGGCCACATCGCCCACGATCTCTACTCGCTGCTGCGGGTGTGCTGGCGGATGACCGTGCGGCGTCCGGAACTCGCCAAGCACTTCTGGAGCGTGTTCCTGGAGACCGCCCGCCGCAACCCGGCCGCCCTGGAGGCCGTGGTCACCAACATGGTGATCTACCTCCACGTCTACCCGTTCTCGCGCTACGTCATCCGCGAGATCAACGGCCGGATCGCCGACCTCGATGCCGGCCGCTGGGTGCAGCCGCCGGTCCTGGCGCCCGAGGCGGAGACCTGCAAGGCGCCGCCGGTCGGCAAGGTGGTGGCCAAGGCCGAGGTCAAGCACCTCGCCGCGGTGGCCTGAGGGATCCGCGGCCGCTGCGCTCGCGCGCTCGGCCGATCATCGCTAGCTGACCCGCCGCGAGGCCACGTCCTCTCCCCGCCACGCGGGACACAAGTCCGGGACGGCCCGGCCCTTTCGGGAGGGCCGCCGTGGCCTGGATCTATCTCGTCACCGCTGGCGTGCTGGAGGTCGTCTGGGCCTTCGCGATGAAGCAGTCGGAGGGCTTCACGCGCCTCTGGCCGACCGCCATCATGGCCGTGTCGATGGCCGGCAGCGTCGGCTTCCTGGCGCTGGCCATGCGCACGCTGCCCCTGGGCACCGCCTACACGATCTGGACCGGAATCGGCGCGGTCGGCGCCTTCCTGATCGGCATCGCCGTGCTGGGGGAGCAGGCGAGCGCCAGCCGGATCCTCGCGGCCGGCCTGCTCGGCTCTGGGCTCGTCCTGATGAAGCTGTCGAGCCCCGGCTGAGCCTGAGGCCGAGCCTCAGGCCGCGCGCACGGTGTGCAGGAAGGCGTCGATCTCCCGGCGCAGCTCGGCGGCCTCCTCCGAGAGACTCGACGCCGAGGCCAGCATCCGCGTGGCGGCCGTGCCCGTGTCGTCGGCCGCCCGCGCCACCGCGTCGATCGTCCCGGTGACCGCGCCGGTCCCGGACGCCGCCTCGGCCACGTTCCGGGCGATCTCCCGGGTCGCCGCGCCCTGCTGCTCGACGGCGGCCGCGATTGAGGTCGCCACCCCGTCGATCTCGCGGATGCGCGCCGTGATCCCGTCGATCGCGTCCACGGTCTGCCCGGTCGCGCCCTGGATACGGCCGACCTGACCGGCGATCTCCTCGGTGGCCCGGGCGGTCTGGGCGGCGAGCTGCTTCACCTCGCTGGCGACCACCGCGAAACCGCGCCCCGCAT
This sequence comes from Methylobacterium sp. Leaf361, assembly GCF_001424445.1. Taxonomy (NCBI): domain Bacteria; kingdom Pseudomonadati; phylum Pseudomonadota; class Alphaproteobacteria; order Hyphomicrobiales; family Methylobacteriaceae; genus Methylobacterium; species Methylobacterium sp. Leaf361. The sequence goes on along the minus strand of NZ_LMPY01000013.1, from coordinate 63,381 downwards.
CGCCGGCGCGGGCCGCCTCGATCGTGGCGTTCAGCGCCAGCAGGTTCGTCTGGCCGGCGATGTCGGTGATGAGGCGCACGACGTCGCCGATCCGGCCCGCGGCGGTGCTCAGTTCCTGCACGAGGCCGGCCGTGTCGCCGGCCTGGACCACCGCGCTCCGGGCGAGTTCGGCGGACCCGTCGACCTGGCGGCCGATCTCCTGCACCGAGGCGCCGAGTTCCTCCGCGGCCGCCGCGACCGTGCCGACATGCTGGGCGGCCTCCTGGGCGGCGCCCGCCACCGTGGCCGAGCGCTCCGCGGTGTGCGTGGCCGTGCCGCTCATCGCCTCGGCGTCGGCCCGCAGGCCGAGGGCGGCGTCCGCCACCCGGGCCAGCACGCCGCCGACCGCGGCCTCGAAGGACTCGGCCATGGCGTGGACCGCGCGCCGGCGCTGCGCCTCGGCGCCGTCCCGCGCCAGGGCGGTCTCCCGCTCCAGGGCACGGGTGTGGATCAGGTTGTCCTTGAAGACCTGCACGGCCGCCGCCATCGCGCCGATCTCGTCGCGGCGCCCCGTATGCGGGACCGGCACGGTCTCGTCGCCCTCGGCGAGGCGGCCCATCGCGCCGGTCATGCGCTCGATGGGGCGCGCGATCCCGAACAGGGCGAACAGCATCGCGGCCGCCGCGACCGCGAGGCCGACCACCGTGGCGATCAGCGCGATCAGCTTGGCCCGCGTCGCCGCCTGCACGGTCTGGGTGACGTTGGCCTCGGTCTGGCCCCGCGCCGCCGCGATCGATTCGGTCAGGCTGGCCACCGCGGCGTCGTTCTGCGCCCCCGTCGCGGGATCCAGCACGAGTGCGAGGGCGCCCGGCTGGTCGCCCGCGATCATCAGCTCGACCACCTGCAGCTGGATGTTCTGGTAGGCGTTCCACGCGTTGGTGAAGCGCTCGTAGATCGCCCGGGCCTGCGGGCTCGTCAGGCGGTCCTGATAGGCTTGCCGGAGGCCGGACAACTCGCCGAGGGCGTCGGTCAGCGCCGTCTGGTTCCTGTCCAGGGCCGCCGCGTCGGGCGAGGCCACCGCGAGCCGGTAGAGCCGCAGGCGCGCGTCCCGCACGGCCGTCCCGATGGCCTCGGCCTGGTTCTGCGCGGGCAGGGCCTGCTGCGAGATCGCCGCGGCGTTCCGCTCGATCTCCGACAGGCTCACGACGCTGGCGATGCCCTGGCCGACGGCGGCGAGGGCGAGCAGGCCGATGGCGCCGGCGAGGACCGTCTTGAGGGAGAAGCGCATAGGAGGTTCCGTCTTCGCGGCCGCGCCGCGCCTTCAGGCCCCGCCATGCTCCCGCAGAGGTCTTAAGATTCTGTCGGCTCTATACCGGCGTTTGTTGTCAGAGCCACTTCTTCCACCGGAAGAAGAAGTAGGGAAATACCGCCGCCACGACCATCATGATCAGCGCCATCGGGTATCCGAAGGCGAAATCTAGTTCCGGTATGGACTTAAAATTCATGCCGTAGATCGACGCGATCAGGGTCGGCGGCATGAAGACCACCGCCATGACCGAGAACAGCTTGATGATGTTGTTCTGCTCCAGGTTGACGAGCCCCAAGGTCGCGTCGAGCAGGAACTGGATCTTCGTCGACAGGAAGGTGGCGTGCTCCTCGAGGGACTGAAGATCCCGCAGGGTCGAGCGCACGTCCTCGCGCAGGTCGCGCGGGGCCTTGTTGGTCCGGTAGGTCGCCGACAGCGAGAGCAGGATCCGCTCCATGGAGACGAGGCTCTCGCGCTGCTTGGAGATGAGATCGCCGTGCCGGCCCAGCGCCCGCAGCGTGTCCTGCAGCGCGGTGTTGCGGGCGGAGGGGTCCTCCTGCACTTCGAAGATCTTGCCCGACAGGCGGTCGATGCGCTCGCCCTGGAGCTGCAGCACGTCGGCGGCGCGGTCGATCACCGCCTCGATCAGCCCGGCCAGGATCGATTCGCCCGAGGGTGTCGAGGCGCCGCCGTTGCCCATCGAGCGCCCGGCGCGCTGCGTGTACATGCGGAAGGCCTGCGGCTCCTCGTGGCGCACCGTCACCAGCCGGTTGCCGCGCAGGATGAAAGTGATGCCGGCCAGCCCCGGCTCCTCGGCGTCGCTGACCTTCGAGAGCACCCGGCCGGTCATGTAACGGGCGCCGTCCTCGACGTAGAGCAGCTCCGAGGGCTCGATGTCCTTCATCTCCTCGCGGGTCGGCACCTCGATGCCCGCGAACGACTCGACCTTCAGTTCCTCCTCGCGGCTCGGGCGGATCAGATCGAGCCAGACCGTGTCCTCGGGGATCGTGTCCTGGAGATCGATGACGCGGCGCTCAAGCAGCGTGGCTCCGGCGCCGACGGCGGGCTGGTGGATGAAGATCACGTACGGGTCTCGGATGCGGATCGGTCACGGGACAGCGCGGGGCCGCAGCCCGCATCCGGCACCGCGACGGTCGATGCAAGCTGTGCCGCGGATGTGGCGCTGTTTTCTGACGCTTCCGTGACATCGCGGCCCGCCCCGTCAGAACAGCTCGATGTCGGGCGCTACCGGGTCGAGGGCTTGGTCGACGACTTGGTCGAGGGCCTGGGCGTCGACGCGGCGCTGGATCTGGGTGACGTAGCGCGCCCGCGCGGTCTCGAGGATCGCCGCCGGCGCGCTCGCCCGCCCCGGCCCGGTGCCGATCAGTCGCCGGCGCAGGCCGTCGAGGCAGAGCTGCAGCGCCGCGTTGGCGGCATCGACCGCCTCGATCTGCTGGCGGACGACGTCCTGGAACTGAACTTGGCCGAAGACCGACAGCACCTCGTCGCCCACCGCCGCATTCTGCGCCTTGACCTCGGCGAGGTCCGTCCGCGCCATCCCGAGGAGGACCCGGGTGGTCGTCTCGGCGATCCCGCCGAGTTCGGCCATCAGCGCGCGGAGGCGCTCCTGCTCGGTGCGGGTCGCGTCGTCCCCGCGATCGGCGATCAGCACCCGGCTGATCGTCTGCTGCGCGTCCGCCACCTGCACGCGCGCCTCGGCCATCGCGGTCTGGGAGGTCTGCGCGAGATCCTGGAGCTCCCGGGCGATGACCCGGAAGCCGGCTCCGTGGGCCCCGGCGCGGGCCGCCTCGATGTTGGCGTTGAGCGCCAGCATCCGGGTCGCCGCCCCGACCTTCTCGAGGCTGAGGATCAGGGCATCGAGCCCGCGCATCTGCCCGACGGCCACCTCGACGGTGCCGCGTTCCTCGCGGGTGTCGTTCAGGCGCCGGTCGAGATAGGCGCCGAGGGCCGCCGCCAGGGATTGCAGCGCGGCGTCGCTCTGCTCGGCGAAGCCGACGATGCGGTCGTGCGCGCCGCCGATGCAGGCGGCGCTGCGCGCCTGGGCGGCGTCGAGCCTCTGCAGCGAGGCGAGGATCGCGGCGGCGGCCGCCTCGGTCTGCGCGACGATGCTGCGCAGCTGCTCGCCCGTCACGGCGAAATAGGGGTCGAGGTCGCCGAGATCCCGGGCCACGGCCTCGGCGCAGCCCGCTCCGTGCGCCGGGGCGACTGCCGGTTCGGCCCGAGGCGTGACCGCCATCGGCGGGGCATCCGGCTCGACCGCGCGGCAGGACGGTTGCAGCCCGCGGGTCACGAGGCCCCCGCAGAGCGCGGCGGCGGCCGCGAAGAGGAGCTGCGCCGGCTGCGCTATCCCCAGGATCAGCGGCACGGCCCCGACCGCGCCGCCGGCCGCGGCACTGAGCAGGAGCGTCCGCAGCTCGGTCATCGCGGAGGGATGGGCAGCAATCTGCATCGCGGGAACGGTCATTCGGTCGGAAGCGGTGGCGCGGGGCCGGGCGAGGCCGAGGCCCGCGGAGCGGGCTTCAGCGGGGAGGGGTCGCCCGGATCAGGCGGCGCGGCGCTGAATCGCGGGGGCGACCTGTGTCAGGACCTGCAGCAGCTTGTCGGCCTGGACCGGCTTCACCAGCCAGCCGGTCGCCCCCGCCTGGCGCGCGCCGTCGCGCTTCTCCTGCTGCGATTCCGTCGTGAGAACGAGCATCGGCGTGAAGCGGGTCGGCGCGAGCTTCCGCAACTCTTGGATCAACTGGACGCCGTCCATGCCGGGCATGTGGAAGTCCGTGATCACGAGGGCCGGCTTCAGGCCTGCCTTGACCTTCGCGAGTGCCGTCTCGGCATCGGCGGCCTGATCAGTTTCATATCCCGAACTGCGGAGTATCCCTGACATGCTCGAAAGAATTTTCGGTGAGTCGTCCACAAGTAATATCGTATTCATTTCTCGCTCTGAACTCCATCTCTGTGCGAACGGCTAAGTTTTAATCGTTCCAATCTGCCCGGCAATGCATTTTTCCATGACGTGGTCGCATAACAGCTCGAAGTCCTGCACCGCCCGCGCACGGGGCTTCACGTACCGAACCGGCCGTCCGCATCCGAAGGCCTCCGCCAGAGCGATGTCCGTGCGGATCCCAGCCAGGAGGCGCTCCCGGCCGAACCGGCTCGCGAGCTGCTCGAGGGCCTCCCGCTGCATCGTGATCCGGAGATCCACCTGCACCGGCACGATCGAGAGGCCGCGCAGACCGGGATTGAGGCTCGTCGCCACCCGGAAGAACGCGCGCGCGAACTGCCCGACGCCGTCCACCGCGAGGTGGCTGAGCTGCGTCGGAACTAGGACGTGGTGCGCGCTCGCCAGGGCGCTGATCAGCAGGGCGTCGGCCGTCGGTGCGGTGTCGATCAGGATCACCGCGTAATCCGTCGCCAGGGGCTTCAGCGCCGCCGCGAGGCCGAGGGGCGCGACGGCGCCGTCGGTGCCCGAGAAGCCGCGATCGGCCGGCAGCACGTCCACGTTCGGCACGGCGGTGCGCCGCACGGCGCGCCCGAGATCCGTCACCCCGGTGCCGCGGAACAGGTCGTGCACCGTCGGCTCGCCGGGCCTCGCCCGCACGCCGAAGCCGAGGCCGGCATGGCCCTGGCTGTCGAGGTCGACGAGCAGCACCCGCCGGCCGCGCTCCGCGAGGCTTGCGGCGAGATTCACGGCCGTCGTGGTCTTGGCGGTGCCGCCCTTGCGGTTCGCCACGGCGAGGATGCGCCCGGTCCCCGGCTCGGTCATCCGCGCTCGGCCTCCGCGGCGCCTTCCGCGGCGGCCTCGGGCAGCGCGGCCAGGCAGGCCGCCGGCACGGCTCCGGCCGGCCGGCCGCGGAGGGCGGGTGCCGCGACCATCAGCACCTGGAGCACCGCCGTGTGGAGCCACGCCGCGCCGGTGAGGTCGACGACGGCCTCCGGGGTGGCGCGCAGGATATCGAGCAGCGGCTCGGCATCCTCGACCGGGCAGTGGCCCGAGAGCCGGATGCGGGCGCCGCTGTGTTCGAGGGCCATCAGAGCAGATCCGACAGGTTGAGGACGAGGAGAACCCTTCCGTCGCCGAGGAGCGCCGTCCCGGAGAAGCCCGCGAGGCCGGCGAGGAGACCGTCGAGGGGCCGCACGATGACCTCCATGCGCTCGCGGAAGCCGTCGACCACGATGCCGACCCGCTCGCGTCCGACGCGGGCGACCATGACGGCCTCCTCCTCCGGCGGCGCGTCCGAGGCCGCCGGGAGGCCCAGGCTGTCGGCGAGCCGGATCAGGGGGATCATCGCGTCCCGCAGGACGAAGGTCTCGCGCTGCTTGATCCGGTGGATCTGGTCCCGCGGAACCTTCACGGTCTCGGCCACCGCGTCCATGGCGACCCCGTATTGCTGGCCCCGCGCCACCACGGTGACGATGCGGGTCACCGCCATGGTCAGGGGCAGCTGCACGGTCACGCAGGTGCCCGCGCCCGGCTGGCTCGCGAGCCGGACGTCGCCGCCCGCCCTGCGCACCGCGCTGCGCACGACGTCCATCCCGACACCCCGCCCCGAGAGGTCCGAGACCTGATCCCGCGTCGAGAAGCCGGGCGCGAAGACGAGGTTGACGAGATCCTCCACGGTCATCTGGGCGGCCTGATCCGGGCCGATCAGGCCGCTGCGCAGCGCCTTCGCGCGGACCGCCTCCGGGTCGATGCCGCGGCCGTCATCGGCCACCTCGATGATGACGTTGTCGTTCTCCTGCCGCGCCGCGAGCCGCAGGGTGCCGCGCGCCGGCTTCCCGGCGGCGATCCGGATCGCGGGGGTCTCGATCCCGTGATCGAGGGCGTTGCGGACCATGTGGATCAGCGGGTCGGCGAGGCTCTCCAGCACGTTCTTGTCGGCCTCGGTCTCCTCGCCCAGGATCACCAGCTCGACCTCCTTGCCGAGCTTGCGCGTGATGTCGCGGACGAGCCGGGGGAAGCGCTGGAAGACCTGGCTCACCGGCATCATGCGGATCGCCATGACGCCGACCTGCAGGCTCTGGGCGATCCGGTCGATGACCGCGTACTGCTCCTTGATCTCTCGACCGAGCTGGCGCGAGCCGCTGACCTGCTCGACGCGCCCGGCGAGATAGGCGAGCCCGTTCTTGGCGACCGTCAGCTCGGCCGCGAAGTTCATCAGGGCGTCGACCTTGCCCTGCTCGACCCGCAGCATGCGCGGCGGACTCTTGGCGTCGGGGCCGGCTCCCTCCGGGGCATCGCGTGGCTCGGTCGCCGGCGGCGGGGCCGCGGTGGGCCGCGGCACGGGCTCTCCGGAGGGTGTCGGCATCGGCGGTGCGGCGGCCGCGCCGCGCGCCGCGCCGCGGAGAACGGCGCCGAGGGCCTCGGTGGCGCCCGCGCGAGATCGGCCCAGGGCTGTTTCCAGGGCGGCGGCCCGGCCGGGCGCCAGATGCGGCAGGCAGCGCCGCACCACCGTGCGCACGGACTCGAACCGGCCCTCCGCGACGGCCGTGTCCGCCGGCACGGCCAGCATCTCGGCCTGCGCGGCGAGGATCGCCTCTGCCTGCTGGCGCAGGGCGAGGTCCGGGGCGGGCGCGTCCGCGGGCGGCCGATCGGTCGGCGGCGAGCCCGAGGCCGGCCGCGGGCCGCCGAGGTCGGCGGCGAGGCGGCGCAGCGTCTCGGTCTCCGCCGTGGCGGCCAGCGCCGCGATCCAGCGCAGGGCGCAGGCCTGCCGGGTCCCGGCACCGACGATCCCCAGCAGGGCGTCGGCGGCGGCGGCGAGGTCCGCCCGGGCGTCCTCGGCGAGGAGCGTCCCGGCCCGCGCGGCGAAGTCGCCGAACACCTCGGCCTCATCCTCCGTCCCGGTCAGGACGATCAGGTCGTCGGGCCGGATCGCGCCGATCCGGACCTGATCGGCGACGTAGCGCAGATGGTCGGCGACCGCCTCGGCGTCGGCGACGCACAGAACCTCGAAGCGGAGCCAGCTCAGCACCGGGTCGCAGGTCTCCGGCGACGGGGTTGCGGCGCGCGGCCGGACCCGCAGCGCGACGAGGCCCGGGGCCTGCGCCACCAGATGGGCCGGGTCGTCGCCGCGGAAGAAGCAGGTCTCGTCGGGCTCGTAGTGCCAGGCGGTCAGGGGGGTGCCCGCTGCCGCGGCGCGCCTCCAGGCGGCCTGCCGGTCCGCCTCGGGGAGGTCGGCGAGCCAGTCCGGCGGCCCGTGATCGGCCCGCGCGACGGTGGCCTCGATCGCCGCGGGCAGCCAGGCCCGCAGGGTCGTCACCCGTCCCGCCATGACGGCGTCGGCGTCGTCCGGCAGGACCGCGCGGCTCTCCAGGACGTCGATCCAGTGGCCGACCAGATCGAGGCTGTCGAGGAGCCCGTCCACGATCGCGGGTTCCAGGACGAGCGTGCCGGCCCGGACCTCGACCAGAAGGTCCTCGGCCGCGTGGACCAGATGGGTCAGCGGCGCGATCTCGAACAGGCCGGACGTGCCCTTGAGGGTGTGCACCGCCCGGAAGACGTCGTCGAGGGATTCGGCGCCCGGCGACTTCTCCAGGGCCAGCATGCCGCTCCCCGCGCGCTCCAGGAGCTCGCGGGCCTCGGGGATGAACTGGGCGAGCAGGGCGTTGGTCACGGTGCGGCTCCGGCCATCACGGTGGCGACCGCGACGAGGACGTCCGGGCGCACCGGCTTGACGAGGTAGAGGTTGGCGCCCGCCGCGAAGGCCCGCGCGCGGTCGGCGCCGGCGCTCTCCGTGGAGATCATCACGGCCGGCACCGCCTGGAGCTCCGGCATGGTCCGGCCCTGCCGCAGGAAGGCGTAGCCGTCCATCTTAGGCATGTTCACGTCGACGAGGACGAGGTCGAAGCCCTCGGCGACGGCCTTCTCCAGGCCCTCGTAGCCGTTCACGGCCTCCTCGACCGCGAAGCCGGCCTCTTCCAGCACGTCGCGGTAGTACAGGCGCACCGTGGTGGCGTCGTCGACGACGAGGATCCTGGCCATGTCAGGCCTCCGCGCTCAGGGGCTTCTGGTAGACGATCGCCTCCGCGAACTTCCGGAGGTCGAACAGCGCGGAGATCCGGCTCATCGACTCGGAATGGCCGAGGCAGACGAAGCCGCCGGGATCGAGCGCCTCGTAGAGCGTCTGGGCGGCGCCGCGGCGGGACGCGTCGTCGAAGTAGATCAGCAGGTTGCGGCAGAACACGACGTCGAAGCCGCGGAAATGCCGGGTCGAGAGCGGGTCCGAGAGGTTGACCTGCGCGAAGGCGATCGAGTCGCGGATGTCGGGGATCACCTCGTGGGCGCCCTGCGCCCGCCGGGTGTACCGCTCCAGGGTCGCCCGCGGGACGTGCTGGACCGCGCGGTCGCCGTAGAGGCCGCGCTTGGCCTGGTCGAGGACGGCGGTGTCGATGTCCGAGGCGACGATCTCGATGTCGTACCGGTCGACCTCCGGCCACGTGTCGAGGAGCTGGAAGGCGATCGAGTAGGGCTCCTCGCCGGTCGAGCAGGGCACCGACCAGATCCGCACCGGCTCGCCCGGCCGCTTGCGCCGGGTGACCTCCGGCAGGATCGACCGGACGAGGCAGCGGAACTGGTACTCCTCGCGGTAGAAGTAGGTCTCGTTGACGGTCATCAGGTTGACGAGCGTCTGGAACTCCTGGCCGCTGGCCTGGAATCGCAGGGTGTTGAAGTAGTCGCGGAAGACCGGCAGCGCGCTCGCGAGCATCCGCTCCTGCAGGCGCTTGTCGACGAAGTAGCGCTTGTTGTCGGCGAACATGATGCCGGTCTTGCGGTAGAAGAAGTCGCGGAAGCGGACGAAGTCGGCATCGGTGACGACGGGCGTCGGCGGCGGGAACGGTGCGGTCATGCCGGCCGCCGGTCAGGTGATGCGGCGGCAGGCGGCCCTGGCCGCGAAGCGCAGGAACGGGGCGTCGGGGAAGCGGGCGGCGGCGGCCTCGATCTCCGGCGCCATCTCGGGCGTGCCGATCTCGGCGAGCACGTCGAGGGCGGCGGCGCAGACGTTGACGTGCCCGTCCTCGGCCAGGACCCGGCGGGCGTAGGTCGCGGCCGCCGGGTGGCGCAGGGAGACCAGCACGTTCACCGCGAAGATCCGGCGGTCGCTGTCGGGATCGGCGAGGGCCCGCTCGAGGGCGCCGAGCACCGCCGCGTCCATCTCCTGCAGCGTCTCGATGGCGGCATTGCGCAGCCAGACATCCTCCGAGCCCAGCAGGTCGAACAGGCGCTCGGCCGCCGCCGGGGTGCCGATGCGGCCGAGGGCGCCGAGGATCGCCTCGCCGACGCTCCGGTCCGCCTCGCGGGCGAGGCGGTCGGCCAGCTGGCCGGCGGCGTCGGGATCGGCGGCCAGGCGATGGGCCGCGTCGCGGCGCCCGGCGGCCGTCGGGCCCTCCAGGGCGATCCGGGGATCCTCCGGGGCTTCCGCAGGCGCGGGGAGGGCGGGGTGCTTGCGGACCAGGGCCATGGCAGTCTCGGTGTCGATCTCAGGACAGCCAGCCGACGAGCTGGGCCGGGATGGAGCGGGCGGGCAGCGTCAGGGTCGCGCCGCCGAGGCGGATCAGCTCGGCCGGCATGCCGAACACGACGGCGCTCGACTCGGCCTCCGCGATAGTGCGGCCGCCGGCCGCCCGCAGGGCCGCCAGGGCGGCGGCGCCGTCGTCGCCCATGCCGGTGAGTTCGACGCCGATCAGGGCCTCGGGCGGCAGGTGATCCCGGGCGCTGCGGACGAGGCGGTCGACGCTGGGGTGCCAGCGCAGGGCCGGGTCGCTCGGGACGGTGGCGACCGCGAGCCGGCCGAGCCGGCGCTCGATCACCACGTCGGCGTCGCCCCGGCCGATGTAGACGCGGCCCGCCGCGAGGGGGGCCGGGACGGTCACCTCCACGACCTCCAGGGCGCAGAGGCGGTCCAGGCGCTGGGCGAAGGCCCCCGTGAAGGAGCCCGGCATGTGCTGGGCGATCACGACCGGCCAGGGCAGGTCGGCCGGAAGCTCCGGCAGGATCTCCTCCAGCGTCCGCGGTCCCCCGGTCGACACGCCGATCAGGACGCAGCCCTCGACGCGGGCCGCGGCCCGGGACGCCGGGCGGCGCTTCGCGATCTCGCCGCGCCCGCGCCGGACCCGGTCGAGGAGGCCGCGGGCGCGGCGGGGCTTGGCCCGGGCCGCGACGCGGACCTTGGCGACCATCTCGTCCCGGACCTCGCCGATGTTGAGGGAGACGGTGCCGCCGGGCTTCTCCACGTAATCGACGGCGCCGAGCTGCATCGCCTCCAGGGTCACGGCGGCGCTCTCGCGGGTCAGCGACGAGACCATGACCACCGGGCGCGGGCGCGCCGCCATGATCTCGCCGAGGCAGGTGAGCCCGTCCATCTCGGGCATGTTGATGTCGAGGGTGACCACGTCTGGCTCGAAGCTGTCGATCTGGTCCAGGGCGTCACGGCCGTTGCGCGCCGTGCGCACCTCGAACTGGCCCGTCTCCTCGAAGATCAGGCGAAGGTGTTTGCGCATCAGGGCGGAGTCGTCGACGATCAGGAGCTTGGGCATGGCGGGTTGCGTGGCAGGAGCGGCCTCGGACCGGGCCCGGAGACGGCGGCTCAGGCCGCCTGCAGATCCGCGACCTCGTGCCGGCTGAGGAGCCGGTCGACGTTCACCATCAGGATGATCCGCTTGGCGGCGGCGAGGTTGGCGACCCGCTCGACGGCGCTGTCGTCGTCCTGCGCGAGGTCCGGCGCCGACACGATGGCCGAGCGGGGGATCTTCAGGACCTCCGAGACCGAGTCGACGATGAAGCCGGTCCGCACCCCCGCGATCACGAAGACCATGATGCGCTGGCGGTCGTTGCGCGCGGCCTCCGGCAGCCGGAAGCGGCGGCGCTGGTCGACCACCGGCAGCACCGCCCCCCGCAGGTTGACGATGCCCTCGATGAAGCCGGGCGTCCGCGGCACGTGGGTGAGCTGCTCGGGGACGCGGACGATCTCGTGCACGGCGTCGATCGGCACGCCGTACTCCTCGTCCGCCAAGCGGAAGACGACGAACTGCTCCTCCTCGTCGGCGCGCGTCGGCGCGGTCGCGGTCTGACGTTCCTGCACGGGTCCCTCCTCTGCGGCTCCGAGGCCGGCGAGGCCGCCGGCGATCCCGGTGGTGGCGAACAGGCGGGCGGCCGACAGGATCGAGACCAGCCGTTTGCCGCCGCCGAGCCGGCAGATCGCCTCGACCTCGCGCAGCGCGTCGCCCTGCGTGAGCAGGTCGGGCAGCGGGTCGACCACCGCGCGGGGCACCCGCAGCACCTCCTTCACCGTGTCGGTGACGATGCCGACGGAGCCGGCGGATTCCCGGGAGGCGACCACCACGATCCGGTTCTGCTCTCCCAGGGGCACGCCCGGCAGCCCGAACAGCGCCCGCAGGCTGACCAGGGGCAGCAGCCGGTCGCGCAGGTTGATCACACCGATGACGTGGCGCTCGGCCTTCGGCAGCTCGCTGACGCGGTCGGGGACCTGGACGATCTCCTGCACCTGCTCGATCGGCAGGGCGTATTCCTGGCCCGCGAGCTCGAAGGACACGAGCTGGATCTCATCGGAGAGCCCGGCCTCGCCCTCCGGCCGCGCCGAGGCCGCGCCGCCGGCCTCGATCGGCCCGACCGCGTTCCGTCCGCCCGACCCGCCCAACCCGCCCTCTGCGCCGGCGCGCCCGGACCCGCTGCGCTGCAGCAGGCGCCCGAGATCGATGATCAGCACGATGCCGGCCGGCCGCTTGATCACGCCCGCGAGCAGTTCGGTCGCCGCGGTGGCGGTGAGGCCGTCGGTCCCCTCGATCTCCCCGGGCTCGGCGGTGATCACGCTCGCCATCCGGTCGACCACGAAGCCGGAGGTCCCGCCGGCGCCGCCGCCCTGGCCGGCCCCCTGGCCGACCACGACCACCCGGGTGGCGTCGTCGTGGACCCGGTCGGGCAGCTCGAACAGCCGCCGCAGGCTCGCCACCGGCAGGACCGAGCCGCGCAGGTTGGCCAGTCCCGCCAGGGCGGGGGGTGCCAGGGGAACGTCGACCATGTCGGGCAGGCGGATGATCTCCTGCACCTCCGCGAGGGGCACCGCGTAGGTCTCGCGGGCGACGTGGAAGGTCACGAACTGGCGCGCGGAGGCGGTCTCCGACCGGCCGGTCGCGGCCGAGGCTGGGGCGTCGTTGGACATGGCGGGCTCCGGGCTGAGCAGGATTCGGGTGGGGCCGTCCCGGCCGGGCGCGTCTCAGTCCTGGTTCTGGAGTTCGTCGGCCAGCGACGCGACCTCCTCGATGGCGGCGGCGAGTTCCTCCGCGCCGTTCGCCTGCTCGCGGGCAGCCTGCTGCGCCTCGTTCACCGCCTGGCCGCCCTGGCGGGCCGCCGTGGCGATCTGGTCGACGCCGCGCTTCGCCTCCTCGACGTTGCGGATGATCAGGTCGGCGCCCTGGAGGATCTGCCGGTTGCCGTCGAGCACCACGCCCATGTCGTCGGCGGTGGTCTCGAGGTCGCGGGTGATCGCCCGGTTCTTCTCGACCTCGGCGGCGGCCGCCGCTGAGATCGCCTCCAGGTCCCGGCGCACCACCACGATCTGGTCCTGGATCGCCTTCACGAGGTCCTTGATCCGCTCCGCGTTCTCCGAGGAATCCCGGGCAAGGTTGCGGATGTCGGTGGACACCACCATGAAGCCCTTGCCGAACTCGCCGGCCCGGGCCGCCTCGATCGAGCCGTTCACCGCCAGCATGTTGGTCTGGATCGCCACCGTGGTGATCGCGTCGACGATCTTGTCGATCTTCCGGCTCACCTGCTCCAGGGCGTTGATCTGCTCTCGGCTCCGGTCGGTCTCCGCGAGGGCGTTGCCGACGCCCGCGACCAGTCCGTCCACCGCGGCCCGGTTCTCCTGAAGCTGACTCGTGATCAGGCCGCCCTTCTCCAGGGCGTCGCGGGCGCTGTCCTGGGCGAGGAGCGCTCCCTTCTCGATCTGCGCGATCGCGGCCGCCGATTGCTGCGCGGCTGCCGTCTGCTGCTGGGCGCCCCGGTCGATCTGGTCGAGCGCCGTGGTGATCTGCGCGGCGGCCCGGTTGATCTCCTCCACCGCCGAGGACAGCTCCTCGGCCGCCGAGGCGACCTCCTCGGCGCTCTTGCCGACGTCGGTGGCGTTCTTCAGCTCGTCCGCCAGGGTCGCGAGCTCGGTGGCAGCCTGCTCGCTCTCCCCGAGGGCGGTGGTCTGCTGCTCGATGGTCTTGAGCGATTGCTGGCAGGCGGAGGATTGCTCCTCGGCCGCCGCCGCGATCAGCTCGGACCCCTTCTGCGCCTCGACCGCGGCCCTCTCGGACTCGAGCGCCACCCGGGCGATGGTCTCGGCGCCGCGCATGATCTCGACCATGGCCTGCCGCACCGCCTCGAGCTGGGCGGTGATCGTCTCGCCCCGCGCGACCTCTTGGCGCGCGCCCTCGGCCGCGCGGTTGATGCCCTCGGCGATGACCTTCACGTCTTCCTGGATCCGGCCGATCAGCGCCTGGATCTCCTGGGCGCTGCGCTCGGAGGTCTCCGCCAAGGTGCGGACCTCGTCGGCGACCACTGCGAAGCCCTTGCCGTGTTGGCCGGCCCGGGCCGCCTCGATGGCGGCGTTCAGGGCCAGGAGATTGGTCTGGTCGGCGATGCGAGCGACGGCGCGGACGATGTCGCCGATATTGGCCGCCTGCCGCTCCAGCTCGACGATCAGCGTGACCGAGGCCGCCTGACGCTCGGCCGCCGTGGCGATCGAGCCGACGCTGAGCCGGATCTGCTGGCTCACGCCGGCGATGAGTCCCTGGAGCGCCTCTGATTTCTGGCGCGAGGTCTCGGCCTCGGTGCGGGCGGTGCCGATCACCTCCGACACGGTCGTGACGGCGCGCTGCGACTGCTCGGAGGCCCCGGCCGCCTCCTCGGCGCCGGCGGCGATCTGCTCCATCGCCTTGCGCAGCTCCTCGGCCGCCGACGAGGCCTCGGCGACGCCGCTGGCGAGCTGGGTTGTCGCCGCCGCGATGCGCTCCGCCGCCTTCTGCTGCTTGGCGAAGGTCCTGGCCTTGCGCCGGCTCTCCTCGTTGAGGCGCCCGAGCTGGCTCAGACTGGCCGGCTCGCCCTTCCGGACCTGCGCGTGCGGTCCCGACAGGGCGGCTTTCTTCACGAGGGCCATGGCGGCGTTTCCTTCACTTGAAGTCGCGGCTGTACGTCGCCGCCCCCAGGCTAGGACCCGCGACGCGCAAGTCTTACGAAGCATCAAGTTGCGAATCAATAAACGAGAACACGATTTTTGAGCAATGATCCGCTCTAAGGACCGCCATATCCGTGAATATGAAGATCAATATTTGGAGTATATCTCCAAAAAACTGACTTGAAGATAGGATATTGGATTATGAAGATGGATATATTTGCAACCAATATGGAAATATGCTCTGGCAACAATCCTGTTCGCCGGTCGCTGCTGTATCGAGCCGGCGGTTTGGCCAAGCCCCTCGGCGGACCCGCGGAGCCCGCAGGCCGGAGCGAGCGCGATCTGAAGTTCCGCGCCGCCCGAGGTCGCGCCGAATGGAGAGCCGTTTGCGGGGCACGGCCCGGTCGAACACCGCAACCCGGACAGGCGATGGCCTGAGCGGGAACCCGGCCCGAGCGACCCCGACCCGATCTCAGTTGCAGCCGTCGCAGATGCTGCCTTCGATCTTGTCGGTCAGAGCGCGCTCGCGCCGCCGCTGCTCCGGGGTCGGCACCTCGCCGGGGCCGAGGGACGTGCCGGGCGGCTTGGTGACGCCGAGGCTGTTGGTGTTCGGCGCCGTGATGGTCGAGACCGGGCCGCCGCCCGTGCCGGTCTGGTCGGGCGCTCGCGTCTGCGCCGCGAGCGGGGTGATGAGGGCGAGGCTCAGCGCACCGAGCGTCGCGGTACTGAGGAATCCGCGGATCATGGAAGGTCTCCCGTCGCCGGGAGAACGGGAAACGTGGCCGCCGGTTGCGTGGCCTAGCGCCGCCGCGCGGTCTCGCGCCGGAACACCCCGACCATCTCGACATGGCCCGAATGGCGGAACTGGTCGACCGGCGTGATGGTCTCCAGCCGGTACCCGCCGGCGACCAGCGTCGCCGCGTCCCGCGCGAAGGTTCCGGCGTCGCAGGCGATGCCGATCACCAGGGGCACGCGGGCGGCGGCAAGCTGGCGGGCCTGGGCCTCCGCGCCGGCCCGGGGCGGGTCGAACACCACCGCGTCGAAGGCGTCGAGTTCGGGGGGTAGCAGGGGCCGGCGGAACAGGTCGCGGCGCTCGCTGCTGATCTTGCGCAGGCCCGCGGCGGCGCGCGCGGCCCGCTCGAGGCCCGCGAGGGCTGCGGCATCGGATTCGACGGCGTGGACCGCGGCCGTCCGGGCGATCGCCAGCGTCAGCGGCCCGCAGCCCGCGAACAGGTCGGCCACGCGCCGGATGCGGGGGCCGAGGGCCGCCAGGGTCAGGTCGCAGAGCGTCGCCTGACCGGCCGCGGTCGCCTGCAGGAAGCCGCCGGGGGCCGGGTAGAGGCGCGTCGCCGCGGCGGGGCCGTCCGCCGTGACCGAGACCGGCTCGGCCTCCATCAGGCGCTCGCCGTGCAGGGAGAGCCGGGCGAGGCCGAGTTCGCCGGCGATCCGCACCAGCGCGGCGCCGACGCCGGCGCTGACCGGTCCGTGACCGCGCAGGTCGACGTCCAGGCCCTGGTCGGTGGCCGTCACGGCGACGTCGAGGGGCTTGCGCCCGTGGCCCAGCGGGGCGGCGAGGCGGCGCGCGACCTCCGGGGCCGGGTGGAGCGCCGGCACGGTGATCGGGCAATGGTCGATCAGCACCAGCGCGTGGCTGCGCGCCGCCATCAGCCCGGCCTCGGCCCGGCCGCCGATCTCGCGCACGTGCAGGGTAAGGCGGCGGCGGCCCGCCCCGTGGGCGTCGACAGCCGGCCCGGGCGTCACGTCGAGGCGCGCCTGGGACAGGGCCTGGGCGACGAGGTCGCGCTTCCAGGCGAGCTCCGCTTCCCGCGCGAGGTGCTGGGTGCGGCAGCCGCCGCAGCGCATGTAGTAGGGGCAGAACGGCTCTACCCGGTCGGGCGAGGCCTGCGCGACGCCGAGCAGCGCGGCGCGGCGCGCCTCGCGGCGGATCTCCGCGCGCTCCCCGGGCAGCGTGTAGGGCACCGGGGTGCCGTCCTCGGCGATCCCGTCGCCGCGGGCGCCGAGCCCCCGGATCTTGACCGTCTCGCTATCTGTTGTCTCGCTCACCGCAACCTCGCGCCGATCAGGAACTCGGCATTGCCGTCGCCGCCCGGCACCGGCGAGTCGATCAGGCCCAGGATCGCCGCGCCGAGCCCCTCCAGGGTCCCGCGGACGGCCGCGCAGACCTCGGCGTGGACCGCCGGATCGCGCACGAGCCCGCCGCGGCCGACCCGGGCGCGGCCGGCCTCGAATTGCGGTTTGATCAGCGCGACGATCGCCGATCCCGGCCTCAACAGGCCCGGGAGGACCGGCAGCACGAGGCGCAGGCCGATGAAGCTCACGTCCACGCTCGCCAGCTCGGGGGGCGGCACGAGGGCGTCCGCGCCGAGGTCGCGGATGTCGGTGCTCTCGCAGTTGGTCACGCGCGGGTCCCCGGCGAGGCGCGGATGGAGCTGCCCCCGGCCCACGTCGAGGGCGTGGACGTGGCGCGCCCCGCGGGCGAGCAGCACGTCGGTGAAGCCACCCGTCGAGGCGCCGACGTCGAGGGCGACGCGGCCGGCCGGATCGACGCCGAACGCGTCCAGGGCGGCGGCGAGCTTGAGGCCGCCGCGGGACGCGTAGGGATGCTCGGCTTCCGCCTCGACCCGCGCGCCCGGGGCGATCGGGTCCGAGGCGCGCGCGAGCGGGCGCCCGTCGACCCGCACGAGCCCGGCACGGATCGCCGCCTGGGCCCGGGCCCGGCTCTCGAAATGGCCGTGCGCCACGAGATACAGGTCGGCGCGCCGCGGCGCAGGGTTCTCCGCGGGATCGTCCGCGGGGGCCGCGCGGTCCGGGCTGGTCCGGTCTCGGGTCATCGGGGCTTCGTGCGGTTCCGGCAGGTCTGCGGCGGAGGTTTCGGGCCGCCGCCCTGTCGAAGGCCGGCGCGCTCCCTAACTAGACCGGGCCGGAAAGGAGAGCCACCGCATGACCCGCACCCTGCCGCTGCTCGTATTGCTCGGGACCGCCGCCGCCGGCGGCGCCCTGGCACAGGAGCCTCCCAAGGAGGCGGCCAAACCGGCAGAGACCTACACGGCGCCGATCAAGAACGCGAAGGGCGACCCGATCGGCACGCTGGCGATCCGCGACGGGGCGAATGCCCTGGTCCTGCGCGTGACGATCCAGCCCGGCGGCCTGCCGCCCGGCTGGCACGGGATGCATTTCCACGCCGTGGGCGACTGTTCGGACCCGAAGTTCATGAACTCCAAGGCGCACGTGAACCACGACCAGAGCAAGCACGGGCTGCTCAACGCGGAGGGCCCCGACGAGGGCGACCTGCCGAACCTCTACGCGGCGCAGGACGGCTCGGCCAATGCCGAGGTCTCCAGCGAGACGCCGCTGAACGGCGAGGGCGGCCTGAAGGACGGGGACGGCGCGGCGCTGATCATCCACGCCAACGAGGACGACCACAACACCCAGCCGATCGGCGGTGCCGGCGACCGCGTCGCCTGCGGGGTGATCAAGTAGTCGTCGCGGACGGGGACGGCACTGCCGGCGGGATCTGCCGCGGCCGGCCGTCCTCGTCGATGGCCACGAAGGTGAAGGTGGCCTGCGTGACCCGCTCGCGGACCTGGGTGCAGAACCGCCGTGCCCAGGCCTCGACCTCGATCTTCATCGAGGTCCGGCCGACATGCGATACCCGGGTGTAGACGCACAGCACGTCGCCGACCCGGACCGGCCGGATGAAGGTCATCGATTCCAGCGCCACGGTGACCACCCGGCCCTGCGCCCGGTCGACGCCCGCGATGCCGCCGGCCTGGTCCATCTGCGACAGCACCCAGCCGCCGAAGATGTCGCCGTTGGCGTTGGTGTCGGCCGGCATGGCGATGGTGCGCACCGTGAGATCGCCCTTGGGCAGATCGACCTCAGCGGGCGGCGCGCCTCCGGCCGGTGAGAGTGCGACGTGCTGCATGCCGTCCATCCGCCCCCCCGCACGCCGTCAGGACATCACGCCGGCGAGCTTGAGCCCCGCCGCCAGCAGAACGGCGACCGCGCTCAGGATGCATTCGAGCGGGATGGATTGCCAGAGGTCCGGCGTCGCCGCCGCGGGCTCGGCGCGTTGCGCAATATCGTTCATCGGGCTTCCTCTCGGGCGCGCCGATCTGCCGTCGGCGGTCCCGTTACCGGCACGATAAAGCAAGGCTCGCGGTCGCGCACCCCGAATCGGGGCGTGAAAAAGCCCGGCGGCTCGCTGGAGCCGCCGGGCCGGTCAGGTCGGAGAGCCGATCAGTAGTAGAACCGACGGCGCCAGTAGGGACGACGGTAGTAGGGCCGCGGGCCGTAGTAGAACCGGCGGCCGTAGTACGGGCGGCGCCAGTAGGGCCGCGGGCCGTAGAACCGGCGACGGTAGTAGTACTGGGCCTTCTCGGCCACCGCCGGCGCGGCTTCGGCGGGCAGAGCCAGCCCCGGGCCGATGGGCGCGGCGGACGCGCCCTCCGGCGCCGCGGCCGAGAAGCCCAGCGCCAGCAGGGCCGCGAGCAGGAATTTCCTCAGCACGGTCTCGACTCCCTTTGTGTCATTCGTCCTGGTCGACGAACCGCGCAGGGCGACGGGCTCCGCTCGGTCCGAACCGCTGCAACGCGTGGGCGAGCGGAAGCGTTGCAGCTTAACCGCTGCGACGTTTCGGACAGGGTTGATCGCAGGTTGAGACGCGCGGGGTCAGGCGATCTTCGTCGTCATGTCCTCGATGCGCGCCTCGGCGCTCTGGCGGACCAACGCGATGCCGTGCTCGCAATCCTCGCGGCGGACATAGCCTTCGCCCGAATCGGCGATCACCTCGCCGTTGCGCGCCCGCAGGCGCCAGCGCCACTCGCCCTTGGCGTCCCGGTAGAGTTCGAACCGCATGTCGCAGGCCCCCGCTTCTTCCATCCCTCAGATGGGGGCGCGCCCGCGCAAGGGAAGGCGGGGCGGTGAGGGCGCCGCGAGGCGGACGGGCCACCGAGCGGCGCGCGTGCGCGATCGGCCGCCGGGATTCGAGTTAGAATTTTTCTTCCTCTCATTGTACGCTTCGCCGATCGGGATCCGGGACGCCTGAACAATAACGGGACGCCCGCGGCCGGTGAGGAAGAGAGTATGAACGAGATCGTCCAGCCCGAGGCCTACTCGGAGGTCTTCTACGGAGGCTGCCCGCACGATTGCCCCGACACGTGCTCGATGCTGTTCGAGGTGAAGGGCGGCGAGCTCCTGAGCGTGCGCGGCAACCCGGACCACCCGATGACCCGCGGCGGTCTCTGCGTGAAGCTGAAGGACTACGAGAAGCGCCACTACCACCCCGACCGGCTGCTCTACCCGATGAAGCGGATCGGCCCGAAGGGCTCGAAGCAGTTCGAGCGGATCACCTGGGACGAGGCGCTGGACACCATCGTCACCCGCTGGAAGGCGATCATCGACCAGTACGGGCCGCAGGCCATCGCGCCCTACAGCTACCTCGGCAACCAGGGCCTCGTGCACGGGCTGAACGGCGGCGACGCCTTCTTCAACCGCATGGGCGCCACCGTCACCGAGCGCACCTTCTGCGGCGAGGGCTCGTGCACGGCCTGGCTCCTCACTGTCGGCCCGACCGCGGGCCTCGACCCGGACAGCTACATCCACTCCAAGTACATCGTG
The DNA here is from genome assembly GCF_001424445.1 of Methylobacterium sp. Leaf361. Classification (NCBI taxonomy): domain Bacteria; kingdom Pseudomonadati; phylum Pseudomonadota; class Alphaproteobacteria; order Hyphomicrobiales; family Methylobacteriaceae; genus Methylobacterium; species Methylobacterium sp. Leaf361. Next base: position 43,263 of record NZ_LMPY01000013.1, on the reverse strand, counting down.
ATCTGGGCCTGCAACTCGGTCAGCACGAACCTGCACCACTGGGCGATCGTGAAGGACGCCCAGAAGCAGGGCGCCAAGGTCGTCGTGATCGACGCCTACGCGTCGCGCACCGCCAAGGCCGCCGACTGGCACATCGCGCCGAAGCCCGGCACCGACGGCGCGCTCGCCATGGCGCTGATCAACTCGATCATCGAACAGGGCCTCGTCGACCAGGACTACGTCGACAACCACACGGTCGGCTTCGCGGAGCTGAAGGAGCGGGCCAGCACGCGCACGCCCGAATGGGCCGCGGCGATCACCGGCGTCTCCGCCGACGACATCCGGAAGCTCGCCCGCGAGATGGCGACCGAGCAGCCGGTGGGCATCCGCATCGGCGTGGCGCTGGAGCGGCACTACGGCGGCGGCCAGACCATCCGGGCGGTGACCTGCATCCCGGCGCTGACCGGCGCGTGGCGCCATGTCGGCGGCGGCATCACGCAGTTCGGCGTCTGGGAGCATCCCTACAAGTTCGACGTCATCTGCCGCCCGGACCTGATCCCGGAGGGCACCCGGGTCGTCTCGAACCTTCAGATCGGCCGGGCGCTCACCGGCGAGATGCAGCTCGACCCGCCGATCATGTCGATGATGTGCTGGAACTCGAACCCCGTGACTCAGGCGCCCGAGACCGACAAGATCGTCGAGGGGCTGATGCGCGAGGACCTGTTCATGGTCTCGGCCGAGCACTTCATCTCAGACACGGCCTCCTATGCCGACATCCTGCTGCCGGCCACGATGGGCGCCGAGATGGAGGACATGATCCTCTCCTGGGGGCACCTCTACCTGACCTACAACACCAAGTGCGCCGAGGCGCCGGGCGAGGCGATCCCCAACAACGAGATCTTCCGCCGGCTCGCCGCCCGGCTCGGCTTCGAGGAGGAGAACTTCAAGTGGAGCGACAGCGAGTGCCTTGAGCACTACGTCGACTGGTCGTCGCCGGCCTGCGAGGGCATCGACCTCCAGTACATGCGCGAGCACGGCTTCGCCCGGCTGAAGGTGGGCACGCCGGACGACCGGGCGCCGCACCGAGAGGGCAACTTCCCGACACCGACCGGCAAGTGCATGCTGAAGGTCGAGGGCGCCACGAACTTCGTCGCCCCGCCGTTCCGGCAGATGTACGAGGGCTTCCAGCCCGGCGAGGCGCTCGACCCGCTGCCGGACTACCTCGGCCCGCGCGAGTCGCACACGAACGATCCCGAACTCGCCAAGCGCTACCCGCTCAACATCGTCTCGCCGAAGAGCCACTACTTCCTGAACTCCTGCTACGCCAACATGGAGGACAAGCAGAAGGGCCAGGGCGAGCAGTTCGTGATGATCAGCCAAGCCGATGCGGACGCCCGGGGCATCCGGGACGGCGACCGGGTCCAGGTCGCCAACGACCGCGGCGCCTTCAAGGGCGTGGCCCGCATCACCGACGACGTGAAGGCCGGGATCGTGGTGGCGACGCTCGGCTACTGGCGCCAGCTCAACGAGGGCACGGTGAACAGTATCTCGTCCGGCGCCTTCACCGATATGGGCCACGCGCCCTCGTTCTCCGACAACCTCGTCGAGGTCTCACGGGCGAACTGAATGGCTCCGCGCGCGGCGATCCGCTCTCGATCGCCGCGCCGGGTTCACACGGAGGGTCGAGCCGTCATCCGGTTGCGGTTTCGCCGCTCGTCCGGCGCGGTCACCGGAAACGAAGCCGCCCGGGACGGATCCGTCCCGGGCGGCTCGATCGTCACTCAGGCCATCTTCGCTCAGGAACGGGGCGCCCGCTCCAGCCAGCCGATGCTGCGACCCTCGCCGCCGCCACCGCCGCTGCGCGGACGGGCATCGGCGCGCTGGGGCCGGGCGTCGCGGCTCGGGCGACCCTGATTCGGGCGCTCGCCCTGCGGGCGGGCGGGCCGGTCCGCGCGGGCGTCGCGGCCCTGCGGGGCGTGGCCGCGATTGTCACCGCGGTTGTCGCCGCGGCCGTCCTGGGGTCGGCCCTGCCGGGGCGCGCCCTGGCTGGGACCGCCGAAGCCGCGGCCGCCCTCGGGCCGGCCCTGCTGGGGACGGCCCTGCTGCTGCCGGGGCCGCTGGCCCTGGCGGCCGCCGCCTGGGCGCTGCTGCGGACGCTCGGGCCGGCGCTCCTCCTCGCGGGCGATCTCGGCGGCCTCCTGGCGGGACGGCGGGGTGAAGCCCTCAGGGAAGCCCGCCACCGGGACCTTCTGCCGGGTCACGCGCTCGATGTCGCGCAGGTAGGCCTTCTCCTCGTCGTTGCAGAACGAGATGGCGAGGCCGTCGGCGCCGGCGCGGGCCGTGCGGCCGATCCGGTGGACGTAGCTCTCCGGCACGTTCGGCAGGTCGAAGTTGACCACGTGGCTCACGCCCTCGACGTCGATGCCGCGGGCCGCGATGTCGGTGGCGACCAGGACCCGGCAGGAGCCGTCCTTGAAGGCGGCCAGCGCCCGCTCGCGCTGGGGCTGGCTCTTGTTGCCGTGGATCGCGGCAGCCGCGATGCCGACCTTGTCGAGGCCGCGCACGACCCGGTCCGCCCCGTGCTTCGTCCGGGTGAAGACGAGCACGCGCTCGATCGCCGGATCGCGCAGGATGTGCCCCAGCAGCGCCTGCTTGGCGCCGGTATGGACGAAGATCACCTCCTGCTCGACCCGCTCGGCCGTGGTGGCGACCGGCGTCACCGCGACCTGGACCGGATCGGTGAGGTACTGGGACGCCAGGCCCGCGATGTTCTTGGGCATGGTGGCCGAGAAGAACAGGCTCTGGCGCTTCTGCGGCAGCATCTTCACGATGCGCTTGAGGGCGTGGATGAAGCCGAGGTCGAGCATCTGGTCGGCCTCGTCGAGGACGAGGATCTCGACGCCCTCCAGGGTCAGCGAGCGGCGGTCGACGAGGTCGATCAGCCGGCCGGGGGTGGCGACGAGGACGTCGACGCCCGGCGCCAGCGCCCGCTCCTGGCGGCTGATGGTGACGCCGCCGAACACCACCGTCGTGGTGTAGGACAGGTGCCGGCCGTAATCGGTGAACGACTCGGCGATCTGGTTGGCGAGCTCGCGGGTCGGCGAGAGCACCAGCACCCGACAGCCGCGGCGCGGCGCGCGGCGGTCCGAGAGCGAGAGGCGGTGCAGGATCGGCAGCGCGAAGGCCGCGGTCTTGCCGGTGCCGGTCTGGGCGATGCCGCAGAGGTCGCGGCCCGCCATGGCCGGCGGGATCGCCTGGGCCTGGATCGGGGTCGGCGCGACGTAGCCGGCCTCGCTGAGCGCCCGCAGCACGGGCTGGGCGAGGCCGAAATCGGTGAATTGGGTCAAGGATGTATCCGATGCAGCAGGGCCGGCCGGGCGCCTCGCGTCGCTCGCGAGCTGTGCCGTGTATGAGCCGGTCCGTTGGCAGGGGGCAGCCCGCGTGATGGGGCGGCCCGGGTGCATGCACGTTATGAAGAGGGGGGCCGGATCACGCCGGGGAGGCGCCCGATCCGTCACGCAGCCCCCTCAAGCGGGCCGTGGCGGCCGCTGACGCTGCATCGCCGATATGCGTGTGTGCGGCTGCGAAGTCAATGCAGGGCCGGGTTGCGGTCCGCTCAGGCTGAGCGCCGCCGTCGCGCCGGTGAACAGCGGGCGCTCGTCCGACGGTGCCGTGCCCCGTGCACTCGGGATCGCCCGAAGACGCGGCTCGGCTGCCGATACGTGTCGATCCCGTCTTCCCGATGTGGTCGGGGCGGGCGTTTATCGTCGTTGTGACCGAGGATCGCCTCTGATCTGTCCGTTGAGATATAATTGTTTCGGAATTGACGGTATTGTTGGATCATCCGAGCGTGAAAGTGTATCTAAAGATACGCAGCGATCGGTATTCAACGATCGCTGCGCGGCCGAACGGCGCGGCCGCAACTTCAGATATTGCCTATGCAGACAGTGTTTTCGACGGAGGTCTACACCCCCGGAGCGGCTTCAAGCTCTGGCGAGACCTTCTCGGGGAGCGGCTCGTGCCGATCGAGGTCGAGCGCCTCGACGACGGGCCGTTCCGGGGCAGGCTCGACGTCGCGGAGATCGGCGCGCTGTACCTCTCGCGCCTGACGCAGAGCGCCCTGCGATGCGAGACGACGCCCAGCGCGGCCCGGCGCCACGACAGGGCCGGGATGGTCGTGGTGCTGTTCAAGCTCGCGGGCCTGTCGACGAGCGTTCAGGACGGCCGGGAGGCCGTGCAGCGGCCGGGCGACATGGTCGTGCTCGACCATCGCCCCTCCGTGCTGACGACCCACAGGGACAGCCAGGCCCTGTTCCTGGAGCTGCCGCGGGAGCGCCTGGAAGGCGTGCTCGGCTCGACACGGCTTTACACCGGCCTGTCGGTCGGGGCGGACCTCGCGTCGGCCACGCTGGCGACCGGCTTCATCCACGACCTGATCCGGGTGCGGCACCAGCTCACGCCCGACGCCGCCGAGCGCATGTCGGCGATCGCGGTCGACCTGATCGTGGCGAGCCTCGCCGAGCGGCTCGCGCAGGATGTGCCTCGCCCCGTCCACGGCAGCGTCGTCGTTCAGCGCGCGAAGGCGCATGTCGAGGCCCATCTGGACGATCCGGGACTGGACCCGCCCCAGCTCGCGGCCGCCACGGGGGTCTCGCTGCGCCGGCTCCAGGAGCTGTTCCACGAGCGCGGCCAGCACATCTCCGACTGGATCTGGGAGCGCCGGCTGGCGGCGGCGGCCAAGCGGCTGTCCGACCCAGCCTGCCTGCACCTGTCGATCGGGATGCTCGCCTACGGCTGCGGGTTCACCAGCCAGGCGCACTTCTCCCGCCGGTTCAAGGACCGCCACGGCCTGACCCCGCGCGAGTACAGGGAGGCCGCCCTGCTGCGGGCTTCCGGTGCTCCGTCGGCTCCCTGATCGGGACGGTGGCCGGCCTCCGCCGATCCCGCGACGTCCCGGCGCGGAATGATGCGCGCGGTTCTCGCGCAACCCCTGGCCGGGCGCAGGCGCCTGCGCCCGGCGTGCGAACGGCACGCGCGTCGCGACCCGGCGCGTCGGCTCAGATAATGGTGTATCGTGATCGGCGGCGCACCGCCCTGTCATGCGCCACATCCGGGTTGCCGAAGATCCGGGCAACCGAAACAATGTGGTGCGGCCAAGAGGACTCGAACCTCCACCCCTCTCGGGACTAGCACCTCAAGCTAGCGCGTCTACCAATTCCGCCATGGCCGCATCGGACGCGAAGACCGGTCCGTTCGCTCGACCGTCGCGCGCCGCGGGAGAACCCGGGGCCGCTTTCGTGTCGCGCGGCGCAGCGGATAACAGATCGTCCGGCCGCCGACAAGCGCAGTCACGGGGAATCGTAGCCGCCCTCCAGGAAAGGCGCCGCGCCGTCGCCGATGCTGACGCCCGGCTCGACGATCGAGGCCGCCTTGCGGATCAGCTCGGTCACCTCCACGGAGATGCGGTCGCCCGTCACCACGATCTGCCCGCGCGCGATCGGGTGGTCGTTGGCCAGGATCTCGACCATGTCGCTGTCGCTGGCTTCGAGCTCGATCACGGCGCCGCGGCCCATCCGGAGGAGCATGTGCAGCGGCATGCGGGCCCGGCCCAGCACCACCGTCAGATCGACCTTCAGGGTCTCGAAGACCGCCACCGTCCGCCATCCCGTCTCGCAGCCGGAACCTTGCAACCGCCGGCCGCGGATGTTGAAGGCTTCGAACATCGACGCAGGATGGTGAACTCTTGGTAAACGCGCCCCGCCTCACGGTCAGCCCGCCCGCCTTCCCGAAGCGGCCCGGCACCGATCCGGTCGCCGGCCCGGTGGGCTGGCGCGTGAGCGACGCGGCGGTGGAATACGCCGCCGCCCTCGCCTGGATGGAGGCGCGCGCGAAGGCGATCGCCCGCGGCGCGGCGCCCGAATGCGTCTGGCTGCTGGAACACCCGCCGCTCTACACGGCGGGCACGTCGGCCCGCCCGGAGGATCTCGTCGCGCCGGACCGGTTCCCGGTCCACGCGACGGGGCGGGGCGGGCAGTACACCTATCACGGCCCCGGCCAGCGGGTGGCCTACGTGATGCTCGACCTCGACCGGCGCAGCCGCGACCTGCGCGCCTACGTGGCGAGCCTGGAGGCGTGGCTGATCGAGACGCTGGCCGCCTTCAACGTCCGCGCCGAGCGCCGCGAGGACCGGGTCGGCGTCTGGGTGCGCCGGCCCGAGAAGGGGCCCGGCGTCGAAGACAAGATCGCGGCGATCGGCATCCGCGTCCGCCGCTGGGTCAGCTTCCACGGCATCAGCCTGAACGTGGAGCCCGACCTCGCGCATTTCGACGGGATCGTGCCGTGCGGCGTCCGGGAGCACGGCGTGACGAGCCTCGTCGATCTCGGCCTGCCGGTGAGCATGGCCGAGGTCGACATGCAACTCCGCGCCGCCTTCGAGGCGATCTTTGGGGCGACCGCGATCGAGGCGGCGGAGTGAGCAGGGCCGCGCCATCGGGCGATGCCGCCGTCGTCGCGAGCGCAGCGACCCAGGAGGCGTGTCGTCCAGAGCCCGGACCGGATCGCTTCGCTCGCGAATACGCATAGCGTCCGAACGCTCCGGCCGGAGGCCGTCTCACCGGCGCCGATCAGAAATCGGCGTGCAGCCGCGAGGCGAAGAAGTGCGCCGGCCCGCGGTCGCGATTGTATCCGGGATTGTCGATGAACTGGTAGTCGAAGGTCAGCGTGACGAACTTCGTGAGGTTCAGGGCGTAGTAGGCCTCCAGCGCGCGCTCGGTACCGTAGTTGAGGCGCCCGTCGCCGATCAGCAGCCCGAGATACCCGGCCGCGAAGGCGGCCCGGTGCGAGGGCGAGAGCCCGTTCATTGCGGCGCCGATGCCGACTGTGTCGTCGGGGCGGTCCCAGGCCTTGCCCTTCAGCGACAGGCCGCCGGAGAAGCTCCGGTCGATGTCGGTGAACGAGATGTTCTCGGTGCGCCCGTCGTTCAGGCTCGCCCGGGCGAACAGCCCGAGTTCGGGCGTCAGCGCCTGCTCCAGGTTGATGTAGCCGCCGGTCTTGCGGCGGGGACGCCGGGTCGCCGCGACGGCGTCGTTGATGTCGTCGAACAGGCCGAGCTGGGTCAGGGTGACGACGTCGCGGTTGTTGGCCGAGACGCCGACATTCGAGAACAGCCCGATGCGGATCTTGCCGGGCTGCTCCAGCCACGGGAGCACGTGCCGCTCCTCGAACTCGACGTTCAGCCCCGCGCGCCGGAACACCCGCGGGTCGAGCACGTCGCTCGACGGCTCCTTGGGCACCTGCGTGTAGGCGGCGCGGATCGCGAATTCGGGGCGGTTGTACTCGGCGTAGACGCCCTGCGTGAAGCCCGGGAGATTGGCCGGGAAGTCCCAGGCCGAGGAACCCCAGAGCGACCAGTTGAAGAAGTCCACGCGCGGGTCGTGCGCGTAGATGTTTCCGTCGAAGAAGTCGCCCAGCGCGAACTTGCCGGCGATCAGCGTGATCCGCTCGGCGTCGTAGCGGGTGGCCACTTGGTTCGGTCCGTCCGGCACCTCCACGGTCTCGCCGCCGAGCCCGAAGGTCTGCTTCACGTAGTAGCGGTTCGAGCGCAGCTTCGGGAACGGGGCGCCGGCCTTCTGCGCCTCGCCGTTGACGAAGCCGGCGACGCCGAGCGTCCGCGACAGGCCGAAGCCCTGGCTGAACTCGGGATTGTAGTAGATCTCGGTGCTGTCGGTGAGCTTGAGGCCGAGGAAGATCGTGGCCGTCGTGGTCTGCCGGGCCTGATGGGGGATCAGGCTCTGCGCACCCTCGTAGGGCGAGCGGAAGCCGGGAACGCCCTGCGCGATCAGCGTCGTCTGGCCGTGGAGCGAGAAGCGGTCGGTATCGCCGTTGTCGGGATCGTGCGGGGCGGTCTCGTCCCGGTCCGGGGGGACATTCAGCCCGTCCGGAAACCACATCAGCCGCGCGAACAGCTCGTTGGACGTGAAGCGCGCCCGGGTCGTGACCGGCCCGCCCGCGTCGCCGGGCACCGTGCCCAGCGGAAAGCGCCGGCTGCCCCCGAGATCGATGTAGCGGTAGTCGATGCCCAGCGCGAGGCTGTCGGTGATGGCGTACTGCACGCCCGCGCCGAGGGTGAAGCCGACGTAGCCGAGGTCCTGCCGCGCGGTGGTCTGGCCGCCCGTGTCGAGGTCCGGGTAATTCGCCAGGATGCGTGCGTTCGCCCCTGCGAGGCCGAAGGTGCCGTAGATCAGGTAGCGGTCGAAGCTGTAGCCGAGCCGGGCGCGCAGGGTGCCGTAGAGATCCGTCTTGGCGCGCACGATGTTGAAGGCCGGGTCCACGTCCGCGTAGCCGAAGCCCGCGATCGTCGAGGGGACGGGCCGCTTCAGATTCGCCGCATCGAGACTCGCCTCGACGCCGTAGACCCATGGCCCGGCCTGCCAGTTCCAGCCGCCGAACAGGCCGCCGACCGCCGTCGTGGCGTTCTTGCCCTGGTCGCTGCGGCCGGTGGAATCGCCGCTCTTGAAAGCCGGGACCGGCCGGGCGCCGATCGTCGTCGGACCGAAATTGTATGCGCCGTAGGACCCGCCGGCACTGCCCTCGAGGCCGACATAGCCCCCCGACCAGTCGGTGTAGGACGGCGCCTCGACTGGGCGCGGCGGGGAGATGTCGGCCGCCCGCGCGGCGGCGGGCGCCAGGAGAGGGACGGCCAGGACGAGCGCCGCGGTGCGGACCAGGGACACGGAACGGGATCTCATCCGACTCACAGAAAAGTATAGCTTTTGCTAAAACGCGTCACGGGGCCGCGCAAGCCGGGTCGCGCGCTCGTGATCGCGGGCCATCGTGCGATCCATGGCCTTGCCGCCTCGCATCCTCGGTTCGTCGCATGGCACTGGCGTGACGATCCAGCCCGCGTTGGATTCGTCAAGATCCAGAGGGCATCGCACCGCGAATAGCTTCGTGTAAGTGCGCCGTGATCGACCTTTTTCGATGCAACGACATGCGAATACCGTAATGTCGATTCGGCTGACCGGCAGATTAGAATTGTTATTATTTGACTCTCGTGCGATTCCGGTTTGATCTTCCCGCGGCCTGGATTATGTGCGGTCGCATGCACGCCTCGCACATCCTCCCGGTTCTCCGCGGCCTCGCCGCGGCCTCGCTCCTGGCGTTCGCCGGTGCCGCGGCCGCCAAGGAGGTGCCGATCGGTCCGCACGTGACGCGCAACGGCCTGGAGGTCGCGGCCGTCTATCTGCAGCCGATCGAGATGGATCCGCCCGGCATGATGCGCGAGGCCGCCAAGTCGGACATCCACCTCGAGACCGATATCCGCGCCGCCAAGGACAACCGCAACGGCTTCGCGGAAGGGGACTGGGTGCCGGCGCTCGACGTCCGCTTCGAGGCGGTCAAGCTCGACGGCGACAAGCCCACCGACCAGACGGTGTCGGGCATGCTGATGCCGATGGTCGCCAACGACGGGCCGCATTACGGCGACAACGTCAAGCTGTTCGGCCCGGGTCGCTACCGTCTGAAGGTCACCGTCGCGCCGCCCGGCAAGGACAGCCATTTCGGCCGCCACGTCGACAAGGAGACGGGCGTCGGCCCGTGGTTCGAGCCCTTCGAGATCACCCAGGACTTCACCTTCGCCGGCGTCGGTAAGAAGGGCGCCTACTGAGAGTGCCGGAGCTGACCGTGTCCCGCCTGCCGCGCTCCCTCGTCCGAGCCATCCCGCTGCTGCTGGTCGCCGCCGCGTCGGCCTCCGCGCCCGCGCGCGCCGACGACATGCCGGTCATCAAGGTGGAGATGCGCGACGGCGTGATCATCCCGACGGTGATCGAGGTTCCGGCCAACACCCGGTTCAAGCTGGAGATCTCGAACACTGGCCAGACGCCGGTGGAGTTCGAGAGCACGGAACTGCGGCGCGAGAAGGCGCTGGCCGCGGGCTCGACCTCGGCGATCGTGTTCCGCACCCTCGATGCCGGCACCTACCAGGTGTTCGACGATTTCCACCCGGAAGCGAAGGCGACCCTGGTGGCCAAATGAGCGCGTCCACGACAGCGCCCGGCTCCCTGGCCCTCGCCGACGTCACGCCGCGCCGCTCCGCGGTCGACGCGCGGCTCGCCCGGTTCGGCGACGCGCTGCGCCGGTACGGCTGGATCATCCGGTCCGTGCAATGGCTGATCGTCGCCGTCTACGCGGTGCTGGTGATCGTGCCGGCCCTGCTGCCGCTGCCCGACAACGCCGCCCACATCTGGACCAACCTGACGCTCGCCGCGCAGTTCGCCTTCTGGGGGATCTGGTGGCCATTCGTGCTGGTCAGCATGGTGCTGGTCGGCCGGGCCTGGTGCGGCGTGCTCTGCCCGGAGGGGGCCCTCAGCGAGTTCGCGAGCCGGTGGAGCCGCGGCTACGCCGTGCCGCGCTGGATCACTTGGCAGGGCTGGCCGTTCGTGGCCTTCGCCGGAACCACCGTCTACGGGCAGATGACCAGCGTGTACGGCTACCCGAAGCCGGTCCTCGCGGTGCTCGGCGGCTCGACCCTGGCGGCGATCGTGGTCGGGCTGCTGTACGGGCGCAACAAGCGCGTCTGGTGCCGCTACCTCTGCCCGGTCAACGGCGTCTTCGCGGTGCTGTCGAAGCTCGCGCCGGTGAGCTTCCAGGTCGACCGCGCCGCCTGGGCGGACTCGCCCAAGCCCGTCGGCGGCACCGAGTCCTTCAACTGCGCGCCCCTCGTGCCGGTCAGGACCATGCGCGGCGCGGGCGCCTGCCACATGTGCGGCCGCTGCAGCGGCCACCGCGGCGCCGTGCGCCTCGCCCTGCGCTCGCCCAACCACGAGATCGTCCACGTGGCCGGCGCGGAGCCCAGCCTCGACCAGACCATGCTGATCCTGTTCGGCATGCTGGCGTTGGCGGTCGGCGCCTTCCAGTGGTCCTCGAGCCCCTGGTTCGTCGATGCCAAGCAATGGGCGGCCACGTGGCTCATCGAGCGCGGGACGACGTGGCCCCTGGAGCACTCGGCGCCCTGGTTCGTGCTGACGAACTACCCCGACCGCAACGACGTCATGACGCTCCTCGACGGCGGGCTGCTGCTGGCCTACATCGGCGCCGCGACGATCGTCCTCGGGCTCGCCCTGTCGGGGATCGTGGCGCTCGCGACCCTGAGCCTCGGCGGCTGGTCGCTCCGGCGCTTCCACCACCTGACCCAGACCCTGATCCCGGTCGCGGGCTGCGGCGTGTTCCTGGGCCTGTCGGCGCTCACCGTGACGTTCCTGCGCGGCGACGGCATCGTGATCCCCTACGTGGCGGAGATCCGCGCGGGCCTGCTCGCCGGCGCCAGCCTGTGGAGCGTCTGGCTGGCCTGGCGGGTGGCGGGTCTCGCCGCCGGCGGCCTCCGCCGGGTGGCGGCCTCGGCCTGCATCGCCGGCGCGGCCGCCCTCTCGGTGGCCAACTGGGTGCTCCTGTTCTGGATCTGGTAGCGCGCGGTCCGCGCGCGCCGCGTCACACGACCTCACAAACCCTGGAGACCGCCATGATCGGCGCCTTCGTCATCGCCTTCCGCGAAGTCATCGAGGCGGGCCTCATCATCTCCATCGTGCTGGCCGCCACCCGCGGCATCCCGGGCCGGATGCGCTGGGTCCTGCTCGGCATCGCCGGCGGCCTCGCGGGCGCCGCCCTGGTGGCGCTGTTCGCCGAGAAGATCTCGGACGCGTTCGAGGGCAGCGGGCAGGACATCCTGAACGCCGCGGTCCTGATCGTCGCGGTGCTGCTGCTGATCTGGCACAACACCTGGATGAGCAAGCACGGCAAGGAGCTGGCGGGCGAACTGCGCGCCGCCGGCGCGGCGGTGCGCTCGGGCGAGCGGGAGGCGGCGGCCCTGTCGATCGTGATCGGCGCCGCGATCCTGCGCGAGGGGGCCGAGCTGGTCCTGTTCCTCTACGGCCTCGTGGCCTCGGGCACCTCGGGCGCCGACATCCAGTTCGGTGCGGTCGCCGGCATCGGCGCCGGCGCGCTCCTCTCGGCGGTGACCTATCTCGGGCTCGCCTCGATTCCGAGCCGCTACGTCTTCTCGGTGACCAGCGTCCTGATCATCTTCCTCGCGGCCGGCCTCGCCGCGCAGGCGGCGCAGTTCCTGGCGAATGCCGGGGTGGTCGAAGTTCTCGGATACACCCTCTGGAACAGCTCCGGCGTGATCGCCGAGAATTCCTGGCCGGGCCGCGTCCTGCACGCCCTGGTCGGCTACACCGACCGGCCGACCGCCCTCCAGGGGCTGGTCTACGTCGCCACCATCGCGGTGATGGTCGGCCTGATGCAGTGGAGCGCCGCCGACAAGCGCCGCGCGGTGCGGCCGGCCTAGTTGCGACGGGCCGGCGGGCGGCGGGCATCGACCTCGCCCGCCTCCGCGGCGTCCGATCGCCGCGCGCTACGGCGCGCCCGTCGCCACGGCCCGGGCCGGGTCGGCGCCCCATTCCGACCAGGAGCCGTCGTAGAGCCCCCGCGCCGGGCGGCCCATGGTCTCCAGCGCCAGCGCGATGATCGCAGCGGTCACGCCGGAGCCGCAGGTGGTCACGATCGGCCGGTCCGGATCGACGCCGTTCTCGGCGAAGACCGCCTTCAGCTCCTCGGGGCTCTTCATCCGGCCGTCGCGCTGGAGGGCCGCGTAGTGCAGGTTGCGCGCGCCGGGCATGTGCCCCGGCCGGACGCCGGGGCGGGGCTCCGGCTCCTCGCCGCGGAACCGCGTGCCCGAGCGGGCGTCGACGACCTGCGCCGAGCCGCTGTCCAGGGCGCGGGCGACGTCGTCCGCGTCCGCCACGGCGCCGTGGTCGAAGCGGGCGGTGAAGTGCCGCCGCTCGGGCTGGCGCGGGTCGCCCTCCTCGGTCGGGTAGCCCGCCGCCACCCAGGCCGGCAGGCCGCCGTCCAGCACCAGCGCGTCGCGCACGCCGAAGGCCTTGAGCATCCACCAGACCCGCGGGGCGGAGAACAGCCCCTGCCCGTCGTAGACGACGATCTGCATGCCGTCGCCGACGCCGAGCGCGCGCATCCGCGCCGCGAACACCTCGGGCCGTGGCAGCATGTGCGGCAGGTTCGACTCGGTGTCGCTCATGGCGTCGAGATCGAAGCGGCGGGCGCCGGGTATGTGGGCGGTGCGGAACTCGGCCTCGGGATCGCGGCCCGCTGCGGGCAGGTACCAGGAGGCGTCGAGCACGACGATGTCGGGGGCCGCGAGGCGGTCGTGCAGCCATTCGGGTGACACGAGGGGCGCTTGGGCCATGGTCGGCGGATCCGGCTCTGTTCGCGTTGCGGACTCACAGAACCACAGGTCGCCCAGCGTTGCACGCCCGGGCCATCGCGGGACGGCGGCGTTCGGGCGGATTCGTCAGCCGCGCCAATGCCAATCGAGCGCGCGCCGGATCGGATGAGCTACGCATCCCGCACCGTGGTCCGATGCATCCAGCGCAGGCTGGTCTTGTTTTAAAGAGCCGTAACCCCAGTTACGACACCATGATGACGCCAATCGCGTCGGCCGTCCGGCCGGCATCGTGTTGGCCGCCCCGGACGTTCCGCTCGCGGACGCGATACGGGGACGTCGCCTGAACGAGATGCGTTCAAACCTTCCCTGTCTGCCCGGGTACCCGACCCACCGTGCAGGATGCTTATTGAGCCGATCGACACCATGAATCAACTCGTCCGCATGTCCCAGATCGGCGACGCCGAGACCGTCGAGGAGCCGTCGGCCGACCTGCGCGTGCCCTTCGCGCAGTCCGGCGCCTTCGTGTGCAAGTACATCATCGGCGAGCCGAACGACCGCGCCGTCTGCTGCGGCGCCCCCGTGTCCGACGGCAAGAGCTGGTGCGCCTACCACCGCCGCATCGTGTTCGAGCCGACCCGCCCCGGCCGCATCCGCTGAGCCTCTCCTTGCGCCATCCCGGCCGTCACTGCGTCCGCATGATCTGGATGACCGCCGGCGTGATGATGACGACGAACAGCACGGGCAGGAAGAACAGGATCATCGGCACGGTGAGCTTCGGCGGCAGACCGGCCGCCTTCTTCTCTGCCTCGTTCATGCGCATGTCGCGGCTCTCCTGGCTCAGCACCCGCAGCGCCTGACCGACCGGCGTGCCGTAGCGCTCGGCCTGGATCAGCGCCGTCGCCACGGACTTCACCGGCTCGAGGCCGGTGCGCATCACGAGGTTCTCGTAGGCCTGACGCCGGTCGGGCAGGAACGACATCTCGGCGGTCATCAGCGCGAGCTCCTCGGCCAGCACGACGGAGGACGTGGCGATCTCGGTGCTCACCTTCCGGAACGCGTTCTCGATCGCCATGCCCGATTCGACGCAGATCAGCGTGAGGTCGAGGGCGTCCGGCCACGCCTTGCGGATCTCGGTCTGGCGCTTCTTGGCGGTGTTCACCAGGAACAGCTCGGGCGCCTTGATGCCCATGTAGGCCGCGCCGATCACGAGCCCGAACCGCATGAGGTACGAGGCGTCGAGCACCTCCAGCACGAACAGGTAGAACAGGGCCGCGATCACCGCCGCGACCGGCACGACGAGGCGGAAGAACAGGAAAGCGGTCTCCGCCCCCTGGCCGCGGTAGCCTGCCTGCATCAGCTTGCGCTTGGCCGTGTCCGTGCCGAGCCAGCGGCGCAGCTGGTACTTCTCGACGACCGACTTCATGTAGGCCTTCGGCTCCGTGCGCAGCGTCGCCCGGCTTCCGGTCCGCTCCGCGCTCAGCCGCTCGCGCCGCCGGATCTGCTCGCGCTCGTCGCTGACGAGCTTCATCCGCTTGCCGAGGCGGTCGGTCTCCAGGAAGGGCTGCGCCACCGCGTAGGCGGTCGCGGCCGCCGCGACGGCGGTCAGCAGCGTGCCCATGAAGCGGGGATCGAACAGCTTCTCGGCGATGGCGTCGATCATCGGGCGGGATCCGGCAGACGGCGCACCGCGCCTAGAACTCGAAGGCGATCATCTTCTTGATGGTGAAGATGCCGATGGACATCCAGATCGCCGCGCCGACCAGGGCGATCTTGCCCGTGTCGGTGGTCCAGAGCAGCGAGATGTAGTCGGGGCTGGTGAGCGCGGTGATGCCCGCCACCGCGAAGGGCAGGCAGGCGATGATCGAGGCCGAGGCCTTGGCCTCCATGCTCATCGCCTGGACCTTGCCGCGCATCTTGGCGCGGTCGCGCAGCACCGTGGAGAGGTTGTTCAGCGCCTCGGAGAGGTTACCGCCCGACTGCTGCTGGATGTTGATCACGATGGCGAAGAAGTTCACCTCGGCGGTGGGCACGCGCTCGAACAGCCGCGTGCAGGCCTCGCCGAGGGACAGGCCCATCGCCTGCGTCTCCACCACGGTCCGGAACTCGCTGCGCACCGGCTCCTCGGCCTCGCGCGAGACCATGCGGAAGCAGTCGCCCACCGGGATGCCGGTGCGGATGCCGCGGACCACCACGTCGACGGCGTTGGGCAGCTCCTTGTTGAACTTCGCGATGCGCTTGAGCCGCAGATGGCGCAGCAGGTAGGCCGGCAGGCCGAAGCCGCCCGCGAAGGCGGCGCCGAGCGCCGCCAGGGCGTTGTCGGTGATGACGAAGAGCAGGAGCCCGAAGACGACCCCGCTCAGGGCCGAGACCCCGTAGAAGGTCTGCTTCGTCCAGCCGAGGCCGGCGCGGGCGAGCTTCAATTCCACGCTGGCCTTCGAGGCGCCCTTGGCCTTCGCCTCGATCTCGCTCAGCGTCTTGGCGACCTGCTCGCGCCGGTTGACGGCGACGCCCCGGGTCGCCGCCCCCGAGGCGGAGACGCTGATCGTCTTCAGGCGCTTGGTGGCCCGGCGCTCGCCGCCGAGCAGGGGCAGGACCGCCACGTAGGCGATGGCGGCCACCGCGATGCCGGCGAGGCCGGCGGCGATCGGCAGGTTGGAGGCGTCCGCCATCGGCTCAGTTCCGGTCGACGACCTCGGCGGCGTCGAGCGCCTCGCCGAGCCGCTGTTCGAGGCCGTAGTAGCGGGCGCGCTCCCAGAATTTCGGCCGGCCGACGCCGGTGGAGCGGTGACGCCCGATCAGCTTGCCGTTCGCGTCCTCGCCGACGATGTCGTAGAGGAACACGTCCTGGGTGGTGATGACGTCGCCCTCCATGCCGAGCACCTCGGTGATGTGGGTGATGCGCCGGGAGCCGTCGCGCAGACGCATCGCCTGGATCACGACGTCGATCGAGCCGCAGATCATCTCGCGCAGGGTCCGCGACGGCAGGGTGAAGCCGCCCATCGAGATCATCGATTCGATACGCGACAGGCACTCGCGCGGGCTGTTGGCGTGGAGCGTGCCCATCGAGCCGTCGTGGCCGGTGTTCATCGCCTGGAGCAGATCGAAGGCCTCCGGTCCGCGCACCTCGCCGACGATGATCCGTTCCGGGCGCATGCGCAGGCAGTTCTTCACGAGGTCGCGCATGGTGACCTGGCCCTGGCCCTCCATGTTGGGCGGCCGTGTCTCCAGGCGCACGACGTGCGGCTGCTGGAGCTGCAGCTCGGCCGCGTCCTCGCAGGTGATGACCCGCTCGTCGTGCTCGATGAAGGCGGTGAGGCAGTTGAGCAGCGTGGTCTTGCCCGAGCCCGTGCCGCCCGAGATGACCACGTTGCAGCGCGACTGGCCGATGATCTTGAGGACCTCGGCGCCCTCGGGCGAGATCGCCCCGAAGCGCACGAGCTGCTCCAGGGTGAGCTTGTCCTTCTTGAACTTGCGGATCGTGAGCGCCGGGCCGTCGATGGCGAGCGGCGGCGCGATGACGTTGACGCGGGACCCGTCCGGCAGGCGCGCGTCGCAGATCGGCGAGGCGTCGTCGACGCGCCGGCCGACCTGGCTGACGATGCGCTGGCAGATGTTCATCAGCTGCTGGTTGTCGCGGAACCGCACGCTGGTCAGCTGGATCTTGCCGTTGACCTCGATGAAGGTCCGGTGGGCGCCGTTGACCATGATGTCGGCGATGTCGTCGCGGGCGAGCAGCGGCTCCAGCGGGCCGTAGCCCAGCACGTCGTTGCAGATGTCGTCGAGCAGTTCCTCCTGCTCGGAGATCGACAGGACGATGTTCTTGAGCCCGATGATCTCCGTGACGATGTCGCGGATCTCCTCGCGCGCGGTTTCGGCGTCGAGGCGCGAGAGCTGCGTCAGGTCGATCGCCTCGATCAGGGCGCCGAAGATCAGGCTCTTGGTGCGGTAGTAATCCTCCGAGCGCGCGGTCTCGACGACGACCGGGGCCGCCGGCGCCGGGCGCTGGGCCGGCGCGGGCGACGGCGCGTCGCGCAGCACCGGCGTGGCCGGGGCCGGGGTCCGCATCTGCGGCATCGGCGGGGGCGGCGCCGACGCGCCGCCGGACTGTCGCCTACCGAACATGGGTCAGAGCCCCGACGCTGACCCGCGGCACCGGCCGGGTGAGGGATCGCGTCCGCATCAGGATGCCTTGCGGCCGGAAAGCTTGGCGAGCAGCGGCTCCAGCAGGCTCGGACGGCCCCGCCGGCTCTCGGGACGTCCGAGGGTCATGGCCGCCAGGTCGTTGAACAGCTCCGCCACCTTCGAGCCCGCCTGGATCTCGGCGATCATCTGGCCGTTGTTGGCGGCCGTGCCGAACAGGGTCGGCTCGAACGGGATCGTCAGGGCCACCGGCGCCTCCAGGGCCTTGGCGAACTCGGCGGTGCCGATCTCGGGGCGCTTGGGCACGCCGACGCCGTTCAGCACGATGCGGGGCGGCTGGTCGTTCGGGCGACCGTGCTTCAGCGCGCCGAGGAGGTTCTTGGCGTTGCGCAGGCAGGCGAGGTCGGGCCCGGTCACGATCAGGATCTCGTCGGCCGCCGTCAGGACGCGCTTCGTCCACGCGTTCCACTGGTGGGGGATGTCGAGGACCACGCACGGGACGCTCGCCCGCATGTGCTCGATCAGGGTGTCGAAGGCCGGCTCGGACAGGTCGATGGTCCGGTCGAGGCTCGCCGGGGCCGAGAGCAGGCTCAGGTTGTCGCTGCACTTGGACAGCAGCCGCTCGACCAGGGCGGAGTCCAGCCGCTCGGGGGCGAACACCGCCTCGGCGATGCCCTGGGGCGGGTCCTGGTTGAAGTTGAGCGAGGCGGTGCCGAAGGCGATGTCGAGATCGGCGATCACCGTCTGGACGCCCTGGCCCCGGGCCACCGACCACGCGAAATTATGCGCCACGGTCGAGGCGCCGATGCCGCCCTTGACGCCGTAGACCGCCACGGTCCGGCCCACCGGCTTGACGCCCGGGGCCGTGAACAGGTCGGAGATCGCCGCGATGAGCGTCAGGGGCTCGACCGGCGCCATCAGGTAATCGGACACCCCGCGCTGGATCAGCTGGCGGTAAAGCATCACGTCGTTGACGTGACCGATCACCAAGACGCGGGTCCCCTCGTCGCAGACCTCGGCCAGGGCGTCGAGGCACTCGATCGGCCGCGAGCGCGCGCCCTGGATCTCGAGGACGATGACGTTGGGCGTCGGCGCGTGCCGGTACGCCTCGATCGCCGCGGCCCCGCCGCCCATCCG
Organism: Methylobacterium sp. Leaf361; assembly: GCF_001424445.1. NCBI lineage: Bacteria > Pseudomonadati > Pseudomonadota > Alphaproteobacteria > Hyphomicrobiales > Methylobacteriaceae > Methylobacterium > Methylobacterium sp. Leaf361. Next base: position 24,773 of record NZ_LMPY01000013.1, on the reverse strand, counting down.
GACCTTGACCTGCGCCTTCTGCATGCGCCGGTCGAGGGCCGCGCCCTCGATCATCGCCGCGGTCTCGCCGGTCTCGCAGAAGGCCTGGATGGTGATCCGGGGCACCGGGGCGATCGTGCGCTCGGTTGTCTCGGACAGCTCTGCCATGACGGCGCTTTCGGGTTCGCGTGCGGGGTGCGGCGTTGCGATCGGCGGCGGGGCTGCCCATCCCCGGCGCCGGCTGTCTCAGTTCGTGACCTGGGCCTTCACGGCGGTCTGACCATCTTGCCGCCATGTGGTTGACGGATCCTTGCCGTCCCGCAACTGGCCAATGTCCCGGACCCGCTTGACCGTGTCGATGCGGCCCTCGGGCCGGCCGCGCACGAGGTCGACCGGGTCGGCAACCTGCGCGGCGACGTTGGACTGCATGGCGCAGCCCAGGTTCCAGCTCGGCCGGTTGTTGTAGTCGGTCGCGAAATTGCCGGCCCCGAGGTCCTGAGGCCAGAGGCCGCAGGCGTCGGCCACCTTGGCCTGCATGCGCTGGAAGCTCAGCCGGATCGGCGCGGCGAGGGTCGGCGCCGCCACCGCGTAGCCGCTGACGGCGATCTCGCGGGCGTTGACGCCGTTCTGCGTGCCGAGCCGGCCGAGAACCGAGGCCGTCCGCTGCACGGCGGCGACCTGGTCGGGCGGGACGCCCTGGGGTACCTGCATCAGTAGGGTTCCGCGGCCGTAGCGCCGGTACTCCAGCATGAAGGCGTCGACATCGGTCGCCTGGCGCGGGTCCAGATGGCCCGTGCCGGTCGGGAACACGTCGAGGCTGCGGGGGCCGTCGGTCAGCACGATCGGGTGGCGCGCGCGGTAATCCGTGACGTCGATGCCGCCAGTCGTGACGGGATCGGTCTTGCAGGCCGCCGCGAGGGCGGAGAGAGCGCAGGCGGCGAGCACGCTCGCGGCGCGGCGCGGCAGGGCGGGCGGGTGACGTCCGGTCGTGGGTCCGGTCATGGGTCCGGTCATGGGTCCGATCCTGGGAGGCGCGGCGGGGCGCTACTCGACGATGAAGCCGACGCGGCCGCGGTAGGTGCGGCCGAGCGGCGCCGCGGCGGCCGCGCCGGGCGGGGCGACCTTGCCGTAGATGCGGTTGATCTGGCCGAGCAGCACGGTCTGGCCGTCGCTGGCGTCGACGAAGTTGTCGTCGGGCCGGCTGACCTGCTTCGCCTCCATCGGCCGGGCGATGTAGGGCGTGCACATGATCATCAGCTCGGTCTCCATCCGCTGGTAGTCGCGGGAGCGGAACAGCGCGCCGAGAATCGGGAGATTGATCAGGCCGGGCAGGCCGGCGATCGCCTGCCTGTTGACCTGCTGGATCAGGCCGGCGGTCATCATCACGCCGCCGGAGGGCAACTCGACGGTGGTCTCGGAGCGGCGCACCCGGGTGCCCGGCACCGAGACCGAATTGTTGCCGACGACGTAGCTGAAGTTCTGCGTCGGATCGATCTCGGTCACGTCCGTGGCGACGCGGATCGAGATCCGGTTGTCGGCCAGCACCGTCGGGGTGAACGACAGGGCGACGCCGTAGGGCTTGTAGGTGATGCCGGGCGAGCAGACGCCGCCGACCGCGCAGGTGGCCGAGGACGGGACCGGGAACTCGCCGCCGGCCAGGAACTTGGCGGCCTCGCCCGAGATGGCGGTGAGTGTCGGCTCGGCCAGGATGCGCGAGACGCCGGCCTGCTCGAACGCTTTCAGGGTCGCCTGGAGCGAGAAGCCGCCCGCCTGGACGGAGGCCTGGATCTGGTTTCCGGTGGCGAGCCCTGGGTTCACCGGGAAGGGCAGGCTGTTGGTGATCACGTTCGGGATGTTCGCCGGCACCAGCGTGGCCGCAGAGGTGCCGCCGTTCACGAGCGTCTGCCCCAGGTTTCCGACCGGGTTCAGAGCCGACCAGTTGCCGGCCATGTTGATCCCGAACTGCTTCAGGACGTTGCGGGACACCTCCACCACGGTGACGCGGAGCATCACCTGGTCCTTGTTGCGGATCGTGAGGTTGTTGATCACCGCGCCCCGCGAGCCGGCGGCGACGCCGCCGCTGGCCGCGCCCGCCGCTCCCGCGGCCCCGGCACCGCCCAGGCCCACGAAGGCGTTGGCGATGTCGATCGCCTGCTGCGCGTCCGCCGAGGAGTTGACCGCCCCCGACAGGAGCACCGAGGCGCCCGAGGAGCGCACGTCGAAGCGTCCGCCCGGGATGCTCTGGTTGAGTAGCTCGCGCAGGGTCCCGAGGTTCAGGTCCCGCGCCACCGTCACGTCGAGGGCGGCGATCTGGCGGCCCTCGGCATCCATGATGAAGATCGAGGTCGCGCCGTCCGCCATGCCGATCACGAAGACCTTGCGGGTCGAGCGGACCACGGCGTTGGCCACCGCGGGGTTGGCCACGAACACCTCCTTGGCGTCCCGCGGCAGGTCGACGATGACGGACCGGCCCGCGGTCAGCTCGACCCGCCGGGTCGAGCTCGCTTCCGCGGCTCCGACCGTGAGGATCGGCGCCGGGCCGAAGGTCTGGCGGTCCTGGGAAGAGGCCGGCCCGGTCAGGGCGACGAGCAGCGCGAGGGCGCCGGCCGAGCAACGGCGCGGGCCGCGGTCGGGGCGCCGCGTCGGGCGCGTGAGGGACAGCGAAGCGGTCATGGCGGTCACGGCGTCTGCTGCCGCGCGACGCCGAAGCGCACCACGGTCAGGGCGGGTTCGGGCATCTGCGCGGCGGACGCGTCGGCCAGCGGCACGGCTTCCGGCGGCAGCCCGGCATCGGCGAGGCTGCGCAGGGAGAGGGTCAGGGCGCCGACCTTCTGGGCGAGCGCCAGGGTCTCGGCCTGCGCGGGCGTCACGGCCAGCGTCGCGGTCTCGCCGGTGACGACGTTGGTGCCGTTCTTCTCCTGGACCAGCTGACCGATCGCCAGGACGCGGATGTCGGTGAGGATCGTCTGGGAGAGCTGCACGTCGCTGTTGTTGGCCCGCGAATTGGACTCGTCGCGGAAGGTGCGGATCACGTCGACGCGGTCGTTCGGCAGGATGAAGCCGCCGGCCGAGTTGGTTCCGCGGCTGTCGGTGACGATGGCGACCGCGCGCATGCCGGGCGGCAGGATCGCCGCCATGAACCCGCTCTCCGGACGCACCAGCTTCTGCGCGCGGATCGGCTCGCCCGTCAGGAAGCCCGAGCGCACGGACGCACCGACGGTCTCCTCGAGGGCCTTGGGGTTGATCTTGCGGGTCATGTAGCCGTTGGCCACGGCGCCGTCCGGCCAGGGCTGCCAGCGCAGGTCCGCGGCCCGGAGCACCTGGCCCATGGGCATGTCGATGGCGGCCACGAGCACGTCGGTCGTCGGCTGCGGTGGCGCCTCGGCCGTCGGCGGTGGTGGCGGCGGTGGCGGATCGCCGCCGCTCATCAGGAAGGCCGCCCCGGTGCCCGCCGCGAGGGCGATTCCGAGGACGGCGAAACGGGCTGGGTTCATCGCATCGCCACGCGCCGGAGACGGCCGGATTGCCGTCCATGACCGGAACCTGCGCGGGGATTCGTGTAATTATGGTTAAGGTATTATAACCTCTGCCGTTGTCGCCGGTCCGGAAACGGGTCGATCGGAACCGCGTCACAATCCGCGGAATCCTTCAGCTCCCGCCCGACCTCGGCCGTGGCGCGGCGCCGGGTCGTCCCCTATCGTGCCGCCGGAACCGCCTCAGAAGCGGGCACTCGGGCGAACCGGGGGGAGACATGATCAGAACAATCGGCGGCGCGGTGATGGCGGCCGCTCTCGCGGGGACCGTGCTCGGGTCCGCTCCGGCGGCCGCGCAGGGAAGCTTCTCGGACAACGCGATACGGATCGGCGTCCTCAACGACCAGTCCGGCCTCTACGCCGAGTACGGCGGTCAGGGCTCGGTCGAGGCCGCCCGGATGGCGGTGGAGGACATGGGCGGCAAGATCGGCAGCGTGCCGATCGAGATCCTCACGGCCGACCACCAGAACAAGCCCGACATCGCCTCGGCGATCGCCCGGCAATGGTACGACCGCGACAATGTCGACGCGATCATGGAGCTGACCACCTCCTCGGTGGCGCTGGCGGTCCAGGGCCTGTCCAAGGAGAAGAAGAAGATCACCATCACCACCGGGGCCGCGACCAGCGACCTCACCGGCAAGGCATGCTCGCCCTACGGCTACCATTGGGCGTTCGACACGCGGGCGCTGGCGGTGGGCACCGGCGGCGCGCTGACCCGGGCGGGCGGCAACACGTGGTTCTTCCTCACCGCCGACTACGCCTTCGGCTCGGCGCTGGAGGCCGACACCAGCAAGGTCGTGCTCGCCAACGGCGGCAAGGTGCTGGGCAGCGTCCGGCACCCGCTCTCGAACCAGGACTTCTCGTCGTTCCTGCTCCAGGCGCAGGGCTCGAAGGCCAAGGTAATCGGGCTCGCCAATGCCGGCCTCGACACCTCGAACGCGATCAAGCAGGCGGCCGAGTACGGCATCGTCGAGGGCGGCCAGAAGCTCGCGGCGCTGCTGTTCACCCTCTCGGAGGTGCACGGGCTCGGCCTCAAGGTCGCCCAGGGCCTGACGCTCACCGAGGGCTGGTACTGGGACGCCAACGACGAGACCCGCGCCTTCGGCCAGCGCTACATGAAGCGCACCGGCCGGATGCCCAACATGATCCAGGCCGGCACCTACTCGGCGGTCCTGTCCTACCTGAAGGCCGTCAAGGCGGCCGGCACCGACGAGACCGACGCGGTCAACGCCAAGCTCAAGGAGCTGCCGGTGGACGACGTCTTCGCCCATGGCGGGATCGTGCAGCCGAACGGCCGCATGGTCCACGACATGTACCTGTTCGAGGTCAAGAAGCCGGCCGAGTCGAAGGGTCCGTGGGACCTCTACAAGCTGATCTCGACGATCCCCGGCAAGGAGGCCTTCGCCTCTCCGGCTGAGAGCGGCTGCCCGCTGACGGCGGCGAAGTAGGTCTCACCCCGTCATCGCGAGCGCAGCGCAGCGACCCGGGGCGGCGCGTCCCTGGATTGCTTCGCTCCGCTCGCAAAGACGGCGGCGGGTCGAATGTCCCGTCTCAGGATGTGCTCTACTCCGAGAGGGTATCACCCCGCCCAGACGCGCCGGTACAGGGCCACGATCTCGTCGGCGCTGGGCTCCACCGGGTTGTTGGCGGGGGAGCCGGAAGCCAGCGCCTGGGCCGCCATGGTGGGGAGCAGCGCCTCCCAGCGGGCCGGGTCGATGCCGTATTCCTGCGGCCCCGGCACGTCGAGGTCGTCGTTCAGCGCCTCGAGCTCGGTCACCAGGGCCGACACCGCCGAGCGGTCGTCGGTGTCCGGGCCGGCGATCTTCATGGCGCGGGCGCAGGCGGCGTAGCGGTCGATCGCGGCCGGGGCCGAGAAGGCCGTGACCGCCGGCAGCAGCATCGCGTTCGAGAGCCCGTGCGCGACGTGGAAATGCGCGCCGATCGGCCGGCTCATGCCGTGGACGAGCGCCACGGAGGCGTTCGAGAAGGCGATGCCGGCCTGGGTCGCGCCGAGCATCATCGCCTCGCGGGCCGCCCGATCGCCCGGATCGGTCCAGACCCGGCGCAGGTTCGGGGCGATCAACCGCATCGCCTGAAGCGCCAGCCCGTCCGAGAACAGGTTCGACTTGCGCGAGACGTAGGCCTCGATCGCGTGGGTCAGGGCGTCGATGCCGGTGTCGGCGGTGAGCCGCTTGGGCTTGGTGAGCGTCAGCTCGTAATCGACCAGGGCCGCCACCGGCAGGTAGGCGAGGCCGATGCAGAGCATCTTCTCGTCCGAGGCCTCGTCGGTCACGATGGTGAAGCGGGTCGCCTCCGAGCCGGTGCCGGCGGTGGTCGGGATCGCCACGATCGGCAGGCCGGGCTCGTCCTGCTGGCGCGGCGCCTTGTAGTCGCGCATGTGGCCGCCGTGGCGGGCGAGCACCGCCACCGCCTTGGCGGTGTCCATGGGGCTGCCGCCGCCGAAGCCGACCACGCAGTCGAAATCGCCCGCCTGGAGGGCCGCCAGCGCCGCCTCCACGGACGCCACGGTCGGGTCCGGCACGGTCTCGGAGAAGATTGTGGCCTTCGCGCCCGCCTTGGTGAGGCGCTCGAGCAGCGTGTCGGTGCGGCCGCTGCCGGCGAGATAGGGATCGGTGACTACGAAGGGCCGCGACAGGCCCAGCTGGCCGAGCACCTCCGGCAGGAGCCGCGAGGCGCCGGCGCCGACGCGCATCAGCCGGGGCAGGGCGATCGAGGCGACCATACTCTTGCTTCTCCCACCCGGCGCCTCTGCTGGTGCGCCGGAACGACGATCTTAGGACCTGCGCCCGCCGGGCGAAACTGCCGGTGCTTACACTGCCGGCCCGGCGAAGAGCGCGGCGGCGGCCTCCACCTCGCCCGCGATGAAGCCCGCCACGGCGCGGATATGGGCGGCCTTCCGGTGATCCTCGTGGATGTGCATGTGGAACGAGCGGGTCAGAGACACCGCCCCGGGCAGCACCGGCACGAGCCCCGGATGGGCCGCCGCGATGAAGGCCGGCAGCACGCAGAGGCCTGCGCCGCCGAGCGTCGCGTGGACCTGGGCCAGGAGGTTCGTGGAGCGCAGACGCGCCGAGACCGGCGGGCCCAGGGCGCCGAGATAGTTCAGCTCGCGCGTGAACAGCATGTCCTCGATGTAGCCGACGAAGGGATGCCCCGAGAGATCTCCGACCTCCGCGATCGGTCCGGTCCCGGCGAGGTAGGATTCGGCCGCGTAGACGAGCAGCCGGTAATCGGTCAGCCGGCGCGCCACCACCCGCGCCTGCTGCGGGCCGGACAGGCTGATGACGATGTCGGCCTCGCGCTTCGACAGGCTGAAGATCCGGGCGGTCGCCATGATCTCCACCTCTAGCCCCGGATGGCGCGCGGTGAGCCGGTGCATCCGGGGGGCCAGGAACACGCTGCCGAACCCGTCCGGCGCGCCGATCCGCACCGTGCCGGAGACCGCCTGGGCGGCCTCCGTGGCGGCGCTCGCCGACAGGAACGCGCTCTCCATGGCCTCGGCGACGCCGAGCAGGTTCGCGCCGTCCTCGGTGAGCGCGTAGCCGAGGTTGCTGCGGTGGAACAGCCGGGCGCCGAGCCCTTCCTCCAGGGCGCGGATCCGGCGCCCGACCGTGGTGTGCTCGGTGCCGGTACGGGTCCCGGCGGCACTCAGCGTTCCGGTCCGCGCCACGGCGAGGAAGAAGCGGAGGTCGTCCCAGTTGGGCCCCGTCCTGGCCATGATCGCACCCTCGCTGTGCATCGATGCACGACGGCTGTAAGCGCATCCGGCTTTATCGCTCAAGCGATCCTGATAGGGTGCGCCAAAATCGAACGCCACATCACAGGGAGGCGCGCATGCGCACGATCGGGCATTACATCGGCGGCCGGAACGTCGGCGGCGAGAGCGGGCGGTTCGCCGACGTGTTCCACCCCTCGACCGGCGAGGTGCAGGCCAAGGTCGCGCTCGCCAGCAAGGCCGAGATGCGCGCCGCGGTCGAGAACGCCGCAGCGGCCCAGCCGGCCTGGGCGGCGACCAATCCGCAGAAGCGCGCCCGCGTCATGATGCGCTTCCTCGAGCTCATCCGCGGCGAGAACGATTCGCTGGCCGAGTTGCTGGCCTCCGAGCACGGCAAGACCGTGCCGGACGCCAAGGGCGACATCCAGCGCGGCGTCGAGGTCGTGGAGTTCGCCTGCGGCATCCCGCACCTGCTCAAGGGCGAGTACACGGAAGGGGCGGGTCCCGGGATCGACGTCTACTCCCTGCGCCAGCCGCTGGGCGTCGTCGCCGGCATCACGCCGTTCAACTTCCCGGCCATGATCCCGCTGTGGAAATGCGCCCCGGCCATCGCCTGCGGCAACGCCTTCATCCTGAAGCCGTCCGAGCGCGACCCGAGCGTGCCGATCCGCATCGCCGAGATCTTCCTGGAGGCGGGCCTGCCGCCGGGCATCCTCAACGTCGTCAACGGCGACAAGGAGGCGGTCGACGCGATCCTCGACGACGAGGACATCAAGGCGGTGGGCTTCGTCGGCTCCTCGCACATCGCCGAGTACATCTACGTGCGCGCCGCCGAGACGGGCAAGCGCGCCCAGTGCTTCGGCGGCGCCAAGAACCACATGATCATCATGCCGGACGCCGACATGGGCCAGGCGGTCGACGCGCTGATCGGCGCCGGCTACGGCTCGGCCGGCGAGCGCTGCATGGCCATCTCGGTGGCGGTGCCGGTGGGCGAGCAGACCGCCGACCGCCTGATGGAGAAGCTGATCCCGCGGGTCGAGTCGCTCAAGATCGGCCCGTCCCATGACGGCTCGGCCGATTACGGCCCGCTCGTCACGGCTGAGGCCGTGCAGAAGGTCGCGAGCTACATCGACAAAGGCGTCGCCGAGGGCGCGCAGCTCGCCGTCGACGGCCGCGGCTTCAAGCTCCAGGGCTACGAGAACGGCTTCTACATGGGCGGCTCGCTGTTCGACCGCGTGACGCCCGACATGACGATCTACAAGGAGGAGATCTTCGGCCCCGTGCTCTCGGTGGTTCGGGCCAGGGATTACGAGGAGGCGCTGGCGCTGCCCTCGACCCACCAGTACGGCAACGGCGTCGCGATCTTCACCCAGGACGGCGACGCGGCCCGCGACTTCACCGCGCGGGTCAACGTCGGCATGGTCGGCGTGAACGTGCCGATCCCGGTCCCGATCGCCTACCACACCTTCGGCGGCTGGAAGCGTTCGGGCTTCGGCGACCTGAACCAGCACGGGCCGGACTCGATCCGCTTCTACACCAAGACCAAGACCGTGACGCAGCGCTGGCCGAGCGGCATCAAGAGCGGGGCGGAGTTCTCCATCCCGACGATGCGGTAGAGCGCGACGGCTCGAGGTGGGGCCCGGGTCCCCCTCTCCCGCGCGGGGAGAAGGTACGGCCCGCCTTGGGGCGGCCGATGTGCGTACCTCGCGCGGTGGCTGACGAACATGAGGGAGTGCCCATGAGTTTCGGGCTCGACGAGGACCGGACCGCGATCCGCGAGATGGCCCTCGGCTTCGCGGCCGAGCACATCGCGCCGCACGCCCTCGACTGGGACCGCGACAAGACCTTCCCGGTCGAGACCCTGCGGGAAGCGGCCGCCCTCGGCATGGCGGGCATCTACGTCCGCGAGGATGTCGGCGGTTCCGGCCTGTCGCGCCTCGACGCGACGCTGATCTTCGAGGCGCTCAGCACCGGCTGCCCGACCGTGGCGGCGTTCCTGTCGATCCACAACATGTGCGCCTGGATGATCGACGCCTACGGCGGCGACGATCAGCGCCGCCGCTGGCTGCCGTCGCTCATGGGCATGGAGCGGATCGCCAGCTACTGCCTCACCGAGCCGGGCTCGGGCTCCGACGCCGCGGCGCTCCGCACCCGCGCCGAGCGGGACGGCGACCATTACGTGCTCACCGGCGAGAAGCAGTTCATCTCGGGCGCCGGCGCCAGCGACCTCTACGTCTGCATGGTCCGCACCGGCGAGGCCGGGCCGGCGGGGATCTCCGCGATCGTGGTCGAGAAGGGCACGCCCGGCCTGTCCTTCGGGGCCGACGAGCGCAAGATGGGCTGGAACGCCCAGCCGACCCGCGCGGTGCGCTTCGACGGCTGCCGTGTGCCGGTGGGCAACCGCCTCGGCGCCGAGGGCCAGGGCTTCAAGATCGCCATGAGCGGCCTCGACGGGGGGCGGCTCAACATCGCGGCATGCTCGCTCGGCGGCGCGCAGGCGGCCCTCGACAAGGCGCTCGCCTACATGGGCGACCGCCGCGCCTTCGGGGCGAGGCTCACCGACTTCCAGGCGCTGCAGTTCCGCCTCGCCGACATGGCGACGAGCCTGGAGGTGTCGCGCACCTTCCTGCGGCACGCGGCCGCCGCGCTCGACGCCAAGGACCCGGCCGCGACCCAGCTCTGCGCGATGGCCAAGCGCCACGTCACCGACGCGGCCTTCGAGGTCGCCAACCAGGCGCTCCAGCTTCACGGCGGCTACGGCTACCTTGCCGAGTACGGCGTAGAGAAGATCGTCCGCGACCTGCGCGTGCACCAGATCCTCGAGGGGACCAACGAGATCATGCGGCTGATCATCGCCCGCGGGCTGACCGGGGGGCGCCGATGAGCGACGTGATCGTCGAGCGGGTCGGCGCGCTGGGCCGGCTGCGACTCAACCGGCCGAAGGCCCTCAATGCCCTGACCCACGGCATGGTCGGCGAGATCGACCGGGCGCTCGACCGGTTCTCGGCCGATCCGGGCATCGCCGCGGTGCTGCTCACCGGGGAGGGCGAGCGCGGCCTGTGCGCCGGCGGCGACCTGCGCTCCCTCTACGACAGCCCCGACACCGCCTTCGCCGAGACCTTCTGGCGGGACGAGTACAGGCTCGATGCGCGCATCGCGGCCTACGAGAAGCCCTTCGTGGCGGTCATGGACGGCATCACCATGGGCGGGGGTGTCGGGCTCGCGGGCCACGCCGCGCACCGGATCGTCACCGAGCGTTCCCGCGTCGCCATGCCGGAGACCGGCATCGGCTACCTGCCGGATGTCGGCGGAACGTGGCTGCTGCCGCGCGCGCCCGGGGAACTCGGCACCTATCTCGGCCTGACCGGCGAGCCGGTCGGCGCCGCCGACGCGATCTTCTGCCGGCTGGCCGACGCCCTGGTGCCCTCCGCGGGTCTGCCTGACCTGATCGACGCCCTCGTGGCGCTCGACCCGGATGCCGGGCAGGCGGGCGTGCGGGACACGATCGCACGGCTCGCCCGTGATCCGGAGCCGGCACCGCTCGCCGCGCACCGGGCGGTGATCGACCGCTGCTTCGCCTTCGACATGGTGGACGAGATCCTGTCGGCCCTGGCGGCGGACGGCTCGGACTTCGCCGCCGCGACCCGGGCGACGCTCCTGACCAAGGCGCCGTCGAGCCTCGTCCTGACGCTGTGCCTCCTGCGGCTCGGTCGCGGCGCGCCGAACCTGGAAGCCTGCCTGGAGCGCGAGTTCCACGCCTCGCTGGCGCTGCTGGCGGAGGGCGATTTCCGCGAAGGCATCCGCGCCGCGGTGATCGACAAGGACAAGAGCCCGCGCTGGAACCCGCCGACCCTCGACGCGGTCGATCCGGCGCGGATCGCCCGCTGGCTGGAGAAGCGGGCGGAGCCGGTTTTTTCGGAATCGCGCACGGGGCCGGTGTGATGACGCGTCGCTCGTTCCCACTCACACCCTCATCCTGAGGTGCCGAAGCGTAGCGTAGGCCTCGAAGGAGGGCTCCAGAAGCCGCCGTGATTCCTGGAGCCCTCCTTCGAGGCCCGCGTCGCGGTCACTTCAGGATGAGGACGCGGGTGGAAGACGCGAACGACAGCAATCAAGGGAGAAGCAGGATGGCGCAGACCATCGGGTTCATCGGTCTCGGCAACATGGGCGGGCCCATGGCGGCCAACCTCGTGAAGGCGGGCCACACCGTGCGCGGCTTCGACCTGGTGCCGGCCTCGCTGGAGGCGGCGCGCGCCGGAGGCGTCGCTGTCACCGGCTCGGCCCTGGAGGCGGCCCAAGGGGCGGACGTCGTCATCACCATGCTGCCCGCCGGGCGGCACGTGGTCGAGGTCTGGACGCAGCTCGCCGAGGCCCTGCCCGCCGGCACGCTCCTGATCGATTCCTCCACGGTCGACGTCGAGAGCGCCCGCAAGGCCCACGCCCTCGCCGAGGCGCGGGGCTGCCTGTCGGTGGACGCGCCGGTCTCCGGCGGCACCGGCGGCGCGAAGGCCGGGACGCTGACTTTCATGGCCGGCGGCGCCGCGGCCGCCTTCGCCAAGGCCGAGCCGCTGCTGAAGGTGATGGGCAAGAACGTGTTCCATTGCGGCGATGCCGGCGCCGGGCAGGCGGCCAAGATCTGCAACAACATGATCCTCGGCATCTCGATGATCGGCGTCAGCGAGGCTTTCGCGCTCGGCGAGAAGCTCGGCCTGTCGCACCAGGCGCTCTACGACGTGGCCTCGGTCTCCTCGGGTCAGTGCTGGTCACTGACCACCTACTGCCCGGTGCCGGGCCCGGTGCCGACCTCGCCGGCCAACAACGGCTACAAGCCGGGCTTCGCCGCCGCGCTGATGCTCAAGGACCTCCGGCTTGCCCAGGCCGCCGCCATCGCCGCGGGGGCGGCGACGCCGCTGGGCGCGGAGGCCGCGCAGATCTACGGTCTGTTCGAGGGCGCGGGCCACGGGGGAGAGGACTTTTCCGCGATCATCCGTATGCTCCGCGGGCAGGGAGGCGAGTCGTGAGCGACACGTACGAGACGATCCTGACGGAGACGCGCGGGCGCGTCCTGCTGATCACCCTCAACCGGCCGAAGGCGCTGAACGCCCTCAACGCGCAACTCACCCGGGAGGTGATCCGGGCGGCGACCGAGGCGGATGCGGATCCGGGTATCGGCTGCATCGTCCTCACCGGCTCGGCCAAGGCCTTCGCGGCCGGCGCCGACATCAAGGAGATGCAGCACGCCACCTACGCGGAGATGTATTCCGGCGACCGGTTCGCCGACTGGGACCGGTTCGTCGCCGTGCGCAAGCCGATCATCGCCGCGGTGGCGGGCTACGCGCTCGGCGGTGGCTGCGAACTCGCCATGATGTGCGACATCATCCTGGCGGCCGACACGGCGCAGTTCGGCCAGCCCGAGATCAAGCTCGGCGTGATGCCGGGGATCGGCGGCAGCCAGCGGCTGACCCGCTTCGTCGGCAAGGCCAAGGCCATGGAGATGTGCCTGACCGGGCGGATGATGGACGCCGCCGAGGCCGAGCGTGCCGGCCTCGTCTCGCGCGTGATCGCGGCCGACCAGCTCCTCGACGAGGCACTGAAGGCGGCCGAGACCATCGCGTCGATGTCGCTGCCGATCGCGATGATGACCAAGGAGGCGGTCAACCGGTCCTACGAGACCACGCTGACCGAGGGCATCCGGTTCGAGCGGCGGGTGTTCCACGCCATGTTCGCCACCAAGGACCAGAAGGAGGGTATGGCCGCCTTCGTAGAGAAGCGGCCGCCCCGGTTCGAGAACACCTGAGCGGGGACCAGGCGATGGATGTGCTGGACCACGACGAAGTCCGGTTCGAGATGGCCTTCCCGCGCGCAATCGTCGCCCAGAAGGCGCGCGGGCGCGAGGAGACCATCAACGAGCACCTCGTGAAGCTGCTCGCCTTCGACGTGCCCCAACGGACGCGGTCGGTCTGGCGGAAAGAGCTGACGCGCCATTTCCGTTTCCTGGCGGCGCTGCGGGTCAAGCCCGGCGCCAGCCTGATCCCGCTCCGCGATTGGCGGGCATGGCTCTACGCGGATCCGTTCGAACACAACGAGGCCGGCTACACGGCCGGCCTGATCGCGCTGAACCCCGACGATTTCGCCCGCAACGACCGCAGTGTTGGGGCGATTGCCGGGCAGATCCGCGACTTCCACGCCGCCATGGTTCAGCGTCTCGCGCAGGGCGAGGCCGGTGAGGATCTGATCCCGGCCTGAAGACGCCGGGTCGGGATCGGTCAACGAGGACGAGGGGGAACGACCATGCCGAGCTTCCGGGAGGCCCGCGACCTTCTGCTGGTCCACCGCACCGACTACGCCGCCGCCGTCGCGGCCTTCGCGTGGCCGGACCCGGTGCCGTTCAACTGGGCGCTCGACTGGTTCGACGCCGTCCTCGCCGGCCCCGAGAGCCGCGACCGCGCCGCCCTGCGAATCGTCGAGGCCGCCAGCGGGGCCGAGCAGAGCCTCAGCTTCGGCGAGCTCGCGGCACGGTCCAATCAGGTGGCCAACCACCTGCGTCAGCTCGGCCTGAAGCGCGGTGACCACCTGCTCCTGCTGCTCGGCAACGTGCCGGCCCTGTGGGAGACCATGCTGGCCGCGATGAAGCTCGGCGCCGTGGTCATCCCGGCGACCACGCTGCTCACCGCCGACGAGCTCGCCGACCGCCTCGCCCGCGGCCGCCCGCGGGCGATCGTGGCCGGGCCGGAGCAGATCGCACGGTTCGCCGGCCTCGACACGGGCGGCGCCGTCCGCCTCGTCACCGGGGCTCCGACGGAGGGCTGGGCGGCCTACGACGACGCCTTCACCGCCTCGGACAGCTTCGCGCCGGACGCCCCGACCGCCGCCGACGACCCGCTGCTCCTCTACTTCACCTCCGGCACCACGGCGAAGCCGAAGCTGGTGCGCCATAGCCACCGCTCCTACCCGGTGGGCGCGCTCTCGACCATGTACTGGCTCGGGCTGCAGCCGGGGGACGTGCACTGCAACGTCTCCTCGCCGGGCTGGGCGAAGCACGCGTGGTCCTCGTTCTTCGCGCCCTGGAACGCCGGCGCGACGATCCTGGTGATCAACCAGGCGCCGTTCAACGCGGCCGCGCTGCTGGCGCAGCTGGAGCGCACCGGCGCCACGACGCTCTGCGCGCCGCCGACCGTCTGGCGGATGATCATCCAGGAGGACCTGTCCGGGAAGCGGCTCGCCCTGCGCGAGGTCTGCGCGGCGGGCGAGCCCCTGAATCCCGAGGTGATCGAGCGCGTGAAGAGCGCCTGGGGCCTCACGATCCGCGACGGCTACGGCCAGACCGAGACCACCGCGCTCATGGCCAACACGCCGGGGCAGCCGGTGGTGCCGGGCGCCCTGGGCCGGCCTCTCCCGGGCTACCGGGTGCGCGTCCTCGACCTCGACGGTCAGCCGGCCACCGAGGGCGAGGTCTGCCTCGAACTCGGGGCCCACCGGCCCGCCGGCCTGATGCAGGGCTACGACGACGGCCAGGGCAACCTGTCGGGCGCGGCCGGCGACCTCTACCACACCGGCGACGTCGCCTTCGTGGACGAGCAGGGCTGCTACACCTTCGTCGGCCGCGCCGACGACGTGTTCAAGTCGTCGGGCTACCGGATCAGCCCCTTCGAGCTGGAGAGCGTGCTGATCGAACATCCGGCCGTGGCCGAGGCGGCGGTGGTGCCGGTGCCCGATCCGATGCGTCACACCATCCCGAAGGCCTACGTGTCCCTGGTGGCCGGAGCCAGCCCCGGGCCCGAGACGGCGCTCGACATCTTCCGCTTCACCAACGCCCGGCTCGCGACCTTCAAGCGCCTGCGCGGGCTCGAATTCGTCACCGATCTGCCCAAGACGATCTCGGGCAAGATCCGGCGGGTGCAGCTCCGCCGCCTGGAGCACGAGGGCATCACCGAGGACCCGCACCGGGGCCGCGCCTACACGCAGGCGGACTTCCCGGAGCTGAAGGGCGAGGCCGAGCGCAAGCTCGACCAGACGGCGGGCTGAGCGTTTCCACCTTGTGATCGCGGGCGCAGCGAGGCGACACAGGGCAGCGCGACATCGGTCGGCCTGGCGCAGTCCTGGCGCGCCCCGCTGCGCCCGCGATGGCGGCGGCGCTCCTGAAGGCTCGGGTCCCCGGGTGACGAACCCTCAAGGTTTCCGGTTTCCGAAGCCGAAGCCGCCGATTTACAGGGGTTCTCAAGTCTCCCGTCGACGCTGTCGCGCGTGAGCGGGCCCGCACCGGCGGATCGGTAAAATTGCGCGCATCCGCTTCAGCGCCGCGGAGGCTCTGCGGCGCAATCCTGTCCTTAACAACGGGGACGGGTTCGATGGGCGCGGCGCTTCTCAGGACGGTTCGGGGGATGCTGGTCGGAGCGGCGACGCTGCTCGGCCTCGCCGCTCCGGTTCAGGCGCAGACGCTGGCGAGCCTGCCCGCGGACGTGGGCGCCAAGATCCTGGGCGACGCCAAGCCGATCGCGGCGTGGGTGACGTTCTGTCAGAATTACGCGGCGGAGTGCGCGCTGGACCGGGGCGAGCCGGCCCGGATCAGCCTGACGCCCGCCACCTGGGCGACGATCGTGTCGGTGAACCGGCGGGTCAACAAGGCGATCGAGCCGATGACCGACCAGGACCACCTNGAGTGCGCGCTGGACCGGGCGAGCCGGCCCGGATCAGCCTGACGCCCGCCACCTGGGCGACGATCGTGTCGGTGAACCGGCGGGTCAACAAGGCGATCGAGCCGATGACCGACCAGGACCACCTGCACGTGGCCGACCGCTGGGACCTGGCCGAGGACGGCATCGGCGACTGCGAGGACTTCCAGCTGCTCAAGCGCCACMTGCTGGCCGAGGCCGGCCTGCCGCGGCGGGCGATGCGCATGACCGTGGTGATCGACGAGAAGGGCGAGGGCCACGCCGTGCTGACCCTGATCACCGACCGGGGCGACCTGGTGCTCGACAACAAGACCAGCGCGATCCTGCCCTGGCACAAGACCGGCTACGTGTTCATCAAGCGCGAGAGCCAGGACGCCGTCGCCTGGGTCTCCCTCGGCGGCGTCACCTCCCCGGTCACCACCGCAAACCGGTGACGCGGCCTCAGGGCGCCGTTCCTGCTCAAGCACAACAAGACCAGCGCGATCCTGCCTTGGCACAAGACCGGCTACGTGTTCATCAAGCGCGAGAGCCAGGACGCCGTCGCCTGGGTCTCCCTCGGCGGCGTCACCTCCCCGGTCACCACCGCAAACCGGTGACGCGGCCTCAGGCCGCCCGGCTCAGCGACGGCTGGGCGAGGCTCGCCACGTAGGACTCCACCCGGCCGATGAAGGCCGCGAGATGCGGGGCGACGCCCCGGAGACTGGCGAGATCCCGGACCAGGATGTCCCGCGACAGCGCCCTGTCGCCCTCGCTCGGCGCGTCGGCGAGGTAGGAATCGACCGCGTGCTCCGCGATATTGATCGCGCCGGCCCGACCATCTTCGGCGAGCGCTCTGATCACCTGCTGGATGGCGGGCTGCATGGCGGGTCCTTTCCTGGGGTGCGGCCCCGTCGGCGACGGGCTGGCCGGCTTCACGCGTCTCGATCGAGCCCGCCGCGAATCCCCCGTGCGAGCCGTGCTGAGAAGCCGGCAAAGCTGACCTGAATCAAGGCCTTCCGAGAAGGCGCAGAGCGGCTATTCACTCAGTGCATACGGTTTCGGCCAGCCCCGCGGATGCAACACTCTCTTAAATCGGAACCGATACGGCTCCCCGCGCGTTAGCTGGCTCCCCCTGACCCATTGTGCGTCGCACGTGGCCGTGTCACCCTTCCGTCATCATCGGGCGGCGGGGGCTTGAACCATGCGGCACGCGGATGGCGGTATCTCGTGTCAGGTCTTCGGCCCGCTCCGTTGGCGCGGGTGGACGCACGCGGCGTGCCGCGCGCGGCAGGCGGCGAGTTTCGCCCTGCTCGGCACGATCCTCGCGATGGGCGGCGCCACGACCCACGCCCACGCGCGGCTGGTCCTGCCGGATCAGGTGACCGCCGCCGAACCGACCGGGCCGGTGCGGGCGATCGCGGGCTGGACGGATTTCTGCGCCCGCACGCCTCAGGAATGCACGGTCGACACGGCCGAGCCGGTCGAGATTTCCCTGACCGTGGCGGTGTGGCGGACCCTGCAGAGCGTCAACCGCCGCGTGAACGCGCGCATCCGGCCGATCACCGATCAGGCGCACTGGGGCGTCGTCGACCGCTGGGACTTCCCCGATGACGGGTTCGGCGATTGCGAGGATTACCAGCTGCTGAAGCGGCGGATGCTGGTGGAGCGCGGCCTGCCGCGGCGCGCCCTGCTGATGACCGTGGTGATCGACGAGACCAACGAGGGCCACGCGGTGCTGACGGTCCGGACCGACCGCGGCGACTTCATCCTCGACAACAAGACCGACGCGATCCGCTCCTGGCGCCGCACCGGCTACAACTTCATCAAGCGGGCCGGCCAGGACGGCGCGGCCTGGGTGTCCCTGGAGGGCAAGGACGGGACCGCGCAGGTGGCCACCGCCGAGCCCTGAACCCGGTCAGGCGCCGACCAGCATCGCGGCGAGGTCGAGGGCGACGCGGCCGGAGAGCAGGCTCCAGCCGCACGCGATGACCGTCGCCAGCATCACGAACGGGATCGGGCGCCCCTCGATCCGCCGGCCGCGCACCGTGTTGCGCAGGATGATGAACGGCGCCGAGAAGGCCAGCATCGGCAGGGCGGCGACCGCCGGCAGACCACCGCGCTCCAGCAGGCTGAAGCTCGCCCGCCGCGCCGCGAACAGCTCGAAGGCGCTGGCGATCAGGCCGGACAGCGCCAGTCCGATGCAGAGGGTCCGGATCGACTCGAGGGCGACGGGCGTGAGGACCATTATTCGCGCTCCTGATACAGGTTGCGCGCACTGTACTCACGCCGTTTACCGGTTGTTAAGCACGAGTCTTTGTTAGCGTTAATCCGTGCACAGGTGCGGCCGGCGGAACCCGATCCGAGACGCGGGTCCGGCCGGAGCGCGGGGCCTCAGGCCTCTTCCTCGAGATCGATGTCGAGGATCGCCATCCGGAAGACGAAGGAATCGTCGCCGTCCTCCTTGTCGTCGGCGATCACGCCGATCGACTCCTCGCCGATGAACACCTCGGCGGAATCGCCGGTCTTCATCGCGGTGAGGCGGATATTGTTGTTCGCGAACTTGCGGCGCAGATAGTCCTGAAGCTTCGCGGTCTCGGCTTTGGTCACGCTGGTCGATCTCCCCTGGCGGCGCTGGCGCCGCGGATGGGCCGAGGGCTTGCCACGCCGCGGGCGGAGCGGCAAGCGCGACGGCCCCGGGTCAGATCCCGTCGCCCAGGTGGATGAACTGATCGAGGGCGACGAGTTGGTCCATCGCCCGAGCCGGATCGTCGCAGCCGGCGGTGCCGACCACGCGCGCCGGCACGCCGACGACCGTCGTGTTCGGCGGTACCGGCCGCAGCACCACCGAGCCCGCCGCCACTCGGGCGCAGGCCCCGACCTCGATGTTGCCCAGGATCTTGGCGCCGGCGCCGATCATCACGCCGCGGCGGATCTTGGGGTGGCGGTCGCCGCGCTGCTTGCCGGTGCCGCCCAGGGTCACGGCGTGGAGGATCGACACGTCGTCCTCGATCACCGCGGTCGACCCGACCACGAGGCCGGTGGCGTGGTCGAGGAAGACGCCCCGACCGATCCGCGCCGCCGGATGGATGTCGCACTGGAACACCTCCGAGATCCGGCTCTGGAGGTAGAGGGCGAGGTCGCGTCGACCGCGGTTCCAGACATGGTGGGCGAGGCGGTAGGCCTGCAGGGCGTGGAAGCCCTTGAAGTACAGGACCGGTTCGAGGGCCCGGAGCGTCGCCGGATCCCGGTCGATCACCGCGCCGATATCGGCGCGGAACGCCTGGCCGATTCCGGGATCGACCGTGATCGCCTCGTGGAAGGCGTGGGCGACGAGTTCGGCCGGGAGCGACGGGTGCCCGAGCCGCGCCGCGACCCGGTGGGAGACCGCGCCTTCCAGCGTGGTGTGGTTCAGGATGGTGGCGACGATGAAGGAGGCGAGCTGCGGCTCGGTCCGCAGGACATCCTCCGCCTCGTCCCGCAACCGCGACCAGACCGGGTCGACGACCGCGAGGTCATGCGATGGATGAGTGAAGGCAGGACTGGCGCTCATAGTCGGATGCTCATGTCCGGGACTTCGCAGGGTCTGCCGGTCGCGCGTGGGGCGGGGCCGGTCCAGCACCCGCTCGAGCGGGGTGGTTGTCCCGCCCGGAGAGACGGCAGCGGCGGCGACGGACCGCGGGTACTGCCCTAGCGTGGTGCGCTGCACCGCGGCGATCAAGGGCCGGCGCGGCCCGGGGGTCGCATCGGTCGCATGGCTGTCAGCGAACGCGGGCGGGTCAGTCCGCCAGCGGCACGCCCTGCCCGAACCGCGCCTCGATCGCCGCCGTCAGGCGGTCCAGCATCGTCTGGACAGGGATGTTGGAGGTGTCCACCGTCGCCGGGGCCCGGGCGTAGAGCGGCTCGCGGCTCGCCAGCACGGCGCGCAGCTCCTGCATCGCGGAGGCGTGGTCGCCCGTCGTGGCGAGGTGTCCCTGCTCGCGGACGCGGCTCATATGCTCCTCCGGCCGGGCGCGCAGCCAGATGGTGTAGAACGCCTGGAGGAGCAAATCGTAGGTCAGCGGTTCCGCGACGATGCCGCCGCTCGTCGCGAGGATCAGCGGCCCGGGATGCTCGGTCAGGCGCCGCAAGGCCGCCTGCTCGAGCCGGCGGTAGCCTTCCTGGCCGTAGATCGCGAAGATCTCCTGGACCGAGAGGGCGTTCTCCCGCTCGATCTCGGCGTTGAGCTCCACGAAGGTCCAGCCGAGGCGCTCGGCCGCGAGCTTGCCGAGGGTCGACTTGCCGGCGCCGCGCAGTCCGGTCAGCGCCACGCGCGGCCGGTTGCTCGATTCGGGCCGGCTGCCGCCGGACAGGGCCTCCTTGGCGGCGACGATCTGGGCCGGGCTCGCCTGGGCGAGGAGGTCGCGCACCACGGGCCAGTCGGGCAGCGCGTCGTTGCCGGTGATCAGGTCGTCCAGCCGCACACCCATGGCGTTCGCCACCCGCCGCAGCAGGATGATCGAGACGTTGCCCTGGCCGCCCTCTAGCTGCGCGATGTAGCGCTCGGACAGGCCCGAGGTCTGCGACAGAACCTTGCGCGACAGCCCGCGCACGGTGCGCGCGTGCCTGACGCGTCGCCCGAGGTCCGTGAGAAAGAGAGATTCCTGTTCCACGCCGGTCATGGCGCCGTCCGCTTTCCTGCCAGCTCGAAAGCAGAGTCCGTGCCCTGCATGCCTGCCGCTTCGAGATCCATCGCGCTTTGGCGTTCCGCCAGACAGGAAGCTGCCTGAGAACGTGCGCGTGTAGACCGGCGTTTCCTGCCCTGAGATCCGTCGTGCGCCACCCGCGTACGGCCGCTGTCTCGCGGCGCCGGTCCGTACCGTAACGATCCAACCACGTTGCTGGCGTGGCGCCTATGTGTTGCGGATCGACCCGATGGTCAAGCCTTGGGCATGATCCTTGTGTGGGCAGAAGGCCCGGCCGGGCGGGCGATCGGCGGTCTGCACCCGCGCCGGAGAGGGCGCGCTACTCGACCGGCAGGGCCGTGGCCTCGCGCACCGGCGTGGCGAGCGCCGCGGCGGCCGGAGCGCGCCGCGGCGTCGCGGCGGCGAGCATCTGGAGCGACGGACGGCGCGGCGGCAGCGGCACCTCGACCGCCTCGACCGCCGCTTCGGTGGCCAGTGCCGAAGCGGCCGCGGGGGTCATCGGGGTGGCGGCCGCCGCGGGCTGCGGCGAGAGCCGGAGTTCCGCCATCTGCGCCGGCGAGGCCTCCGCGCTCCCGAGGGCGGTGGGTCGGCGCGGCGGCAGCGGCACCTCCACGGAGGGAACCGAGGCGGCCTGCGGGGCGGCCGGGGTCGCGCCTGCGGCCGGGTCGATGGAGAGGCTGGCGAGCTCGACCGCGGCGCCGGCCAGGGCAGCGGGCCGGCGCGGCGGCAGCGGCACCTCGACGGTCTCGGTCGGAACCTCCGCCACGGCGGCGGCCGTCGGCGCGTAGGCCAGGGCGGCGGCCGCGGGGTTGGGTTTGGAGTCGGCGACGCCGCCGCCGAACAGGCTCGCGAGGGCGCTGGCCGACGCCGCCACCGGGGCGACCACCGAGGCGACCTCGGTGGAGATGCCCTGGCGCTTGGCGGCGTAGTAGTAGCCGCGGTTGTAGTACTGGTAGGCCTGGGCGACGTTGCCCTTCGCCGTGCGGTAGGCGCCCGCCAGATAGGCCACGCCGTAGCGCAGGTTGGTCTCCGGATCGTACAGGCCGGCGGCGTCGCCGGTGTAGCCCATGCCGCGCGCGGTCGCGTGCTTGATCTGCATGAGACCCAGGGCGCTGCCGCCCTTCGCCCGCGGATTGTAGTTGCTCTCGCGCTTGACCACGGCGTGCACGAAGCTCGCCGGAACGCCGTTCGCCTTCGCCTGCTGCTCGATCAACGCGTCGATATTGTCGCGCGCGCCCTGCCCGAAGGCGGCGGCGGGCGCGACCGCGAGGACGGCGGCCAGGATGAGGCGATGCATTCCGAGACCCGGTGCTGCTTGTTCTGTAGTCAAGCTAGGTCACGGGGAAATGAGGCCGGAAAGCGGCCCCCGTTCGGCAGCCTGTGGGCGGCCGGGGCGACGGGCGTGCTTGTGATCCGCGCGCCACAGGGCGGCGCGCGGACGCGGTCGGCCGGTCTGGGGAGCCGGTCAGGGAAGGATGAAGCGCTCGACCGCGCGGGCGAACCCGTCGGCGTCGTTGCTGTCCGTGACCGCGCTGGCGGCCGCCTGGACGCTCGCCTCGGCATTGCCCATCGCCACGGAGTAGCCGCTCTGCGCGAACATCGGGCGATCGTTCCCGGCATCGCCGAACGTGGCGATCCGCTCGCGCGGGATAGCGAGATGCGCGCTCATCCAGGCGACGAAGCGACCCTTGTCGAGATCGGGCGGCGTCACGTCGAGATAGTACTTCTGCGAGCGGTGGACGGTGGCCCGGCCGGCCAGCGCCGCCGCGATTCGCGTCTCGCAGGCCTCGAGATGGGCGTGGTCGCGGCTGACGCCGACGATCTTGGCGGCCGTACCCATGAGCGTTCCGAGATCCGGCACGACCCGGGGCTCCGCGTCGATCGTGCGGCGCTCTAGGTCGGTGTAGGGACCGTCCGGGTCGCGCAGGCACCACGCGCCGTCGGCGAAGACCCAGACATCCAGCCCCTCGGCCAGGAGCCGGTCGAGGGCCGCCCGGGCCGCCGGCTCCGGGATGGTCCGTTCCTCGATGATCGACAGGTCCGGCCGGACGACGCTCGCGCCGTTGAAGGCTCCCATCGGCAGGTCGAGGCCGAGCTCCGCCACGAGGCTCCGCAGCCCGATCGGCGGCCGCGCCGAGGCGATGCTGAAGCCGATCCCGGCCGCGCGCAGGCGGCGGACGGCCGCCACCGTCGCTGCCGTCAGGCGCTTGTCCCCGGTGACCAGGGTGCCGTCGACGTCCGAGATCACCAGGGCGATCCCCGCGGCCTTGCCGGTTCCTGCAGTCATCGCGTCACTCCCCACCCGGATCCCGCCCCACCCGGATCGCGACGCGCCGCGGCGGCGAGTTCCGCCACGACCCGGTCGGCAATCGCCTCGGGCGGCTCGAGGATCCCGACGGTGATCGGGTGCTCGTCGGGGCCCGGGACCTCGAGGGTCGCGAACTGGCTGTCCAGGAGATGCGGCGACATGAAGTGACCCTGGCGTTCCGCGAGACGCCGCGCGATCAGGGCCTTGTCGCCGTCGAGGTAGACGATGCGGACCCGCCGGCTGCCCCGGGTGAGGACGTCCCGGTACGCGCGCCGGAGCGCCGAGCAGACCACCACGCCGGACTCGCCGGCGTCGAGGCGCTGCTGGATCCAGGTCGCGATCCGGGCGAGCCACGGCGCGCGGTCCGCGTCGTCGAGGGCGTGGCCCGCGTGCATCTTCGCCACATGCTCCGGCGCGTGGAAGCTGTCGCCGTCCACGAAGATCCAGCCGAGCTTCTCGGCGATCAGCGCCGCCACGGTGCTCTTCCCGGACCCCGAGACGCCCATGACCACGAGCACCTGAGCGGCCGTCCCGGCATCGAATGGCGAGTCTGATTGGGACGTCATCCGGACCACCGTGGCTCCGAGGCGCGCCGGGGCGCCGCGCGTCACGATCATGCGGAGCGCGCGCGCGGAAGGGAAGATCGCCGCGCCCGACGTTGCCGCCGTGTCGGCAGGAACCGTCGCGGCGCGGGCCGCGTTGACGACCCAGAACGCGAACATTTAGGGAACACGAGTCGCATGGCTACCACCACCGCGAAGGCGACGTCGAAGGCCGATCGGGATTCCGGAGCGCGCCAGGATGCGCACCAGAACGTGCCGGAGAACCCCAAGACCGACCCGAAGGACGTGTCGAACCAGATCAAGGATCCGGACCAGTGGACCACCGGCGGCGAGCCGATGACCGGCGCGCAGGCCTCCTACCTGAAGACGCTCTCCGAGGAGGCGAAGGAGCCGAAGGCGTTCGATCCCGACCTCGACAAGGCCGAGGCCTCCAAGCGGATCGACGACCTGCGCCACAAGGCCGGCCACGCCTGAGCCGTCGCGGGCGCGCCCTCGCCGGGCGCGCCCGCCGCGCGGGGCGGTGCATATCCCGCCCGGAATCGGCCCGATGCCCTGTTTCGGACACTTCGTTAAGCCGGCGGCAAGCGCGGGCCGGTAACAGCCTTCCGAGCGCGTGAGGTCACGCGGACGGCGGGACGGGAAGGCGCGTTCGACCATGGATGAGCCGGGCGGCGACGGGGCGGGGCGGCGCGCGGTGCGATCCCGGGCGGCGGCCGCCCTGACGGATCGGATCCCTGTCGCGGCCGCGCGCTTCGCCCGCGACCTCCGCGGATCCACCGCGACCGAGTACGCCCTGCTCGGGGGCCTGATCTTCCTCGTCGCGGTCGGCAGCATCCGCTACTACGTGTCCCGCGTCAGCGCCGTCTACGGCGACATCACCGCGGCGGTGACCCAGGGTCAGTGAGCGGATCGCGCCGGGGCCGTGCGGCCCTGGAGTCGATGGGCCGACTCGTTACCGTCGACAGCGCTCGGATTTGTGTCCCGATATTTCAGCAGCGCGCGCTGCGCCCGGCATTCGTCGTCCCTGTGCCCCGAAAAAGCTGTGCTTAACGAGGATGACTTAGCAGTCTCGGTCGTGGCGGGCGGAGTGTGGCTCACCCGCTACGGACACCTGGGCCGCTATGGGCTAGGCACGGGCTCGGCAATACCGATGGGCAACATCTGGATGCGCAAACTTCCCCTCGTCCTGCTCGCCGTCACGGCGATGTCGGGCTGCACGTACCTGCCCGCGGCGGGTCCGACGGCGAGCGCGATCCAGGCCGGGGCCGAGGTCGCCACGGCCGACGGCGGGATCCTTGCCCGCTACGAGATCATCGACGTC
>NZ_LMPY01000012.1:173390-551019 GCF_001424445.1 Methylobacterium sp. Leaf361 | reverse complement strand
GTAACCGATCGGCTGGCACCACGCCCGGTCTGAGCGCGGCGTGCTAAACTGCGCGGATGGCGGTCGACGAGGAGCGCATCGACGAGGCGGTACTCGCCCTTCTGTGGCTGACGCTCCACGACGAGCGTCGGGCCTGGAAGGGCTTTGACTGGGAGGTGCTTGGCCGTCTCCACGCCAAGGGGCTGATCGCCGACCCGGTCGGACGCGCCAAGTCGGTTGTGCTGACCGACGAGGGCCTGCGCCAATCCGAGGCGCTGTTTCGGACCCTGTTCACACGGGCCGACTGACGCGCCAGGGCCGCGGCCTTCTCAGGCCACGGCTTGGAGCGTGGGTGTGCTCGGGTAGGCCCAGGGCAGCAGATCATCGAGGCGCCGCTGCGGATGGCCGTCGACGATGCGGGTGATGACGTCGGTCAGGTAGGCCTGCGGCTCGACGCCGATGAGCTTGCAGGTCTCGATCAACGAGGCGATCACCGCCCAGTGCTCGCCCCCGCCGTCCGATCCCGCAAACAGGGCATTCTTCCGATTCAAAGTCAGCGGCCGGATCGCGCGCTCGACGGTGTTGGAGTCGATCTCGACGCGCCCATCATCGAGGAACAGGCTCAGCCCCGCCCAGCGGCTCAGGGCGTAGCGGATCGCATCCGCCAAGTTGCTCTTACGGCTCAGGAGGGCAAGCTTCTCCCGCAACCACGCCTCCAGTGCATCGACCACGGGCCGGCTTCGTTCCTGCCGGGCCGCCTGTCGCTCCTCGGCCGAGCGCCCGCGGATCTCGGCCTCGATCCGGTAGAGCGTGGCGATGCGGGAGAGCGTCTCCGTCGCGATCGGCGAGGCGGCGGCGAGATCATAGAATTGCCGACGCACATGCGCCCAGCAGTAGGCCAGCCGCACTGCGCCGCCCTTGGCCAAGCTTTCGTAGGCCGCATAGCCGTCGACCTGCAGCACGCCTGCAAACCCGCAGAGATGCGCGATCGGTCGTCCGGCCGTGCGATCCGGGGCGTAGATGTAGGCGACGCCGGGCGGATCCGTCCCGCCCCAGGGCCGGTCGTCGCGGGCATACGCCCAAAGCTGGCCGGTCTTGGTGCGGCCGCGGCCCGGATCGAGCACCGGTGCCGTGGTCTCGTCGGCAAACAGCTTGCCCGAGCGCTTGAGCGTCTCCAGCAGCCGCTCGTGCACGGGCCGGAGCAGGAAGGCAGCGCGTCCGACCCAGTCGGCCAGCGTCGAGCGGTCGAGGCTGACGCCCTGGCGGGCGAAGATCTGCGCCTGTCGATAGAGCGGCAGGTGGTCGGCGTATTTGGAGACGAGGACCTGCGCGACCAGAGCGTCGGTGGGTAGACCGCCCTCGATCAGCCGCGCCGGCGCGGGTGCCTGCACGATCGCGTCCCCGCAGGCGCGGCAAGCGTAGCGCGGGCGCCGGATCACCAGCACCCGTACTTTAGCCGGCACCACGTCGAGACGCTCGGAGACGTCCTCTCCGATCCGGTGCAGGGTCCCTGCGCAGCATGGACAGGCGGTGCTGTCGACATCGACCACGCACTCGACCCGCGGCAGGTGAGCGGGCAGCGTCCCACGGTTCGTGCGCCGCTTGACCCTCCGGGCCTCCTTGGCGGGCTCGCTCTCCTCGGCGGCAAAGCCCGCGGCCTCGACCTGCTCGGCCTCCTCGAGCCCGAGCAGGAGCTGATCCTCCGGCAGGCTCTCGGCGCGGCGGCCGAAGCGGTGGCGCTGCATGGCCAGGATGATCTGGCGCAGCCGCTCGTTCTCGGCGCGCTCCTCGGCGAGCAGTGCCTTGAGCGTCTCGGGATCGTCGGACGAGGGCGAAGCAGGCGCGGCCACGAAGTGGATTAGAGCAGATCCGCCAGTGACTTACCACCGCGATGAAGACCATCTGCCAGTCTTTTTGCTCAGCCGGCAACCGCCGGCACGCTCACGGCACGCGCCGCATGGACGCGCTTCCAGTCCAGGCCTTCGACGAGCGCCGCGAGCTGCGCCGCGCTCAGCCGGACCACGCCGTCCTCGATCTTCGGCCAACAGAACTGGCCAGCCTCCAGACGCTTGGTCGCGAGGACCAGCCCGCTTCCATCCCAGACCAGGAGCTTCACCCGGTCGGCGCGTTTTGACCGGAACACGTAGACCGTGCCGGAGAACGGATCCGCGCCCATCGCGTCCCGGACCAGAGCGGCCAGTCCGTCCATGCCCTTGCGGAAGTCCACCGGCCGGGTGGCCAGCATCACGCGCACCGCGCCGGAGGGCCCGATCATGGGCAAACCTTCAGCGCCCGGATCACCGCGGCGATCTGAGCCGCGCTCGCGCCCTGAGTGATGCGGACCGTGGCGCCTGCGATCTCAACTTCGATGCTGTGGCCGCCGCATCGCTCCCTCAGCTCGGGGCTCAGCTCGGCAGACGTCGGCTCCTGCGGTCCCGCACTCATCACGGCCGGCACGAACTGAAGTGGGTGCTCGCCGTCGTGCCTCCCAGCCTGACGCATCAGGCGGCGCCACGTGAACAGCTGCGAGGCGCTCAGTCCATGTCGGCGTGCCACCGCGCTGATCGAGGTGCCTGGCTCATCGCTCTCGGCCACGATGGCCGCCTTCTCCTCATCCGACCACGTCCGCCGCCGACCGGCCCCGGTGAATAGCTCCAGGCGCCGGATCGGCTCCGACATAGCCATACGCCCTGACATTGACATGTGACGGAGCTCCCATTCCGCTCCGTATGTCGCCTTCACACCGTCTGCCGGAAGGTGCCGCCCAAACAGCGCTTACNGCCATACGCCCTGACATTGACATGTGACGGAGCTCCCATTCCGCTCCGTATGTCGCCTTCACACCGTCTGCCGGAAGGTGCCGCCCAAACAGCGCTTACGCTCATCAATACGCCGTCGCTGAACAGATCGAGACGCATATCCATCACTCCCATCGATAGACGACGTGCCATATCATCGATAGAATCAATAGATAAGAGCTATCGCACGTGGCTACGGACGTTGCTCGGTGTGATCGAGGGGCCTGCGCGCAGGTGGTCGCCAGCTCATCCCGAATTCCGGCCGCGCTTCCGCCTGAGAGACAGCTGGACCTTCTGCATTGAGCTGAGACAGTCCCCCGATCAGCGCTAGCATCCCGAGGCCGATCGCAACCGAAGCCAGCACTGGTGTGGCTCGTTCCGCGAACGGCCCGATTTGCGCAATCGCGATGGCACCGAGCGTGAATGAAATCGAGAGGCTGGTCGCCACGACGAGCTGATCGAGCATCGGCGAACCTCCCGCTGCGCTTATCGAGCGATGCCGCTCAGTGCGATACGGAAGCCGTAGGCTGGCATTCTCAGTTCCTGGCTGTCCAGTGGCGAACAGAATGCAATCGGCCGTCCTGGCATTCGGCGTCGCACTTCAGCGAGCTGGCGAAAGGGGCGAGCAGCCTCGAGCTTGCGATCGGATCAGATCACTTCATCCCTGATCTCGAGACGCGCCCCACCATCATCCGCGCAATCATGGGCCGCGACAATCGCCTGACCGTAATCGAAGCTGTCCGCCATGACGCATTCACCGTCGTCATCGCACAGCACGACCCAGAAAATCCGCTGCCCAGGGCTTCCTGGCGCGCCGTCAGATGGCTCGGCCTTGGCTAGGAGGTCGGAAACGATTTTGATGTGAGCGGGCATTTCGCACCGATTGGCAAGGCTATGGGGGAAAGCTGGATCATCGTCGAGCAGGACAAGGCAGAAGCCGCCAGCCGGATTGCGGACACAGAGGAGTGGGCGGGCTCGATCGGCGGGAAGACGATGCAGACAGGATCGCCGCTGACGTGGCGAAGGCCTCCCGCGTCGCGCTGCCCGCCAGCCCAGTCCCCCCGGAGATATTAATAGTAGTAACAGCAGCGTCACTGGACACAGAAGTTACGCTAGCGTCACTGGGAACAGTTCCATGTGCGTCACTGGGAACAGTTACGCCAGCGTCACTGGCTTCTGAATTTATTCCGCGGCCACTCTCATAGGCTGCGTGACTGGCAAAGCCTTCTTCGAGGCTCGCCGAGTATCGCCAGATTGGCGAGCTTGCGAGGCTATGCGCTGAGCCTCTTTGAGGTTTGTGAAGCGCCGCCACCGAGTCGTTTCGGGGTCACCGGCCGCAGTCGGGAGCCATGCCAGACGAAAGCGCGTCGCCCGGCCCTTGAAGGCCCCCCAGCCTCGCGTGCCCTGTTCTGCGATATCGACAAAGCCGATTGCTGCCGCCTCTTGGATCGCCGCGGCGATGCTGCCGCGGCGGATCCCGAACCGTTCGAAGTCGTCGAAGGTGACGGGAAGCGCTCCGTTCTGCGTGCCGGCGTGCGCCATATGCTCGACGGTGATGCGATCAACGACCAAGCGAGCGTTCAACGACATAGCTCGCCATGCGGGGCTCTCCATCATTTCCGAGGTGAACCATACCCATGGCCCCTCAGGTGGGCGATTGCGCTTGCGATCCTTTGAACTCGCCGGCTGAGAGGTCGAGCGGCCGGTGGCATCGACCTTACGAGCGAAAATTTGCGCACCGGTCATGCCGCCCCTCCTGGTGCCAGCATGAGGCCGCAGGCCACCGCGCGGATGTTGCCGGCGATCGCGATCAGCTCGGCCTCGATACGTTCCGGATCAACGCCGCGCCGCATCAGTGTCTCGCGTTGAATCCGCAGTTGCCGTTGGAGGTGAGCCTCGGCTTTCGCCGCAGTTGGCGCACTGGCCATCAGGCCAGCATGGCGGCGTATGAACCCGCGATCCCGTGACCGCGGAAAGGGAAGAATCAGCCCGCTCATGCCTTTGCAGCTCCCTGGACGGCCTTGACGATGGCTGCTGCGCCTTCTTCAAAGGATCGAGCCCGAATTTTCTCGACCATCGGCAGCTCCGTCAGCGGGTATTCCTTTTGACGGTCGTGCTCGACGTCGATGGCCGCTTCCAGCGCCTCAACGGCTTCGGGGTATGTCTCGGGGATCGGATCGCCAATTCGGTCTTCAATCACTACGAACAGATCGCGGATGTGCGGGGGCAGCGGGCCATTCAGCACCGCCGCATGAGCGCATATTTCGGAGGCCGAGAATGCGCGTCCGAAGAACTCCACCATCGGCTCGAGCTCATAAGCGCGCCGCCCCAGCTCATTGTGAATGATGCCCCACTGGGACTGCACCTCGTTCGCGATGCGCCAGCCGACGAAGCGAACGGCAGCGACGTGGAAGGCTTCCTTCAGATCAGCGGTCATGGCGCACCTCCCACATTGATCCTGGCAAGACTGGCCCGCAGCAGCACCTTGCTGAGACCTCGGCGGTGCTGCACGAGGGATGTTCGCGCATTGGGAGACAGGGCGGTCTCACTCACCGCCTGGATCCGGGCGATCTCTTCCCGGTGGTGACGAGCGCACGCATTCAGTGTCGCCACGAGGTCCGGCCGCTTCATGCGCCGGAGGTCGGCAAGGGGAGGCAGGACCCTCATGGGCCCTCTCCCATCCGTATGAGAGCTGCTGTCGCCAGCTTCTGATCGGCGAATGTCCCGATCACTTTGCCGTCGGCGTCGAACGCCAGGACGCCGCTGGTACTGTTGCGGACGGTGCCGACGAGGCGCCGCCCATCATAGACGCAACGATCTCTGGCAAGGGTGCCGGGCGCTCTCATGCCGCCACCTTTGAGCCAGCGGTGCCGATCGGCTGCAGCGATGCTTCCCAGGCATCGAGATCGGCAGCGCGCCACGCCACGAGCTGCGCGCTTATCCTAACAGGGGCGGGGAAGCTGCCTTCGTTGACCCGCCGCCACACCGTGGTGCGGCTGAGCCCGGTCCGCTCACGCACCTGCGGCCAGCGAACCAATCCTTTTCTCTGTTCCATCGCGTCGCTCCATTCGTCGGGCGACACGAACAATGTGCAGGCTTTTTCAGGCTGTCATAGGATTTTTGGGAACCCTCCAGATGTCTAACTATGGATTCCTGAGCACCCCCGTCCTGTCCGATTCCGATTGGGCAATTTGCGGCCGCCCCTTTTCCCAAGCCCTCTTCACTTGGGCGATTGCCGCTTCCCAGCTGGCGGCACGGACTGAGCATCGGACCGCGACGGTAGCGAACGCTTCTCGCTTGCTGATTCCCATAAGGATCAGCTGAGACGCTTTCCTCGCTATATCTGGTGATGGAAGCTCATCAATTGGTCGCTGGCTTTTCCTCCAACGCCCCTGATTATCGACCAGACCATTCTCCTTACATACCTGGTCTACAAGACTTATTGCATCTAAAATTCTTTTATCAAATGTCAATCGACGTAGCACCTGAAGTTCGCTCGTCAAATTTCGAAAACTTACAGGGTGCGCATATTCCTCTTTCTCGCCGTTCCGGCGCAGGTTCTTGGCCTCCCATTGAGTCTCGAGATGTGCGACGCGGCCCATCTCACACTCTCAGCGCAATAACGTTTGAAGCCATCTCGCCACCTTCAATAAGCGCGATGATTTGCGCGTCCAGCGCTCTCAATGCTATCTTCTTCTCGGAAATATAATCATATTGATCGTACACAGAGCCCGTCACCGAGCTTTTGGTCGTGCTCACGTGATTGAGCACATACCCTTGGGTAAGGCGCCCGACGCTGAGCTTCCCAAGCAGCGTCGCGGCTGTGCGCCTCAGATCGTGCGGCGTCACGTTCGTCTCGAAGACGCCTTCCCGTAAGTTCTCGAAGGCCTTGGCGAGGTTCTGAGGCGTGATCAGTCTACCGCGAGGGCTGACGATCAGCGCTCCGGCCGATCGATCCGCACGGAGCCGGCGCACGATCTCCAGGGCCCTACCGACCAATGGGATCTTGTGCTGGCGACCGTTCTTCGTTCGAGAGGGGGGCAGCGTCCAAATCTCGGTAGCGAGATCGACCTCCTCCGCTCGGATGCCAGCACACTCGCCTGGCCTCTGACCGGTCAGCAGGATCAGCCTGAACGTGTCTCGGTAAGCTGGCGCCGCGGACTCGGTCACGTTCCAGAACGCTACGATCTCCTCGTCCGACAGATACCGCTCCTTGGGAGCTTCCAGATGCCGGCGCTTCAGGCCGGTGACCGGATTGGATGGCACGAGCCCTTCGGAGACGCCCCAGGAGTAGACGGCGCTCAGTGTGTTCAGGACCCTGTTGCTGACAACCGGCGCGCGGGCCGCGATCTTATCGAGCAGGTTTGCCACCTCGGCACGGGTCAGCTCCTCGGCTCGGCGCTGCCCGAGCGCCGGGACAACGTCGCGATTGAGCAACCCCTCGTAATCGCGCCAGGAGCGCAGCTTCTTCTTGGCGTACCGCTCGATGTACCGCTCTATGAAGCCGGCGACCGTGAGCGCCGCGATACGCTCCTGCGCGGCCGCCACGGGATCCCCGCCTTCCTGGACAGTCCGGCGAAGCGCGAATGTCTTCTCGCGGGCCTGGGCCAGGCTCCAGCTGGGATAGTCACCGATCGTGTACCGCCGCTGCTTGGCGCTGCCTTTCGGGCGGTAGATGAAACTCCACGACTTCGAAGAGGCAGAGACACGCAGGCAGAGGCCTTGAGCCTTGGCGTCGTAGATCATCAGGCGCGATGCACCGTCAGCCTTCAACGATCGCACCTGCGCATCCGTCAACATCTGAGCCGGCAACCGCGCCTCGCGAGCCATTTCCCGGGTCACGTCCGGGTCACAGATCCACGCTACAGGACGGATGGCGGCGAAACAAGCTGAGACGCAAAGCGATTACAAAACAGTCGCTTGCTCGTTTCAGGCGGCACCCTCGAATTTCATGGGAATTGTACCAAGATCAAGTAAGGCCGCGGGCCGCTTCGCGGCCTGACCGCCCACGGGAAGCCGCTCCGGAGACGGGGCGGCTTTTTCCTTGCCCAGCGCGTTCCCGCGCACGGCGTCGCCGGGATCTCCCGAACCGCGACCTGGCCGGCCGACAGCCCGGCGCCAGCACGACTCGTTAACCGTCGCTCGTCCCGGACGCTGCCCGACCCGCCGGCCGATCACCGGCCCGCGTTCTCGGCCAGCTCGGCGGTTGGAGGGCGGGTTCGATGCAGCGGATCCTGCTGGCGATTCTCATCACCGCGGCGATCCTCGCGCTCTGGCGCGTCCTGACGCTGCCGGTGTACGCGCTTCGGGCGACCCGCGGCTTGCTCGCGGAACGCCGCGTTCCGGCCCGCGCCCGGAGCCGACCGCTCAGGAAGGGCCCGGCGCGGCCAGATCCGGATCGAGCGTCCGTGCCAGGGACCGCGCGATAGCCACGAGCGCCGTCACCATCGGCGTGGACGGCTCGCGCCGCGGGGCGACGAGGCCGATCGTGTGCTCCAGGTCGGGTGCGGTGATCGGGATCGTGCGCACGCCCTCCATGGGGCCCAGGGCGTCGACCAGGCTCTCCGGCATGATCGAGGCCCAGCGCAGGGTGCGCACGTGGGTCAGCAGCACGATCATCGAGTTCGACTCGAGGGTCGCGGCGGGATCCGCACCCGCCTCGCGGATCTGCTGGTCGATGATCCGCCGGTTCTGCATGTTCGGCGTGAGCAGGCAGAGGGGCAGGCGGCTGGTTTCGGCCCAGGTGACGCTGGTGCGACCCTCGAAGGGCCCGCCGATCGCCGTCACGAGGCGGTAGCGCTCCCGGTAGAGCGGGACGGAGATCACCCGCCCGAGGGGCTCGTTGTCGAGGTAGGTCAGGCCCGCATCCGCCTCCAGGTTCTCGATCAGCGAGAAGATGTCGGCGGAGGTGGCCGATTCGACCGTCAGCCGCACGTCCGGGTGCCGCTCGCGGTAGGGCGTCGTGAGGTTCACGATCATCGGCAGCGCCGTCGGGATCGCGGCGATGCGGAGATGGCCGGTCAGGCCCCGGCGCAGGCCGGTGACCTCCTCGTGCATGGCCCGCGCGTCGGCCACGATGCGCCGCGCCCATTCGAGGACCCGCTCGCCCTCGGGGGTGAAGCCCTGGAAGCGGGAGCCGCGCAGCACGAGCTGCACGCCGAACCGGTTCTCCAGCTGCTTCACGCCGGCCGAGAGGGTCTGCTGGGTCACGCCGCAGGCTTCGGCGGCGTGCCCGAAATGCTGCTCGCGCGCGAGCGCGAGCAGGAAGTCCAGCTTGTCGATCACGACGAAGGCATCCCGGCACGGCGAGGCGCCGGAAACCTAGCGGCCCGCCGGGCCCGCCACAACCGAGCGTGCCCGCTCAGCGGAACAGGATGAACGCCTTCGACAGGGTGATGCCGATGCCCCAGACGATCGGGATGCCGACCACCGCCCAGGCCAGCGCGGCCCCCGCGCTGAAGCCGCCGCGGCCGATCCCGAAGGAGCCGGACGGCCCCGAGGCCGTGGCGCCGGCGCGGACGTCCAGGGAGGCCCGCTCGGAATCGGACATGAACCAGCGTTGCGCCAGGGGCCGGACGAGCAGGTTGCAGAGGAAGCCGACCGCCAGGAAGCTCGCCAGCACGTACATGGTCCGGCCGTAGAGATCGGCCCCCTGCACGCCCGCGGCGACCTGCGCCTCGCGGATCTTGGTGATGACGAAGGGCCCGACGATGCCGGCCATCGACCAGGCGGTGAGCAGGCGCCCGTGGATGGCGCCCACGAACTGCGTGCCGAACACGTCGGCGAGGTAGGCCGGCACGGTCGCGAAGCCGCCGCCGTACATGGACAGGACCACGCAGAAGATCGCGACGAACAGCGCCTGCGAGCCGATGCCGGCGGCCCAGGGTGCCGCCGCGTACAGGAGGCCGCCCAGGGCGAAGAAGATCGCGTAGGTGACCTTCCGGCCGATGCGGTCCGACATCGAGGCCCAGAAGAACCGGCCCAGGATGTTGAACAGCGAGAGCAGGCCGACGAAGCCGGCCGCGATGGCCGCGACCTGCGCCTTCTGGCCGGCGTCGAGGGCCGAGAAGCCGGTGCCGGGCAGGCCGATCAGCTCGCCGCCGAAGATCTCCTGGAGCATCGGCGAGGCCAGCGCCAGCACGCCGATGCCGGCCGACACGTTGAGGAACAGGACGAGCCAGATCATCCAGAACTGGACGGTCTTGTGGGCGTCGCGCAGGTGGACGTGCCCCGAAGCGATCATGGCGTTCTTGGCGGTCGGGCTGGTCCAGCCGTCCGGGCGCCAGCCGGCCGGCGGCACCCGGTAGCCGAACGCGCCGCCCAGCATGAACAGGATGTACCCCACGCCCATCACCGCGAGGGTCTGCCAGACGCCGGCCGAATCGGCGGTCCGGAAGCTCTTGATCAGGCTGTCGGCCAGGGGCGAGCCGATCATCGCGCCGCCGCCGAAGCCCATGATCGCCATGCCGGTCGCCATGCCGCGCCGGTCCGGGAACCACTTGATCAGGGTCGAGACCGGCGAGATGTAGCCGAGCCCGAGGCCGATGCCGCCGATCAGGCCCATGCCGAGCCAGACCAGCCAGAGCTGGTGGATGTAGACGCCGAAGGCGCCGATCAGGAAGCCGCCGCCCCAGCAGAGGGCCGCCGCGATGCCGGCCTTGCGCGGTCCGGCCCGCTCCAGCCAGCCGCCGAACAGGGCAGCCGAGAGACCGAGCACGACGATGCCGATGGAGAAGACCGTGACGAGGTCGCTGACCCGCCAGTTGCAGGTGGTGGTGAACAGGGCCGTCATCACGCCCATGTCGGGGCAGGCGGCGGGCGCCGGCTTGCCCACGGAGAGCGCCCGGGTCAGCGGCAGCCAGAACACCGACAGGCCGTAGGCCATCCCGATGCAGAGATGGATCGCCAGCGCCGCCGGCGGCACCAGCCACCGGTTGAAGCCCGGCTTGGCGACGATCCGCTCGCGCGACAACAGACTCGGCGTTCCCTCAGGCGCGATCGCGCCTGCCACTCCAGCACCCATGATGGACTCCTCCGCCGCGGCCTCGTTTGCGGGCCTCGCGGCGGCGGACGATGCGCGATTTGTGTGCAGGGTGCCAGCGCGCGACACGCTGAGACGTCGATTTTAATCCAGTCCGGCGCCGACTGTATGCGGATTCCTCGTCAACGCGCCGTCCGGAGGCCGTATGGACCGCCGCTGCGGGCGCCGGTCTGTCCGGCGCCCGCAGCGGCTGCCGCCCTCACATGGGCGGGGTCAGGCCGTCCTTGCCGACCGCCACGAGCTTGCCCTCGGCCTTGCTGCCGTCCTTGGCGACCACGGCGAACACCTTCGACCCGGGGGTCAGGATCGCCTTGTCGGCGGGCTCGAAGGCCACGATCGGCGCCGAGGCCGGCACCACGATCTCCTTGGAGCCGTCCTTGCCGTAGCTCACCGTCAGCGTGCGCTCGCCGCCCGAGGCCGCCTTGTCGGCCTTCACGGTGCCGTTCGTCATCGCGCTCTTCACCTTCGGGGCGTTCGACGACTCGGCCTTCACCGTGCCGTTGGTCATCGCGCTCTTCACCTTGGCGCCGGCGCCCGCGGTGTGGTCGGTGATCGCATCCCAGCCGTAATGGCCCTCGCCCGTGCCGCGCATCGACTCGGGGAAGAGCACGACCTCAAGGGCGGTCATCGGGTTCTCGCCCTTGGTGGCGGTGCCGATGAAGACGCCGTCCTTGATCGCGTCGAGGCTCGACGGGACAACCCAGGCGAACTTGGCGCCGCTCACGTCGACGGTCTCGGTCTTGCCGTCGTCGGTCTTGATCGTGACCGTGCCGCCGTCGGCCTTGTCGACGGTCCCGCGGACGCGCTCGACCTGCGCGGCGAAGGCCGCACTCGACAGCAGGGCCGTCAGGCCGGCGGCGGCGAGTGTCTTGCTGAGGTGCTTCATCGGGGTCCCATCCTGGCTTCAGGAGCCGGGTTATGGGGCGGCCCACG
Organism: Methylobacterium sp. Leaf361; assembly: GCF_001424445.1. Taxonomy (NCBI): domain Bacteria; kingdom Pseudomonadati; phylum Pseudomonadota; class Alphaproteobacteria; order Hyphomicrobiales; family Methylobacteriaceae; genus Methylobacterium; species Methylobacterium sp. Leaf361. Next base: position 539,268 of record NZ_LMPY01000012.1, on the reverse strand, counting down.
CGCGAAACAAGGTTGCGCGCAAGCGAAACGACCTGCTCGGCGACAGAAGCGAGGTTGTCAGTCACCACCGTCTTTGCGAGCGGAGCGAAGCAATCCAGCCGGCGCAAGGACTTCCTCCGTCGCGCTGCCCTGGATCACTTCGCTGCGCTCGCGATGACGGGGTGGCGCATCGGACGACGGCACCGACCGAAAACGAGTCAGGCGGCACCCGGTGGGCGCCGCCTGATTACCGCGCGGGCAGCGGGGACGCTGCCCTCCGGAGGCTCACGCCGCGAGCGAGCGCAGCACGTAGGGCAGGATGCCGCCATTGCGGAAGTACTCGAGCTCGTCGAGCGTATCGATGCGGCAGGTCAGCGGGACCTGCTTCACCGAGCCGTCGGAGGACTTGATCTCCGCGGTGAGCGTCTGGCGGGGCTTCAGCTCGCCGGCGAGGCCCTTGATGGTGACGGTCTCGTCACCCTTCAGGCCCAGCGACTGCCAGCTCGTGTCGCCCTGGAAGACCAGCGGCACCACGCCCATCCCGACGAGGTTCGAGCGGTGGATGCGCTCGAAGCTCTCGGCCACCACGGCGCGGACGCCGAGCAGCTTCGTGCCCTTCGCCGCCCAGTCGCGCGACGAGCCGGTGCCGTACTCCTTGCCGGCGAAGATCACGAGCGGCGTGCCCTGTTCGGCGTACTTCATCGCCGCGTCGTAGATGAACATCTTCTCGCCGGACGGCTGGAAGTGCGTCCACCCGCCCTCGACCACGCCGCCGGAGGCGTCCTTCACCATCTGGTTCTTGATGCGGATGTTGGCGAAGGTGCCCCGCATCATCACCTCGTGGTTGCCGCGCCGCGTGCCGTACTGGTTGAAGTCCTGCACGCGCACCTGGTGCGACTGCAGGTACTCGCCGGCCGGCGAGGCCGCGCGGATGTTGCCCGCCGGCGAGATGTGGTCGGTGGTGATCGAGTCGAGGAACAAGCCGAGGATGCGCGCACCCTCGATGTCCTCGACGGGCTTGGGGGTCTTCTCCATGCCGACGAAGTAGGGCGGGTTCTGCACGTAGGTGGAGCCCGGGTTCCACGCGAAGGTCTCGGCCTCGGTGACCTCGACGTCCTTCCAGTTCTGGTCGCCGCCGAACACGTCCGCGTAGCGGGACTTGAACAGCGCGGAGGTGATGTTCTCCTCGATGAACTGCTGGACCTCGGCCGAGGACGGCCAGATGTCCTTGAGGTAGACGGGCTTGCCGTCCGAGCCCTGGCCCAGCGGCTCCGTGGTGATGTCGATCTGCAGCGAGCCGGCCAGCGCGTAGGCCACCACGAGCGGCGGCGAGGCGAGGTAGTTCGCCCGCACGTCGGGGTTCACGCGGCCCTCGAAGTTGCGGTTGCCCGAGAGCACCGCCGCGGCGACGACGTCGTTGTCGTTGATCGCCTTCGAGATCGCCTCCGGCAGCGGGCCGGAATTGCCGATGCAGGTCGTGCAGCCGAAGCCCACGAGGTTGAAGCCGAGCGCGTCGAGCGGCTCCTGCAGGCCGGACTTCTCCAGGTACTCGCCGACCACCTGCGAGCCGGGCGCGAGCGAGGTCTTCACCCACGGCTTGGAGCGCAGGCCCTTGGCGACGGCGTTGCGGGCGAGCAGGCCCGCGCCGATCATCACCGAGGGGTTCGACGTGTTGGTGCAGCTCGTGATCGCGGCGATCACCACGTCACCGTGCCCGATGTCGAAGTTGGTGCCCTCGACCGGGTAGCGGCGCGCGAGGTCGGCGGCCTTCTTGAACTCGGTCTCCATCGAGGCGGCGAAGCCGGGCTTGGCGCCGTCGAGCAGCACGCGGTCCTGCGGGCGCTTCGGGCCGGCGAGCGAGGGCCGGACCTGGCCCATGTCGAGCTCCAGCGTGTCGGTGAAGACCGGGTCGGGGGTCCGGGCGTCGCGCCACATGCCCTGCGCCTTGGCGTAGGCCTCGACCAGGGCGATCCGGTCGTCGGAGCGGCCGGTGACCTTCAGGAAGTCGATGGTCTTCTGGTCGACCGGGAAGAAGCCGCAGGTCGCGCCGTACTCGGGGGCCATGTTGGAGATCGTGGCCCGGTCGGCGACCGCCATGTCGTCGAGGCCGGGGCCGTAGAACTCCACGAACTTGCCGACCACGCCCTTCTTGCGCAGCATCTGGGTGACGGTGAGCACGAGGTCGGTGGCGGTGGTGCCCTCGGGCAGCTTGCCCGACAGCTTGAAGCCCACGACCTCGGGGATCAGCATCGAGAGCGGCTGGCCGAGCATCGCCGCCTCGGCCTCGATGCCGCCGACGCCCCAGCCCAGCACCGCCATGCCGTTGACCATGGTGGTGTGCGAATCGGTGCCGACGAGCGAGTCGGGATAGGCGACGTCGGCGCCGTTCTCCGACTTCGTCCAGACGGTCTGGGCAAGGTATTCCAGGTTCACCTGGTGGCAGATGCCGGTGCCCGGGGGGACCACCGAGAAGTTGTCAAAGGCCGACTGGCCCCATTTCAGGAAGGTGTAGCGCTCGCCGTTGCGCTCGTATTCGAGGGCGACGTTGTCGGCCAGCGCCTTCGGGGTGCCGAACTCGTCGACGATCACCGAGTGGTCGATGACGAGGTCCACCGGCACCAGCGGGTTGATCTTCTGCGGGTCGCCGCCGAGCGCCACCATGGCGTCGCGCATGGCCGCGAGGTCGACCACCGCCGGGACGCCGGTGAAGTCCTGCATCAGCACGCGGGAGGGGCGGAACGCGATCTCGACCTCGGCCTTGCCCTTCTGGTCGAGCCAGGCGACGGCGGCCTCGATGTCGGCCTTCTTGACCGAGCGGTCGTCCTCGTAGCGGAGCAGGTTCTCCAGGATCACCTTCATGGAGAAGGGCAGCGCGGCCGCCGAGGCGAGGCCGTTCTTCTCGGCCGCGGGAATGGAATAGTAGGTGTAGGTCTTGCCGCCGGCTTCGAGCGTCTGGCGGGCCTTGAAGCTGTCGAGTGAGGGCACGGCTGGTTCTATCCTCGCTGCGGGTTGTCGAACACGCGCAGGCAAGACCTGCGCTACGAGATCCGTGTTCGGCCTGTGTAGCGCCCGACGGGCGCGCGCCGCCCCGGGAGTGCCCGGGCAGGACGATGCGCGGGGGCGATTTGGACGCCCGTGATGCCGCGCGGCGCAGCCGCGGAGGGATATAGAACTTTTCGAATCTGGCCGCTACCGGGTCGTCATGACAGGTGCGTTTTCCTGTCGGGGACCGTGGCGGCGACTGGGCGCGCGCCGCGGAGGCCTGGGCGACTCGCGCATCTCCAACGGGCATCGACGGTGGCGGCCGAGCGCGACAGGCCCCCTCTCCCGAGCGGGAGCGGAGAGCCGCACGGGTGTTGCCGGTGCTGCTGCGTACGTCCGCGAGCCCGCAGAAGGGCGGGAGTCGCGTGGCGCGGGCGCCCTACCCTTGCCCGGGCACGCCCGCGACGGACAGGGCCTTCGACCGATTCGGCTGGGCCGCGAGCCTGCGCAGGGACGCGACGTTCGTGGCCGCCTCCTCGGCGCTCATGTCGCGGCGCAGGACGGCCTCGGCATCGGCGAAGCGGCCCTTGAGGCCGAGCACCATGGCGAGGTTGGCCCGCACCCGCGCGTCGGCGCCGGGCTGGTCGGCGGCGAGGCGCAGGGTCTGCTCGGCCTGATCGAGGTTGCGCGACAGCGCGTAGGACAGGCCGAGATTGGACAGGAGCGAGGGCTCGTTCGGGCGGATCTTGAGGGCGGCCTCGTAGAAGCCCTGGGCGCGGGCCTGCTCGCCGAGCTGGGCGGAGGCCGAGCCCTGCGCCGACAGGATGCGCCAGTCGGGATTGGCGGGCGTGTGCGCGTTGGAGAGCACGTCGATCGCCTCGCGGAAGCGGCCCGCCTCGACCAGCGATTTTCCGTAGGCACCGAGCAGGGCCTGGTCGCGCGGGTTGCGCAGGGCGGCCTGCTGCAGCACCGCCGAGGCCTGGCCGATCTGGTCGGTGGCCCGCAGGGCGCGGGCGTAGGCCATCGCCGTGCGCCCGTCGGCGGGGTCGGCGTTGTAGCGCTCGGCCAGCCGGTCGATGTCCTGCCGCGAGGGCGCCGCGGCGGCCGCGGACGGCCCGCCGAGGGGGCCGATCGACCCGGTCGTCTCGGGCGAGCGGGTGTTGCAGCCGGCCAGGCCCAGCGCGACGACGGCGGCCGCGAGGGCGGCGCGGCGTCCGGGGCGTGCCTGGGATCGGGTGACCCGGAACAGGGCCGTCATCATGGTGCGCTCCGCCGGCATCGGGACCGGACGCGATGGCACGTGCTTCACGCTCCCGGCCGGCCGGTGATAGAGCGTTAACCCTAATCACCGGTTAAGCCGCCGGTCCGGGCGGCACGCGAGAGGCACATGATCCAGGCCGAGATTCCGGCGACGACCTGCGGGCTCATGACCGGCGACACCCAGGCCGTACCGGTGACGCTGGTCACCACCGGGGGCTGGGCGGCGGTCGAGTCCGGCCTGGAGCCCGCCCAGCGGAGCTTCGCCAGGGCCATCGGCTTCAAGCCGAAGGCGGGCAGCCTCGCGCTCCTGCCCGGCCCGGACGGCGGCCTCGCGCGGGTCCTGTTCGGCCTCGGCGATCCGGAGGCCGCGGCCTACGACAGGCTCCTCGCCGGCAAGCTGCCGGGGCTGCTGCCGGAGGGGACCTTCCGCCTGGACAACGCCCCCGAGCCGGCCGAGGCCGCCCTCGCCTGGCTGATGGGGAGCTACCGCTTCGGCCGCTACCGGTCCGGCGGCGGCACGAAGGCCCGGCTCGCGGCGCCCGCCGGCATCGACGCGGCCGAGGTGGAGCGGGTCGCCGCCGCGGTGGCGCTGGGCCGGGATCTCGTCAACACGCCGGCCAACGATCTCGGACCCGCCGAGATCGAGGCGGCCGCCCGGGCGGTGGCCGCGCGCCACGGCGCCTCCGTCGCCGTCACGGACGGCGCGGCCCTCGCCGAGGGGTACCCGCTGATCCACGCGGTCGGCGCCGCGTCGCCCCGGGCCCCGCGGCTGATCGACCTGACCTGGGGGCCGGCGGACGCGCCGCGCGTGACCCTGGTCGGCAAGGGCGTCGCCTTCGACACCGGCGGCCTCGACCTGAAGCCGTCGGCCGCGATGCTGCTGATGAAGAAGGACATGGGCGGCGCCGCCGCGGCGCTGGCCGCCGCCGACATGGTCATGGGCGCGGGCCTGAACCTGCGCCTGCGCCTGCTGATCCCCGCGGTGGAGAACGCGGTCGCGGGCAACGCCTTCCGCCCCGGCGACGTGCTGCCGAGCCGGGCCGGGCTCAGCGTCGAGATCGGCAACACCGACGCGGAGGGCCGGCTGATCCTGGCCGACGCGCTCGCCCTCGCGGACGCGGACTCCCCCGACCTGATCCTCGACTTCTCGACCCTGACCGGCGCGGCCCGGGTGGCCCTCGGGCCGGACCTGCCGGCCTTCTTCACGGAGGACGACGCGCTGGCCGAGGCGGTGGCGCGGGCCGGCCGGGCGGCGATCGACCCGGTCTGGCGCATGCCGCTGCACGCGCCCTACGCGAGCCTGCTCGATTCCAAGGTGGCCGATCTCAACAACGTGTCGGGCGGACCGTTCGCGGGGGCGATCACCGCGGCCCTGTTCCTGCGGCGCTTCGCGCCCAACACGAAGGCGCACGGCCATTTCGACCTCTACGGCTGGAACCCCTCCGCCAAGCCCGGACGGCCGGAGGGCGGCGAGGTCCAGACGGCGCGGCTGACCTACGCGCTGCTCAAGGCCCGCTACGGCAGCTGATCGCCTCTCGTCATCGCGAGCGCAGCGAAGCGACCCAGGGCTGCGCAACCTCTAACGGCGCAGCCTGGGTCACTTCGCTGCGCGCGCGATGACGGTGCGGCTGGGGGCGCGCTCAGGCGGTGCGCGGCAGCCCGGTCTCGATCAGGCGCGCCCACAGGGAAGCCCCGTACGACGCGGCCGCGTCGTTGAAATCGTAGTGCGGGTGGTGGAGCGAGGCGCTGTCGCCGTTGCCGATGAACATGTAGGCGCCGGGACGGCGGGCGAGCATGTAGGAGAAGTCCTCGGCGGTCATCATCGGCGCCACCGTCCGGTCGACGTTCTCCTCACCCACCAGCGCCTCGGCGACGCCGGCCATGAAATCGGTCTCGGCGGGATGGTTCTCGGTCACCGGGTAGCTCGCTCCGTACGCGACCCCGCCCCGCGCGCCGAAGCCGCCGGCGATCTCGGCCACCAGGGTCTCGATCCGCGCCTTGATCTCGCCGCGCACGGCCTGGGACAGCGTGCGCATGGTGCCGCGCATGGTGACGGTCTGCGGCAGGACATTGAAGGCCTCGCCGGCCTCCAGCGCGCAGACCGAGACCACGGCCGACTGCACCGGGTCGAGGTTGCGCGACACGATGCTCTGCAGGGCGATGATCACGTGGCTCGACACGAGCACGCTGTCGACGGCGTTCTGCGGCAGGGCCGCATGGCCGCCCCGTCCCTCGATCGTGATCGTGAAGCGATCGGTCGAGGCCATGATCGGCCCCGGCCGGATCGCGAAGGTGCCGACCGCCATGCCGGGGATGTTGTGCATCCCGTAGACCGACTCGACCCCGAACCGCTCCATCATTCCGTCGTCGACCATCGCCTCGCCGCCGCCGCCACCCTCCTCGGCGGGCTGGAAGATCAGCACGGCCGCCCCGTCGAAATCCCGGGTCTCGGCGAGGTACTTGGCGGCGCCGAGGAGCATGGTCGTGTGACCGTCGTGGCCGCAGGCGTGCATCTTGCCCGGCACGGTGGAGCGGTAGGGCAGGTCGCGCACCTCCTGGATCGGCAGGGCGTCCATGTCGGCGCGCAGGCCGATGGCACGGTTGGAGCTGCGTCCCCGGCCGCGGATGACGCCCACCACCCCGGTCCGACCGATGCCGGTGACGACCTCGTCACAGCCGAAGGACCGCAGCGTCTCGGCGACGAAGCCGGCGGTGCGGTCGACGTCGTAGAGCAGCTCGGGATGGGCGTGCAGGTCGTGCCGCCACGCCGTCATCGTGTCGGCGAAGGCGCGGATCCGTTCGAGGACGGGCATCGGGGCGGGGCTCTCGTGGCCTTTGCGGGTGGGCCGGACCAGCAAAGCCGGGGCCAGAGCCGCCGTCAACGGCCAAGCTCGGTATCCGCGGCGCTCCGCTCACGCCGCCCCACGCCCCGTGATCCCGCGCCCGCGCCGCCGCGGCGCGGGTGGATGGTCGCCCGCGGCGAGGTCGTCCAGGATCGGGCAGTCCGGCCGCGCGTCGCCGCAGCAGGCCTCCGCCAAGTGCTCCAGCGTCCGGGCCATGCCCTCCATCTCGGCGATGCGGCGGCGCAGATCGGCGATCTGCTCCTGCGCGATCGCCTTCACCCCGGCGCTCGGCCGGGCGCGGTCGCGCCAGAGCGCCAGGAGATCCGCGATCGCGTCCACGCTGAAGCCGAGGTCGCGGGCGCGGCGGATGAAGCGCAGCGTGTGCAGGTCCGCCTCGCCGTAGTGGCGGTAGCCGGATTCGGACCGGGCGGCCGGCGGCAGCAGGCCGGTCGCCTCGTACCAGCGGATCATCTTGGCCGAGACGCCGGTCCGGCGCGCCGCCTCGCCGATCGTGAGGGTCGCCGCGCTCATGCCGGCCTCGCGGACAGCGCCGGCCCCTCGGCCGCCGCGGGACGCCCGCCGGCCCGGCGCAGCCGCAGGGCGTTGCCCAGGACGAACACGCTCGAGAACGCCATGGCGCACGCGGCCAGGATCGGCGACAGGGCCGGGCCGCCGAACGGCACCAGCACGCCGGCCGCCACCGGGATCAGCGCGGCGTTGTAGGCGAAGGCCCAGAACAGGTTCTGGCGGATATTGGCCATCACCGCCCGCGACAGCGCCAGGGCCTCGACCAGGGCCTCCAGATCGCCCGACATCAGCACCACGTCGGCGCTCTCGACGGCGATGTCGGTGCCGGTGCCGATCGCCAGTCCGACATCGGCCTCGGCCAGCGCCGGCGCGTCGTTGATGCCGTCGCCCACGAAGGCCACCGGCCCGTGTTCCGCCCGGAACCGCTGGACCGCCTCGACCTTCCCGCCGGGCAGCACCCCGGCGGCCACGGCGTCGATGCCGAGGCTCCGCGCCACGCCGGCGGCGGTGACGGGATCGTCGCCCGTGACCATCGCCACCGCGAGGCCGCGCGCCTTCAGGGCCGCGACCGCCGCGCGGGCACCCGGCTTCACGGGATCGGCCACCGCCAGGATCGCGGCGTGGCGCCCGTCGAGGACGAGGTGGATCGGGCTCCGCCCCGCGCCCGCCAGCGCCTCGGCCCGGGCAGCGAGATCCGGGTCGAGGGCGACGCCGAGGCGCTCCAGGTAGCGCGGCGCGCCGAGGGCCACGGACCGGCCCGCGACCCGTCCGGCGATCCCGAAGCCCGCCACCGCCTCGAAGCTGTCCGCCTCCGATAGGGCGAGGCCGCGCTCGCGGGCGGCCGCCACGACGGCGCCGGCCAGTGGGTGCTCGGAGCGGGTCTCCAAGGCGGCGGCGAGGGCCAGAACCGCGTCCTCCGCGACACCGGCGGCCGGGACGATCTCGGTGAGCCGGGGGCGCCCCTCGGTCAGGGTGCCGGTCTTGTCGAGGGCCACGACCCGCACGTCGCGCAGGCCCTGCAGCGCCGCGCCGTCGCGGAACAGCACGCCGCGCGCCGCCGCGCGCCCGGTGCCGACCATGATGGCAGTCGGCGTCGCCAGCCCCATGGCGCAGGGGCAGGCAATGATCAGCACCGCGACGGCGTTGACCAGGGCCGGACCCAGCGCCGGGGCCGGCGCCAGCGCCAGCCAGGCCAGGAAGGTCACCGCGGCGATGCCGATCACCGCCGGGACGAACCGCCCGGTGACGCGGTCGACCAGCGCCTGGATCGGCAGCTTGCCGCCCTGGGCGCGCTCCACCATGGCGGCGATCTGCGCCACCACGGTGGCGCCGCCCACGGCCTCCACCCGCAGGTCGAGGCTGCCGCGGCCGTTGAGCGTCCCGCCGACCACGGTATCGCCCGGCCCCTTGCGCACCGGGGCCGGCTCGCCCGTCACCATGCTCTCGTCGACGTGGCTGCTACCGGCCACCACGGCGCCGTCCGCCGCCACCCGCTCGCCCGGACGCACCCGGACGACGTCGCCGAGGCGCAGGGCGTCGAGGGGAACCTCGGTCTCCGCGCCGTCGCGCACGACCCGGGCGGTCTTCGGCGTCAGGTCCATCAGCCGCGCGATCGCCTGGCCGGTGCGCCCCTTGGCGCGGGCCTCCAGCGTCCGGCCGAGCAGGATCAGCGTGACGATCAGGACGCTCGCCTCGAAGTAGAGGTGCGCCGCCCCGGCCGGCAGGAGGTGCGGAGCCAAAGTCGAGAGCAGGGAGTACAGGTAGGCGGCGCCGGCCCCGAGGGCGACCAGGGCGTTCATGTCGGGATGGCCGCGCAGCAGGCCCGGGACGCCGCGCAGGAAGAAGCGCCGCCCCGGGCCGGCGAGGACCAGGGTGGCCAGCGCGGCCTGGACCAGGGCCGTCACCGGGCCGCCGTGCAGCGCGGGCAGGAGGTGGCCGCCCATGTCGAGGACCACGACGGGAACCGACAGCAGGGCGGCGACGATCAGGTCGCGGCGCAGGGCGCGCCCCTCCTCGGCCTGACGGGCCGAAGGGTCGACCGGGTGGCCGGCATCGACCGGCCGGGCCTCGTAGCCCGCCGTCTCCACGGCCGCCACCAGCGCGTCCATCGGCACCACGCCCTCGGGATGGCGGATCGCGGCCCGGCCTGCGGCGAGGTTGACGCTGGCCCCGGTCACCCCCGGCACGGCGGCCAGCGCCCGCTCGACGCGGCCGACGCAGCTCGCGCAGGACATCCCGTCCACGGCCAGCAGGCTCTGCGTCTCTGGGACGGGGTAGCCGGCATCCGCGAGCGCCGTCGCGACGTCGCCCGGGCTCGTCGCCCCGTCGAGGACGAGGCTGGCGCGGTGGGTGGCGAGGTTCACCGCCACGTCCCGGGCGCCGGGCAGCGCCGCGAGGGCGCGCTCGACGCGGCCGACGCAGGAGGCGCAGGACATGCCCGCGACGGGGAGGGTCAGGGCGACGGATCTCGACATGGCGGTGGTCCGGTTGGAAGCATCCATGCCCGGTCAGATGAGGCTTCCCATGATGGGAAGGTCAAGGGCTGGCGACCGAGGCTCCGGATCCGGCCGGTCGATGAGGGCCGCGGCCGTTGTCGAATCGCGCCCGCCCGGCCAAGGTCACCGCCCACCGGAGCGACGGGGAAACAGATGAGCGAGCCGCTGACGATCTACGGCGACCCGGGTTCCGGCAACTGCCTCAAGGTCAAGTGGGTCGCGGCGCATCTCGGTATCCCGGCGGTCTGGCGCGACGTCGACGTCCCGGGCGGCGGGACGCGCAGGCCCGAGTTCCTCGCCCTGAACCCCGCCGGCCGCGTGCCCATCGTCGCCCTGCCCGACGGCACCGTGCTGTCGGAATCTAACGCGATCATCGTCTACCTCGCGGAAGGCTCCGCGCTGGTCCCCGCGGAGCCCCTGCCCCGCGCCCGCATGCTGCAGTGGATGTTCTGGGAGCAGTACAGCCACGAGCCCTACATCGCGGTCCGCCGCTACCAGCTCCACTACCTCAAGCGGGCGCCCGAGGATCTCGACCCGAAGCTCGCCGAGCGCGGCGCCGACGCCCTGCGGCTGATGGAGGACACCCTCGGGCGCTCGGCCTTCATGGCGGGCGAGATCCTGACCCTCGCCGACGTGGCGCTCGTCGCCTACACGCGCATGGCCCACGAGGGGGGCTTCGACCTGACGGACTACCCGGCGATCCGCGCCTGGGTCGGGCGGGTCGAGGCCGGGCTCGGGATCGGCCCCTATACCGGGCCGGCCTGATCGGCCGCGAACTGCGGCGGCGCGGCGCCGTACTCGGGCAGGCTGACCCGCACGGTCGTCCCTTCGCCGGCCGCGCTCTCGATGGCGAGGCGGCCGCGGTGGCGGTTGAGGCTGTGCTTGACGATGGCGAGCCCCAGCCCGGTGCCGCCGCGGGCGCGACTCGAGGCGACGTCGACCCGGTAGAAGCGCTCCGTCAGCCGCGGGATGTGCTCGGGCGGGATGCCCGGCCCGTCATCGGCCACCGACAGGACGACGCGGCGCCCGAGGCGCGGGTCGTCCTCGCGGGCGAGCCCGACGCTGATCCGGCCGCCGCCGTACTTCACGGCGTTCTCGATCAGGTTCTCGATCACCCGCGCCAGCTCGTCGGCGTCGCCGGGGACCGCGTAGGGGCCCGCCCCCTCCTCCAGCCGGATCGCGGCGCCCCGCGCCTCGGCGGGCGGGCCCTGGGCGTCGACCATCTGGCGGGCGAGCGCCCCGAGATCGACCATCGCGGTGGGGGCGACGTGCTCGCGCAGCTCGATCCGCGACAGCGACAGCAGGTCGTCGATCAGCCGCGTCATCCGCAGGGCCTGGACGCGCATGATCTCCAGGAAGCGCTCCCGGGCCTGCGCGTCGTCGCGGGCCGGCCCCTGCAGGGTCTCGATGAAGCCGATCAGGGTGGCGAGCGGCGTGCGCAGCTCGTGGCTGGCGTTGGCGACGAAGTCGACCCGCATCGCCTCCAGGCGCCGGGCCGCGGTGAGGTCGCGCAGGAACAGCAGCGCGCTGACGCCGGACCCATCGGGCATCGGCAGGGCGCCGATCTGGACATCGAAGGTCCGCTCCAGCGGCACCCGGGTCGACAGCGCGACGCGGCGCGGGAGGCCCGAACTCAGCACCGCCTCGATGCCGTCGAGGACCTCCGGGTCGCGGAGCGCGAAGGATAGCGGCCGGGCCTGGTGGAGGGCCGGCAGGAGCGCCCGGGCGGCGGGATTGGCCTCCAGCACCAGGGTGCGCCGGTCGACCAGGATGACCGGGTCCGGCACGTGGGCGAGAAGCGCCTCGGCGACGGCGTGGCGCGGCGTGGTGGTGGCCGGGCGCGGCACGGGCGCCTCGCGGCCGCGTCCGCCGAGCCAGCCGCCCAGGCAGATCGCCGCGAGGCCGATCAGGATGAGCGGGAGATCGAGCCGCCCGGCCAGGGCGGTGGCGAGCCCGAGCAGGCCCGCGGCGATCGCGGCGCCGGTCCAGGCGGGGGAGCTGCGCAGGCGGCCGGACATGGCGGGCGCGGCCGGCCGCTCAGCGGGGCTCGGACTCGTCGTGCCACGCCCGGCCGGACGGGCCGGCCGTGCCCTCCGGAGGCCCGGGATCGCGGGCGCCGCCCGCGCGCTTGACGATCTCGTACAGCCCGAGCATCGCCAGGGCGGTCACGAACGGCACGACGTAGTAGCAGCCCCGGAACAGCAGCAGCGAGGTCAGCACCTCGTTGCGCGGCAGGCTCGACAGGGCGAGCAGGATCGTCGCCTCGAACACCCCGATCCCGCCCGGCGCGTTCGACGCGATCCCCAGCATGGCGGCGAGCACGTAGATCGCCAGGAAGGTGGTGAAGCCGAGCGTCGTCTCCTGCGGCAGCAGGACGTAGAGCACCGCCGCCGCCGCGCAGACGTCGCCGATCCCGACGATCATCTGGCCGATGGAGACCGAGGCGCCCGGCAGTTCCAGGCGCCACTGCTTGACGGTGATGCTACGCTTCTTGGCCGAGACCCAGGCGAGGTAGCCGAGCACCAGGGCGAGCGCCGCGAGGCCGACGCCCTGGTTGATCCGGATCGACGTGAAGGCGAGGCCGGCGAGCTGGCCGGCCTCGATGATCAGGCTCAGGCCCAGCACCACGCCCATGCCGAGCCAGAAGGTGAAGCCGGCGATGACGGTGAGCGCGGCGATCTTGGCCGTCGAGAGCCCCTGCCGGGCGTAGATCCAGTAGCGGATCGTCCCGGCGGTGAGCAGCGGGAAGCCGAGAGTGAAACTCACCGCGTAGCTCGTGAAGGAGGCGAGCGCGGTGATCCGGTACGGCACCTTGATCTTGAGCTGGCGCAGGGCCAGCGCGTCGTAGCCGGTCAGGAACAGGTAGCTGATGCCGACGAACAGGAAGGCGAGCCCGAGCTGCTCGGCTGTCGCCGCAGCGATGGCGCTGCGCACCTCCGCCCAGCTGACGCTCTGCACGAGCTTCCACAGGACGCCGAGGGAGACGGCGAACAGCACGATGCTGGCCGCCGTGCCGATCCAGGCATAGCGGCTGCGCCGGCTCTTCCGCTTCGAGCCCGCTTCGGCATCGTGCTGGACCGGCTCGACCGGCTCGGCCGGGCTCCGGTGCTGTCCCTGAAAATTCATGCCGATCGGCGTCCGCCCTTCCGGCTGCGCGGCCCGGCCCGAAGGCCGTCAGCCCGTGCCGGAATCTCCCGGACCGCGGCCCGTTGCCCCGCATGTAGGCCGAACCGGGGCGCAAGGCCAGGGAAGGCAGGCCCGTGACGGGCGATCTATCCTCAGCCGGAGGTCCGATCGAGGATCGCGGCCGCCTCCGCGAGGCCGCGCCGGATCCGCTCCGGCACCTCCGGCGCGGTGCAGACATAGGTCGGGCTCGGGTGCGGCACCCGGATCACCGGCAGGTCGGGGCGGAGCGCCGCGAGGGCGGGCGCGGCCTCCCCGGCGAAGCGGCCGGCCAGCACCGCCACGGCGAGGCGCGGCAGCAGGTCGAGGAGCGGGGCCAGATAGGGCGCGGCCGCCGCCACCTCCGCCCGGCGGGGCGCCCGGTTGCGGGCGCCCTCGGCGTGGATGAGCCAGGGGACCGCGTTCCAGATCAGCGTGTCGGCCCGGCTGAGCCCGGCCTCGGCGAGGAAGCGGAACAGGTTCGCGGCCGTGCCGTTCGCGCTGTCGCGGGTGACGAAGCCGGTGCGCAGGACCGCCGGGCCGGGGGTCTCGAGGAGGAGGAGCATCCGCGCGCCGAAGCCGCCGTCCAGGGGGTCGGGCGCCGGGACCGGGGCGCCGCGCTCGGCCGCGACGCGCGCCGCCAGCGCCCGGATCGGTGCGATGTGGGGGCTGTCGATCAGGGCACGGCGGGCCGCGAGGGCTTCCGGATCGGCCAGCGCCTTCGGCGCCCGCGGCTCAGCCGGCATCGAGGCCGGGGATCGTGAGGCCGAGGCGGCCCGACCGGCGGAAGCGCTCGGTGCCCTCCTCCCGGGCGAGGCGCGCGTCGAGGCCGGCCACGCCGCCGAACTGGAAGCCGATCTGGCTGGCATAGGCCGCGCAGGCGGCGCGCTTCCGGGTCTGGGCCTCCGGGGCGAGGCGCATCGCCGGCTCGGCGAGGTCGGCGAACAGGTCGGCGAGGGGCGCCTTCGGGGCGGCCTCCCGCACCGTGTAGGGAAAGTCGCGCCACCATAGGATCGGCTGCGCCGGCGCGAGGCCGCGCAGCGCCCGCACGGTCTGGACGTGATCGACGTGCCCGCCGATCGCCTGCGGAGCCAGGAGGAGATCGGGACTCCCGGCGGCGATCAGCCCCGCGATGGCCGGTGCCAGCTCGGCCGCGACGCCGTCGTCGGCGCGCGTGTCGGCGAAGAGCTCCGGCGCCGAGCCGTAGCCCCGGTGCGGCGCCTCCCGGAACGGCAGGTGGACGGGCGGCGCGATGCCGAGCGCCGCGGCAGCCCGGACATCCTCGTCCCGGCGCAGGGCCATGTAGTCGACCTCCGGTCCGAGCCCCTTGTCCAGCTGGCAGGCGAGCGCGAAGCCCCTCGGCTCGGCGACGCTGCCGGTGAACAGGGTCGCCATCACCACGCCCCAGCCAGCTTGCGCGAGGCTTGCCAGGAGGCCGCCGCACGAGAAGGCCGCGTCGTCGAGATGGGGCGAGAGGGCGAGCGCGGTGGGCATGGTCCGGGGTGCGGTCTCGATGGGTCCAGGCCGCGCGCTCAGAGCAGGTGCGGCTCGGCGCGGAAGCGGCAGGTCGGATCGTGGGGCAGGTCCGGCGACAAGTCGGTGGCCGGCCGCTCGCCGCGCACGCGGGCGTAGACCTCCATGATCTGCCGCCCGACCGCGTGCCACGAGTAGACGCGCCGGCACTCCTCCAGGCCGGCCGTCGCGATGCGGCGGCGCAGATCGGCGTCCGTGATGATCCGGGTGAGCGCGGCGGCCAGCGCCGGGACGTCGCCCGGATTCACCAGCAGCCCGTTCTCCCCGTCGCGCAGGCAGTCCGAGACGCCGACCGCGTGGCACGAGACGGTAGCGAGCCCGGCCGCGAGCGCCTCCAGGATCGTGTTGGAGAAGCCCTCCGCATAGGTCGGCGAGACGAACACGTCGGCGCGGCGGTAGAGGTCGGGCACGGAGCCGTACTCGGCGTAGCCCGTGAAGGCGATCTCGCGCTCCGAGAAGGCGCGCTCGGCGGCGAGCGCCTTGGCCGGGTCCACGTCGGGCCCGATCCCCGAGATGGTGGCGGCGAACGGCGTGCCCTGCGCGCGCAGGATCGCCAGGGCCTCGATGAAGTCGAGCACGCCTTTCCGGCGGTCGACCCGGCCGTGGTAGAACAGCCGCACTGGGCCCGGATGGGGCGCGGGCAGCCCGTCGGGCGTGCCCTGCGCGAACCGGTCGGTGTCGACCGCGCCGGGCACGATGGTGAAGCGGGCGGGGTCCGACCCGAGCCGCTCGCAGACCTCGTCCACGAAGGAGGCGCCGCCGATCAGCAGCGCGTTGGCGTGGGCCAGCACCTCGCACATGGCGACCCGGTGGGTCTCGCAGCAGGAGCCGACCCAGTGGCCGTCGCCGCCCTGGATCGAGACGACGCTCGGCACGCCGAGTTCGCGCGCGGCGAGCAGCACCGCCCAGCCGGTCGGGTAACCGTATTGCGCGTGCAGGATGTCGAAGGGTTGTAGGGCGTGCTCGCGGCAGATCGCGTCCACCATCGCGGCGATGTCGCGCTCGAAGTCGCCCGACGCCTGCTCGCCGAGCTGCTCCAGGCCGATCACCCGAACGCCCGGCACCGGCGGGGGCGGCCCGCCTCCGTAGACCCGGGTGCCGAAGGCGTCGCCCCGGTACTGCGAGATCATCGTGACGTCGTGGCCGGCGCCGACCAGCTCGCGCAGCAGGTTCTGCGCGTAGACGCTCATGCCCGATATCGCCGGGAAGTAGCGGCGGCTGAGGAAGAGGATTCTCATCGCGCCGCACCTTCGCATCGACCGGGCGAGGCGCCGAGGCGCCCCTTCTCCCGTGCCCGATCCTCGCCTCGCCGCGGTTCGGCTCTCACTGCCATTGCCGCCGTGTCTCCTGCTCGCCGGCCAGGACCGGGCCGGGGCGCCGGCAGCCGCGGAGGTACTCCAGCGCCTGCGGGATCATCACGTCGGCCCGGTGGCTCTCGCGGGACAGCTCGACGCAGATCAGCTTGCCGAAGCCGACCGCCTCCAGGGCCTCGAGGACACCCGGCACGTCCATGTCGCCCTCGCCGAACGGCAGGTGAATGTGGCTGCCGCGCTTCATGTCCTCGATCGCCACGGTGCCGATCCGGTCGGCGAATTCCCGCACGGCGGCCGCCGGCGCGCGCTCGCCCGTGACGAGGCAGTGGCCGGTGTCGAGGGCGAGCTTCAGGCCCGGCACGGAGAGGGAAGCGTAGTCGTCGAGCGTCTCGATCAGCATGCCGGGCTCGGGCTCCAGGCAGGGCACGACACTGGCCTCGGCGGCGAACGAGGCGACCTCGTGGAGCCCCTCCTCCAGCCAGCGCCGGGCCTCGCCGGGATCCACGCCCGGCTTCGGAACGCCGGCCCAGAACGAGACTGCCTCGGCGGAGAGCATGGCGCCGATCTCGATCGCCCGCTTGAGGAAGCCGACCCGCCGGGCGCGGCCCGCGGCGTCGGCGGTCACCAGCGTCGGCTCGTGCTTGGCGGACGGATCGAGGAGGAAGCGGGCGCCCGTCTCGATGACGCAGGTCAGCTCCAGCTTCTCCAGCAGGCTCGCCACCCGGCCGGCTTCCGCCGCCCAGGTGTCGGCGAAGGGGTCGAGATGGTGGATGTCGAGGGTGAGCGCCACGCCGTCGTAGCCCGCCGCCTTGATCAGGTGGATCGCGTCGTCGAGGCGGTGGTTGGCCGCGCCGTTGGTGTTGTAGGCGAACCGGAGTGTCACGCCGCCCTCCCCTTCCGCTGGGCGAGGCGGAACGGCGCGTGGTGCGATTCCGGCTCGCGGTAGAGCGGATAGTGCCGCCCGACGATCCGCTCGGCCAGGGCCACGTCGAACAGCGGCTGGCCGCCGAACCGCTCCAGGGCTTCAGGGGTCAGACGCACCGGCCGCAAAGTCTCGCTCTCGGTGCCGAACTGGATGAGCGGATGGTCGCGGTCGATGAGCTTCTTCGTGTTGCGCTCGCCGATCCGATAGTAGCTCATGGTCTCGACCTCGAGCCCCGGCACGATCGCCTTCACGACGCCGACCCCGCCGCCCGGCGGTGTGCAGTCGACGTAGAGCACGTCGAACCCGGCTTCGAGCAGCCGGTCGCAGGCGATCTTCCCCCGCGCATGGCCGTCGGCGGCCGGAGTGGAGGGCAAGTCCGTAAATCGCTTCGTGCTGCGCTCGGAATAGACCGTGTCGGCGAGCACGCCGCGCAGGTCGGCCGCCGGCATCTCGATCCATTCGAGCATGGCCTGGAGAGCGCGGCTCTCCTCGAGGTCCAGGCTGGGCAGCGCCTTCTGGATGAAGGCGTCGACGTAGCCTGGCGGCGTCACCGTGGCGGCCATGTCGAGGGGACCGTGCCCGAAGGTCTTGCGCACCCGCGCGGCCTGGAACTCCAGCAGCGCCTTGCGGAGCGCCCGCTCCCGGTCCGGGTCGCAGGCCTCGCCGCAGGCCGAGAGGGCGATCGGCGCCGGGGTGCGCGCCGGATCCTCGTCGTAGCCGACGACGTAGAGGTTGGTCAGCCCGAACTGGTCGGTGGCGAATTTCGGCAGCGCCCGGATGCCCAGCGCCTTCAGCCGGGCCAGCATGGCGGCGTTCTCCGGGCCGATGCCGTCGAGGTCGAGCATCACGCCCTGGTCGAGGGCCCGGAACAGCAGGCCGTTGCCGTCCCGCTGGAGCAGCTCCAGCACGCCGTGGCCCAGCGCGAAGGGCACGTCGGGCCCGGCGCCGAGGCCGTTGGTGATCAGGTTGGTGAAAGGCTTGTAGCCCTCCGACAGCTCGAAATAGTCGGTGGCGGCGACGTCGAGCGGCATCAGGACGATCTCGCCGGTGGCGTGGCGGATCGCGGGCGTCCACTCCAGCACCGTGTCGCGGCCGACCGGGGAGCCGGCGGGCAGGCACAGGGTCAGCGGGTCGGCGACCGACTTGGCGCCGTAGACGCGGGCGAGATCGGTATAGCTCGCCCGCTCCTTCGCGCGGGGCAGCACCGCGAGGGACGGCATCAGGTTCTCGGCGATCTCCGCCACGGCGCCGATCAGCGCCTCGTCGTCGGTGGCGCCGTAGCCGATCCCAGACGGCATCGCGCCCACGAAGAACGGGTCGTCGAGGAACAGGGCCACGAACCAGACCGGGATGCCGGTGCGATCGAGCGGCGCCAGCGGGAAGCCGACGACGCGCCCCTCCGGCAGCACGTCGAGATAGGCCTTGACCGGGTCGGGCAGGGTCTCGGGCAGG
Organism: Methylobacterium sp. Leaf361; assembly: GCF_001424445.1. Taxonomy (NCBI): domain Bacteria; kingdom Pseudomonadati; phylum Pseudomonadota; class Alphaproteobacteria; order Hyphomicrobiales; family Methylobacteriaceae; genus Methylobacterium; species Methylobacterium sp. Leaf361. The sequence continues at coordinate 520,796 of NZ_LMPY01000012.1, read as the reverse complement.
CCCTCGATCGGCCGCTTGGCGCCGAAACGGTAGGGGCGCGGCGCCTTGATCCGCTCGTGGCGGGCGCGGTCGTCCTGGTCGTGGAAGGCGTCTGCGTTGGTCACGTCGTGTTCCCGTCTTCCTCGAACCGTGCGCCGTGCCGTCGTCCCATTCACGCACCTCATCCCGAGGTGCCGAAGCGCAGCGGAGGCCTCGAAGGAGGGCTCCAGCCGGACGCGCGATCCCTGGAGCCCTCCTTCGAGGCCCGCTGACGCGGGCACCTCAGGATGAGGGCGTGGGTGGGAGATGCCGGGGTGTGGCTCCGTGGCTGCGTATCCTGTGTCCGCTACCCCTGCCCGTAGGCGCGGGCGACGAGCCGCATCGTGTGAAGGTCCCGGGACGCCGCGTACGCGGCCCGCTCCTCGGGCCGGCGCAGCGCCGAGCCGAAGGCGCGCACCTGCTCGGTGAAGGGCGAGCTGTCGGCGTCGAAGGCGAGCGGCTCCGTGCGGCCGCTCGCGCCGTCGACGAAGGTCAGCGAGCCGCCGGCCGTCTGGCCCATCGTGTTCTCGGCGACGAGCATGCCCTTCGTGCCGACCACCTCCAGGCGGCGGCGGGGCAGCGCGTCGGGGCAATTGTAGGCGACGTGCAGGCTCGCCAGTGCGCCGCCCGCGGTCCGCCCGATCAGCAGGGCGCCGTCGTCGACCGCGTAATCCTGGGCCTTGGTCTGGGTGAGGGCCGCGAGGTCGGCGATCGGCTCGCCGAGCAGGTAGTCCACGAGATCGAGCCCGTGCGGGGCGAGGTCCATCAGGGCACCGCCGCCGGCCTGGGCGGCGTCGATCCGCCAATTGGGCTGCCCGGCCTCCGACCAGTCGCGACCGAGCCAGCAGGCGTAGACGATCCGCACCGCCGTCACGGTCCCGAGCCGGCCGGCCTCGACCTGCCTGCGGATCGCCCGGTGGGCCGGGTGGTGCCGCTGGTCGAAGGCCGTCCCGTAGAAGATCCTCTGGGAGTCGACGGCGTGCGCGATGGCCTCGGCATCCGCCAGCGTCGCCGCCATGGGCTTCTCGCACAGGATTGCCTTGCCGGCAGCGGCCAGCGCCTCGACGGCGCCGCGGTGCAGGTGGTTCGGCGTCGCCACGTAGACCGCCTCGACTGCGGGCTCGGCGATCAGGCCGGCGAGATCGGCGTGGACGCGGGCACCGGCCCGCTCGGCGGCCGCGCGGCTCTCCGGGTTCGGATCGCTGACCGCCACCAGCCGGTGCCCGGCCGCGCGGATGCCGGGCTCCATGTAGTCGCGGGCGACCCAGCCGTAGCCGACGATGCCCCAGCCGACCGCGTCCATCACCACCGCTCCGGCAGGTCGACGAACTCGCGCACGCGCACGCGCTGCGTTTCCGACGCATCGAGGCTTTCGTCGAAGGTCAGCGACTCCGGTCCCGGGGAGTGCAGCGGGTACGTGGCGCGCGGGGCGTACTCCGCCTCGTAGCGCTCCGAGGGCCAGCGGATGACGTAACCGCCGCCCTCGGGCACGTAGAGCGGGTTGAGCCGCAGCACGGTGCCGGGCTTCGGCAGGGTCAGGCCGTCGACCAGGGCGCGCGGCGCCGGGCGCATCCCGGGACCGCACACCACCGAGAACGCCTCGCAGCTTCGCAGGGCGGCGGGGTCCTGCGGGCCCGGCGCCCGCGCCTCGACCAGCGCCCGGGTCAGCTCCGCGTCGTCGTAGACCAGGGCGTCGGGGAAGAACTCGGCGATCTCCTCGGCCGTCACCGCGCGTCCGGCCGAGAAGCCCGGGCAGTCGCGGTTGTGGATGTGGCTCAGCGCCAGCCAGCCGTCGTCGCCGGCGTTCTGGCGGAGGTTCTCGAGGAGCGCCGCCTTGTCGTCGAGGAAGTAGAAGGCGTCGTTGCAGACGACGAGGTCGACCGGCGCCCCAGGGATCGGCCAGTGGGGCGAGCCGGCGTCGAAGCAGACGAGCTGCGCCTTCTCGGCGACGACCCAGTGGCGCGCCACCCAGAGCTTGGCGAAGACCACGTCGGCGCCGGCGACCTTGCAGCCGCGCCGCTGCAACTCGCGCAGGTAGTGGCCGATGCCGCAGGCGAACTCGAAGACGCAGACGGGCTCGTTCCAGTGCGCCTCCAGCAGCGACAGGCCGGCCAGGAAGGTCGGGTCGCTCCAGCGGTGCAGGAAGTAGTCGCCGACGCGGCCCCAGCCGAGCAGCTCGACCGCGTCGCGGAGGGTCGCCTCGCGGCGCGTCTTGATCAGGCGGATGATCCCGGCGGGATCGGCCGGCGGCCCGTTCCACCAATCGTCCTGATCGACCAGCAGCGCGGCCAGCGCCTCGTCGGGCTCGCCGGCGTCGAGATGGGCGAGCACCCGCTCGACCAGGCCCGCGCGGTTGATCCGCAGGTACGGGATGCCGTCGATCACGGGCCAGCGCGCGCCGGTCTCCGCGTCGCGCAGGGCGTGCGGGCCGTCGGCCTTCAGCGGGTTGCCGGTGTCCGGCGATCTGAGTTCGAACGGGATCATGGTTCTCGGGGCCGCCCGGGCAGATGGGCGACCGGGTCCGGCGATCAAGGGATGCGCATGTCGGCGAGGACACGATCGTGGAAGCCCTTCACCGGGCCGGCATGGACCAGTTCCCACTCGTCGAGCACCATCCCCATCGTGGTCGAGGCCCCGCGCAGGTGCTGGGCGATCTGGAGGACGCGGTCGATGCAGTCGGCCGCGTGGAAGGCGCGGCCCTCGGCGGTGGCGTCGTCGGGCAGCACCGCCCGGGCGCGCTCGACCTGGGCCCGCAGGGGCGCGTCGAGCTCGGCGAGCGCCCAGACGGTGGTGGTGGCCATGATCGGGCCGAGATGGTCGCCGAGCAGCATCTCGCCGGTGAAGCCGGCATCCGGCATGGCGGCGTTGTGGAAGTGGTGGGCCATCGCGGCCAGGAACACGGTGCCGGGATCGGCCCGGTAGAACGGGCTGAGGCAGACGCCGTAGACCGCCACGATCAGGCAGTGCTCGGCGTGGTTCTCCGGCGGCTCCAGCAGGATCCGGGCGCGGCCGGGACAGGTGACGCCCGCCCGCGGCTGCTGCGCAAGGGCGCCGACGAAGCCCGGCAGCGGCCCGGGCCGGCCGGCCGGACGCGGCGCGAGCCGCGCGCGCAGGCGGTCGCGGAGGTCCGGATCGAACTCTCCGGTGACGGCGTCGAACCCCGCCACCAGCACCGCGGAGGCGGCCTCGTCCGAGAGCCCCGCCGCGGTCAGGAAGGCCGCGTCGAGGTCGCAGAGGCGCGTCGCGGCCAGCGTGACGGCCGCGATGTCGAGGGCGACATCGTCGGGCGCGGCGCCGCCGGTCAGCAGCCCCCAGCCCTGCGCGAACAGCCGCTCGGCGATCGAGCCCGTACGGCCCGCGGAGCGGACGCGCTTGAGGTCGTTCATCTCGACCAGAAGGTCGCGCAGCGCCTCCGGCGCGGCGCCCCCGGAACGGGGCGGCTCAGTCTCGCTTGGCATCGTCTCGTTCCGAAAAGCCGCCCCCTGGTTCTGACGAAACCTAGTGCACGCCCAGCCAGTCGCGGAGCATCTGCTCCTGCTTGCCGAAGGCGTGCTCCGGACCGTGGCCGTTCTTGACCATCGGCGCCTTGAAGAAGGTCGAGAGCTGCTCCTGCACGCCGCCGTCGCCGCGCTTGCTCGCGAGATCGAGGACGCGGGCGATCTCGATGACGAGCGGCGCGGCGAGGATCGAGTCCTTGCAGAGGAAGTTCACCTTGATCTGCATCCGCTGGCCCATGAAGCCGGTGACGTCGATGTTGTCCCAGGCTTCCTTGTCGTCGCCGCGCGGCCGGTAATAGTGGATGTGCACGAGGTGGTCCTCGACCGGGTAGCCGAGGATCGAGTCGAGCACCGTGCCCTTGGTGTTGAGCTTCGACTGCAGCGAGTTCGGATCGTTCAGGGCGAGGCCGTCGCGGTTGCCCAGGATATTCGTCGAGAACCAGCCGTCGACGTGGAGGGCGCGCGCCTTGAAGGCGGGGGCCAGCACCGTCTTCATCATGGTCTGGCCGGTCTTGCCGTCCTTGCCGGCCACCGGGACGTTCAGCTCCTTGGCGAGGTCGAGGAGCGCCGGGACGTCGGCGGCGACGCTCGGGGTGAAGTTGGCGTAGGGGATGCCGCTCTTGATCGCCGCGTAGGCGTAGAGCATCGCCGGCGAGATCGCCTCGTCGCTCGAATCCAGGCCCTTCTCGAAGGCGGCGGTGGAGTTCAGGGTCGGGTCGCTGAGGTCGGGCCAGCGCTCCGTGGAGGCGAGGTTCACCACGACCACGTCGTCGAGGTTGCTCTCCTTCTGGAAGCGGCGGAGATCGTTGGCGATCACCGAGACCGCCTCGCGGTGGTCCTTGGCGACGATCCGGTTCTGACCGTCGATGTTCTTGCAGAACTTCGCGCTGCCGACCGCCGGCCAGGGCGTAATGCCCTTCAGGACCTGGGCGCCGTTCTCGATGTCGTCCTTCGAGAGCACGCCGTGCCCGCTCGCCGCGGAGGCGAGGTCGTCGCCGTTCAGGTCCCAGCCCCCGAAGACGAGGTCCTTGTAGTCGGCCATGCCGGCCACGGAGAGACCGGCGAGCGGCAGCCCGTCGAGACGGTTGGAGCCGGATTTGATCATCTCGATGCCGGCGATGGCGGTGGTGGCGACGGCGCCTCCCATGCCAACGAAGGCGACACCGACGCGGCGACCGGACTGCATGCTCATCGGAAACTGATGTCCTTGTGCGGACGCGGGTGGCGTCTTGAAGGGTCCGTCCTGGGACGGAAATTCACCCCCCCGGGGCCGTACCTAACTGGCTCGGCGGTGCTCCGTTCCAACCCGAATGCGACAACATCGCCCCGTCGTCGTCCCGCGCGCGGCCGGTCGGCCGCCGGTCGGCGGCGTTAACGGGGCCCTAAGTGGGAGGGTTAACCCTTCCTTGACCGTGCCACGCTTGGATCACGGGGCCGTCCCATTCTGGTCACGGCCGGCGTCGATAGGGCCGCCGCTTCCAGAAAAAACCCGGCCGTCAGAGCCGGGCGGACGCAAGGACCGATCTAGAAGAGGACCGATGATGGGGGTTTTCCCGGAGCCGGCGCGTTGCGCCGACGACGTGAACCGACTCGTGCCGCAGACCCTGACCGGCACGGGGCATTTCGAGGATGAAGCCGTGGCGTGGCTGCCGCGGGCCGGGCGCGACGCAGGGCGCCGGTCACTTCGCCGCACCGGCCTCAGCCGGATCTCCGGGACGCTGGCCCTCGGGCTCGTCGCCGGGTTCGGCCTGCCGCAGGCCGCCTTCGCGCCCGCCTACTTCGCGCCGGCCGCTCAGGCGCACGACCGGGTCGACACCAGCCCGCGCGTCGCTCAGGAACTCGCTCAACGCGCGTTCGAGCCCGCGGTTCCCGCCGAGGCGCCCGCGGCATCGGCAGACGCACCGGCACCGGCATCGGCACCGGCGAAGGATGCCTGGAACGGCCTGCCCCTGCCGGAGCAGGAGCCCGCCACCACGGCCCTGATCCAGGACGACCTCGCGGCCCTGCCGCGGGTGACGCAGGAACAGGACGCGGTCAAGTTCGGCGAGCGCAGCGTGCCGCGCAAGGTGGTCGACACGATCGTCAAGGCCTCCGACGAGGCCGGCGTCGATCCCGTCTACATGATGGCGCTCGCCGACAAGGAATCGAGCTTCGACACCGCGGCGAAGGCCGCGACCTCCTCGGCGCAGGGCCTGTTCCAGTTCGTTGCCCGCACCTGGCTGGAGATGATCCGCGCTTACGGCGCGCGCTACGGGCTCGCCGAGGAAGCCGCCGCCGTGAAGGGTCGGGGCGCCGCGATCACCGTGACGGGCAGCATGCGCGCCCGGGTGCTCGGCCTGCGCAACGACCCGCGCGTCGCCGCCCTGATGGCGGCCGAGCTGATCAAGCGCGACCGTGACCGGATCGAGGCCCGGGTCGGGCGCGCGCTCACCACGACCGAGCTGTACCTCGCCCATTTCCTCGGCACCGCGAGCGCCGGGCGCTTCCTGTCGCTCTCTTCCGAGAAGCCCGACGAGGTCGCCGGCCGCGAGTTTCGCACCGCGGCGCGGGCCAATCGCGGCCTGTTCACCGAGAAGACGGGCGGCAAGCGCCGCAGCCTGACCGTGTCCGAGCTGCACGACCGGATCGACGGCATGATCGACCGGCGGCTGACCCGCTATCAGGGCGTGGCGGCGGTCGCCGAGGCGCTCGACAGGGCGCCGGCTCAGAGCGACGTCGCCGCCACCGAGGAGACGGTTCCGGTGGCCGGCAACCGCCGCGTCGAGGTGACGGAGGCGCTGCCGCCGGACGGCGTGTGAGAACCGGATCGCGGCGCCGGCCCGCCTGAGCGGGCCGGCTCGCGGCTTCGGCCCGACGGATCTGGCCCGCCGGATCCGCCGGACGGGCGGCTCTCCCGGCCGCGTCCGCCGAGGAAGCCTCCCGCGCCGGGCCGCGCCGGCCCGCGGCGTCCCGAAGCGCGGGGCGGGTCGGGCGCGGCGCAGCGAGGCCGGAAGCGGCCTTCGCCCGACCGTGGAGCGGCCTCAAAGCTCGGCTTTTAAGGCACTGTTAACCATAGCAAGACCAATCCTGTCGGCAGACTACTTCTCTTAGAGATGCTTGGCGCCGATGCCCCGCTACTTCATCGACCTGCACGACGGCTCCCAGCCGATCCACGATGAGGTCGGATTCGACCTGCCGGACCTTCCGGCGGCCCGCGCCAAGGTCACCCGGATCATGTCGGCGATCGCCCGCGACATGCTGCCGGAGGTCGAGCGCCAGGATTACGTGGCCTGCGTCCGCGACGGCGTCGGCAAGGTGGTCTACCGGGCGCGCCTGTCCCTCGCTGCCGAGATGGTGGAGTGAGCCGGCGCGCTCCGGCCGCCTGATGCGTCCCTGCAGACGTCGCTGAGCGACGTCCCTGAGACGGCGCCGAAACCGCCCTGAGGCTCCCCGCCGCGCCGCGCAGTGCTTGACCGGCCCCCGGTTCCGGCCATCTCGGACCCATGAAACGGCGCAGCCTGCTCACGGTCGCGAGTGCGGCCACGGTCATGACGCTCGGCGGCGTCGGCTACGCCGCGCACCGGCGCGGCCGGAACCCGTACTACCGCGGCCCGACCTCCGACCATTTCGACGGGTTGCGGTTCTTCCTGCCCGGTCAGTCCACCGACAAGGCGCTCCCCGACGTGCTGCGCTGGCAGGCCAAGCGGCAGCGCGAGCCCTGGCCCAAGAGCTTCCCCAGCCCCTACCCGGCCGACCGGCCGCCCGAGCGCGTCGAGGGCCTGCGGGTCGTGCTGATCGGCCACGCGAGCTACCTCGTTCAGGTCGCCGGCCGGAACATCCTGATCGACCCGGTCTTCGCCAAGCGCGCGAGCCCGGTCCGCTTCGCCGGGCCGAAGCGCGTCAACCCGCCGGGCATCGCCTTCGCCGACCTGCCGCCGATCGACGCGATCCTGGTCACCCACAATCACTACGACCATCTCGACGGGCCGAGCCTCGCCCGGCTCTGGCAGGCGCACCAGCCGCTGATCGTGGCGCCGCTGGGCAACGACACGATCCTGCGCGGCTACGACGACACGATGCATGTCGAGACCCGCGACTGGGGACAGTCGGTCGATCTCGGCGACGGGCTGCAGGTCCACCTGACGCCCGCGAACCACTGGTCGGCCCGGGGCGTCAACGACCGGCGCATGGCGCTGTGGTGCGCCTTCGTGATCACCTCGCCCCGCGGCGTGCACTACCATGTCGGCGACACCGGTTTCGGCGACGGCGCCCTCTTCTCCGACGTGCGGGCGCGGTTCGGGCCGCCGCGCCTCGCGACGCTGCCGATCGGCGCCTACGAGCCGCGCTGGTTCATGCAGGCGCAGCACGTCGACCCGGCCGAGGCGGTGAAGGTCTTCGGCCTGCTCGGCGCCGAGCAGGCGCTGGGCCATCACTGGGGCACGTTCCAGCTCACGGACGAGGGCGTCGAGCGGCCCGCCGAGGCGCTGGCGGCGGCCCTCGGCGGGGCCGGCATCGCGGCCGAGCGCTTCGTCGCCCTGAGGCCCGGCCAGGTCTGGGAGGCCTGACCCCCGGGCTATCCGGGGGACGCCGGCGGCCATTGGGCACGATGCGTGCATCATTCTGTATGCAGCATGGGGTGGAGGCCCGGGCCGCGCCGCCGCGCGCCCGAGGGCAGGTGCCGTTCCGTGCGGCGCCCGCGCCTTCAGCCGAGAGACACGATGAACCCGATCAAGCCGACACGCCGATCCCTGATGGCCGGGGGCGTCGCCCTGGCGGCGCTGGGGGCGGCGGGCCGCGCCGGCGCGCAGGGCGCGGCCCCCGGCGCCCTGACCTACGGCATCTCCATGACCGACCTGCCGCTCACGACCGGCCAGCCGGACCGGGGCGCGGGCGGCTACCAGTTCACCGGACTGACCCTCTACGATCCCCTGGTCGCCTGGGAACTCGACGTCGCCGACCGGCCGGGCAAGATGGTGCCCGGCCTCGCCACCGCCTGGGAGGCCGACCCGGCCGACCCCAAGGTCTGGACCTTCCACCTGCGGGAGGGCGTGGCCTTCCACGACGGGTCGGCCTTCGATGCCGACGCGGTGATCTGGAACTTCGACAAGGTGCTGAACAAGGAGGCGCCGCATTTCGACCAGCGGCAGGCGTCCCAGGTCCGCCCGCGCCTGCCCGGCGTCGCGAGCTACCGGAAGGTCGACGTCAAGACCGTCCAGGTCGTCACCAAGACGCCCGACAGCCTGTTCCCCTACCAGATGCTCTGGTTCCTGATCTCGTCGCCGGCGCAGTACGAGAAGGTCGGGAAGGACTGGGCGAAGTTCGCCTTCGAGCCCTCGGGGACCGGGCCGTTCCGGATGGGGCAGCTGGTGCCGCGGGTGCGCCTCGAGCTGCTGCCGAATGCCGGCTACTGGAACCCGAAGCGGGTCCCGAAGCTCGCGAAGCTGACCCTCGCCTGCGTCCCCGAGGACCTCGCCCGGGTGAATGCGCTCCTGTCCGGCAGCGTCGACCTGATCGAGACGCCCGCGCCCGACGCGGTGCCGCGCCTGAAGGCCGCCGGCATGCGGGTCGTGGGCAACGAGACGCCCCATGTCTGGAACTACCACCTGTCGATGGTGGAGGGCTCGCCCTGGCGCGACCTGCGCCTGCGCAAGGCCGCCAACCTCGCCATCGACCGCGCGGGCGTCGTCGAGCTGATGGGCGGCCTCGCCCAGCCCGCCGTCGGTCAGGTTCAGGAGTCGAGCCCGTGGTTCGGCAAGCCGGGCTTCAAGATCCGGACCGACGTCGAGGCGGCGCGCAAGCTCGTCGAGGAGGCCGGCTACTCGGTGAAGAACCCCGTGAAGGCCACGGTCCTGATCCCGACCGGCGGCACCGGGCAGATGCTGTCGCTGCCGATCAACGAGTTCGTCCAGCAGAGCTGGGCCGAGGTCGGCATCCAGGTGGCGTTCAAGACCGTGGAGCTGGAGGTGGCCTACACCGCGTGGCGCCAGGGCGCCGCGGATCCGAGCCTCAAGGGCGTCAGCGCCGGCAACATCGCCTACGTCACCTCCGACCCGTTCTACGCGATCCTGCGCTTCTACGATTCGCGGCAGATTGCGCCGAACGGCGTGAACTGGAGCCACTACCGCAATCCCGAGGTCGACGCCCTCTGCGACAAGGTGAAGGCGAGCCTCGACGTGGCCGAGCAGAACCGGCTGCTCGCGCGCATCCACGAAATCGTCGTGGACGATGCCGTGCAGGTCTGGGTCGTTCACGACACCAATCCGCACGCTCTGTCGTCGCGGGTGAAGAACTACGTCCAGGCGCAGCACTGGTTTCAGGACCTGGCGACGCTCGCCTGATCAGTCCGGATCTGTGTCGGCTCCGGGAAGAACGGGAGAACATCGGGAACGATCGGCGCGAGGACGGGTTGGACTCCGAACGCACGAAGGAGAGTCCCATGAAGACCCTGCTTGCCGGCGCCGTCCTGGCCGCCTCCCTGACGAGCGTCGTCCCCGCTGCGGCGCAGCGAATCGACATCGGTCCCGACGGGCCGAGTGTCGACCTGCGCTCCCGCGCCCAGCGGGATCGCGACTTCCGCCGCGAAGAGTATCGGCGCGACCGCGCCTATGACGAGGATCGTCTATACCGACGCCAGCGGTTCGACGACGACCGCCCGGTGACGCGGCGCGGCTACGGATACTGAATCACCGCGCGAATCGCCTGTCGGCGATTGTGCGCTCTCTTCGGGGGTCGGCTCGCGCCGGCCCCTTTTTCTATGCCGCGTCTCCGAAGCGCGGCCCGGGACAGCACGCAACCCACAGGGTCGAATTTCGCACTTGCGGCACGGTGAGTCGGAGACTAGGAAGATCGAGCATCAAATTTCGGGAGCATCTGGCAATGACCTCACGTTTCATCAGTGGCTTCGCGGCGGTCACCCTCGCGGTGTGCGGCCTCTCCGCTCCGGCCGCTTTCGCCAAGCCGATGAGCGGGACGAGCGCCGTCAAGATGATCGACACCGACAACGACGGCACCGTCGACATGAAGGAAGTGGAGGCGGTGGCCTCGGCGACCTTCGACCGTCTCGAGAGGGACGCCGACGGCACCCTCGACGCCAAGGAGCTGAAGGGCCGCCTGAGCGCCTCCGGCGTGAAGCAGGCCGATCCGGACAGCGACGGCACCCTCGACAAGAAGGAGTACCTCGCGGCCGTCGGCGAGCGCTTCAAGCTGGCCGACCCGGACAACGACGGCACCCTCGACGCCAAGGAGCTGAACTCCAAGGCCGGCAAGGCTCTCCTGGCCCTCATCAAGTAAAACCGTCCGCGCGCTCCTGATGGAGCGTGGATGAGCGAGGCCTCCGCGGCGCTGACCGCGGGGGCCTTGCTGCGTTCATGGCGACCCTGAACCTTCGCCCGGACGCGCCGATCCATGGGGCCTGCACGTAAAAGTTGTGGATCGCGGCGATTGCTCTGCGGGCTCCGGCCGCTCCCGCGCCTGCGGAACGTCCTACACCCCGTCCAACACCCAGTCCGACACCCCGTCCGACCGCCGCGGCGGCTGCGACGCTCGACCGCTCGCCGGGCGCGATCGGAGGGAGTTGACGGTCCGCAACCTGTAGGTGCACCCTCGAGGTGGTTGAGGGACCAAGACGATGCGGAACGGCTCACCAGAGGACGACGGCAACGCGAGACGCCGCGCGAGACCGGTCGCGCTGACCGAGGGACCGCACGGCGCGGCGGCGGACGGACGCGACCGGATTGCCGGGAGCCGGCCGGAGCGCGCGGACGCGGAGCCGACGGCAACGCTCGGCGATCTCGGCGACGCCCTGCTCGCGGCCTATCGACTGGCCGAGCAGGACGGCGACGCGCTGACCGTGTCGCTGCTCGGGCAGGCGCTGCTGCGGACCGGGCGGCGCCTGGCGCGCGGGATGTCGCCCGCCGATGTCGGGATCGCCTGCCACTGAAGCGGCGCGCGGTCCCGGACACTCGGGCGACTGACGGGACGGCGCCGCCGCGGCCCGCCTACGCGCCCGGCGCGGCGCGGTCGAGGAAGGCGCGCAGGTAGCCGCCGACCGCCTCGGCGCGCTCGACGGCGAGCAGGTGCGCCGCCCGGGGCAGCACGACGAGTTCGGCCTGGGCGATGCCGCCGCAGATCTCCTCGGCCATGGCCGGGGGCGTCGAGGGATCGTCGCGGCCGGCGATCACCAGGGTGGGCGCGGTGATGGCTCCGAGCGCGGGACGGAGATCCATGCGCCCGATCGCCCCGCAGCACACCGCGTAGCCGGCCGGATCGCAGGCCAGGAATCGCTCGCGGACAGCCCGTACCGTCTCGGGGGCGCGCTCCGCGAAACCCGGCGTGAACCAGCGCCCCAGCGTCGCCTCGACCACGGCCGCCGTCCCCTGGGCGCGCACGGTCGCGGCGCGCTCGTCCCAGCTCTGCAGGCTCGGCAGGAAGGCCGCCGTCGCCATCAGGGTGGCGCTGAGCGCGCGTCCGGGATCGGCGCTCGCCAGCGCCTGCACGGTCATCCCGCCGAGCGAGAGGCCGACGAGATGGGCGCGTCCGATGCCGAGGGCGTCCAGAAGGCCCGCGAGATCGCCGGCCAGATCCGCGATCGCGACGGGCCCGTCGCGCGTCTCCGACCCGCCGTGGCCGCGCGTGTCGTAGCGCAGCGTCCGGTAACGCCCCGTCAGCGCGGGCACCAGCGCGTCCCACATCTCCAGGGTCGCCCCCAGCGAGTTCGAGAAAGCGACGACCGGGGCGTCCTCCGGGCCCTCGAGGTGGTAGCGGAGGCCGAGTCCTCCGACGGTGATCTGCGGCATGCGGCTCTCTCCGGTTCGGGCTCTCGAGGATGTCACGCCGCCGGGCGGCGGGGCGGAGCTGGCGGGCAACGCGGCCTCCCGGACGGGTCTCAGGCGCGACCGAGGGGAATCAGGCCCCAGCCGCGCTCGTGGAGGTAGTACAGCACGGTCTTGGTCACGGTCTCGGTCGAGGCGATCGAGCCGGCGACCAGCACGCTGCCGGTGAACAGGTAGGACAGCAGCAGCGTGTCGAGGCTCCCGACGACGCGCCAGCTCACGGCCTTGGCGATCGAGCGGAGGCGGCTCTCCCCGGCTGGGGGCGCGCGCGTCCGTGCGGGCTCGGGTGCGCGGGCATCGCGGGTTGGGACGTCGTCGGCGGGCATGCGGGCTCCCTGCGGTCGATCCGAAACGCGCGCGGTGGCGCGGTCCATTATGGGGCGGCGCACCGGATGCTGCCCCGCCGGATCGCCCGGCGCGCGGATGACGATGCCGCGAGCCCCGCGCTCCGGAGGAGCGTCTTCAACATGGGTCAATGCGCCGGCGGCCGAAACGCTCGACAAGAGCGGTGCGAGCACAGCGGAGACCGGGGATGCACGAGCCTGCGATGGGCGACGCCGCGATCCGACCGGCGGAGTTCTGGGACACGGTCGGCGGCCTCGTGACCGCCAAGGTCGAGCCGGTGATCGGCCGAGCCGACAAGCAGCCTGGTCCCATCATCGACTACCTGCGCGACCTGGAGGCCCTGGCGCGGCGCCAGTGCTCCAGCCGCGAGACGGTCCAGATCATCGCCTCGGGCCGGCGGCTCCTCGGAGACCGGAGCGAGATCGGGCCGTCGGACGGACCGTTCACCCGCGCCTGAGCCGGGTACCCGGCAGAGCCGCCCGCGCCATCCGCGACCGGACCAGATAGATCGCGGCCGCGACCGCCCAGGCCGCGCAGGTCGGCGCCACCCACTGCTGCAGGTTCGGCAGGGACCAGCCGTACAGGAACTCGGCGCCGAGATGCGCCTGAACGGCGTCCCAGCCCGCGTGCTTGAGGACGTGTTCCCGCTGCCCAGCCTCGCGGCCGTAATAGTAGGTCGAGACCACGAGCGCCGCGACGCCTTCCGGTCGGGGACTGCGCAGCAGGATCAGAACGGCCGCCATTCCGGCGGTCTCGGGGATCGCCGTCAGGGCGTGGCTCATCGCCGGGTTCGCGACCATGAAGGCGACGAGCGTTCCGAGCATGGGCGGCGCTTACACCAATCCCGGCGCGGCGTCAGCGGCACTCCGGACCCGCGCCTGCATCACCGGCGGGCGCCGCGCGGTTGACGGTGCGGGACCGGAACAACGGAGCCGCGCATGAGCGACACCTACGACCTCGGCCGCTTCGTCGCCGCGCAGGAGGGCGTCTACGGGCGCGCCCTGGCGGAGTTGCAGGCCGGCGACAAGCGCAGCCACTGGATGTGGTTCATCTTCCCGCAGATCGCCGGGCTCGGCGCGAGCCCGATGGCGCAGCGCTACGCCATCGGGTCTCTCGCGGAGGCGCAGGCCTACGCGGCGCACCCGGTGCTCGGCGGGCGCCTGCGCGCCTGCACGGCGGCCGTCAACGCCGTCGCCGGGCTCTCGGCCCACGCGATCTTCGGCTCGCCCGACGATCTGAAGTTCCGCTCCAGCATGACGCTCTTCGCGCGCGCCGTGCCGGGCGAGCCGGTCTTCGCCGACGCGCTGGCGCGCTACTTCGACGGCGACCCCGACCCGCGGACGCTGGCGAAGCTCGGGACGGGCTAGGCCCTCACCGGCCCCACAGCCCGACCCGCTCGGCGCGCGCCTGCTCCTCCGCGCCCAGGAGGTCCGGCGGGGCGTCCTCGGAGGCGCGGGCGCCGCCCGCGGCCAGGATCAGCCCGGCGAGGTCGTCGCCCTCGATGCGGCAGCGGGCCGTGGCCCCGTCGGACAGGCCGGTGCAGACCACCTCGCGGCGGCGCAGGTAGCTGGCGAGCTGGCGGGCGAGATGGCCGCGCTCGCCGACCACGCCGAGGAGGCGCACGACCCGCCCGCGCAGGTTGAGGGTGCCGGTATCGATCACCTCCGGCACGCCGCGAACCTCGCCGGCCGCGACAGGTTCGGCCGCGGGCGCGGCGGCGGCCCGGGCCGGCTCGGCCCGCTCCGCCGAGGGGCGGGCCTTGCCCTTCGCGAGCTTCTCGGCGGCCCGCTGGACGAAGTCGTGGAAGATCCCGGCCGGCATCTCGCCGCCGAACATGCGGTTCATCGGGCTGTCGTCGTCGTTGCCGACCCAGATCCCGACCACGAGGTCGGGGGTCATGCCGACGAACCACGCGTCGCGGAAATCCTGGCTCGTGCCGGTCTTGCCGCCGATGATCTGGCCGGGCACCCGCGCGGCGCGGCCGGTGCCGGATTCCACCACCGCCTGCAGCGAGTCGAGCATCATGGTGCGCGGCTCCTGCGCCAGCATCGGGCCCGGGCCCGCGTCGGCGCGGACGTAGAGCGGCTGCGGCGCGGCCCCGCGGATCGCCTGGATACCGTAGGACTGGAGCGGGGTGCGCCCGGACAGGACCGAGCCGTAGGCGCGGGTCATCTCCAGGAGGCTCACGGCGCCCGAGCCGAGGACGAGGCTCGGCACGTTGGGCAGGTCCGACTGGATCCCGAGCTTGCGGGCGGTGGCGATCACCGCCGGGATGCCGACATCCTGCCCGAGCTGGGCCGCCACGGTGTTGATCGAGAGCGCGAAGGCGGTCCGCAGGGGCACGGGCCCCCGGTAGCGGCCGTCGTCGTTCTCGGGCTGCCAGTCGCCGATCTGGACCGGGCGGTCGACCATCACGGATTCCGGCGTGTAGCCCTTCTCGTAGGCCGTCAGGTAGGCGAGGAGCTTGAACAGGGAGCCGGGCTGGCGCTTGGCCTGAACGGCGCGGTTGAACTGGCTGTCCTCGTAGTCGCGGCCGCCGACCATGGCGAGGATCGCGCCCTCCTTCGACAGCACCACCATGGCGGCCTGGCCGACCTTGCGGCGGGCGCCGTCCTTGTCGAGGCGGCGGGCCACGACGCCCTCGGCGAGGCTCTGCAGGTCGAGGTTGAGGGTCGAGCGCACCGTCATGTCGCCGTCGGTGCCGGCGAGGCGCTTCACGTCGCCCGCGATCATGTCGAGGAAGTAGTTGGTGCCGGGCGGCGCCTCGGGGGGCGATTTCAGGGTCACGCTCTGCTTGCGCGCGGCGTCGGCCTCGGCCTGCGAGATCGCGCCGGTCTCGACCATGGCCTGGAGCACCACGTCGGCGCGCTCCTTGGCGCCCCCGAGGTTGCGGGTCGGGGCGAGCTGCGAGGGCGCCCGCACCAGACCGGCCAGCATCGCCGATTCCGGCAGGTTCAGCGCCTTGGCGGGCTTGCCGAAGTAGCGGCGCGCCGCCGCGTCCGCCCCGTAGGCGCCGGCGCCGAAATACGCGGAGTCGAGGTAGCCGAGCAGGATCGCGTCCTTGCTCATGGTCGACTCGACCCGCAGCGCCAGGAAGGCTTCCTGCACCTTCCGCCAGAGCGTCTTCTCCTGGTTGAGGGAGGTCAGGCGGACATATTGCTGGGTGATGGTCGAGCCGCCCTCGCGCACGCCGCCGCCGCGGAGATTGCGCCACGCCGCCCGGGCGAGGCCGCGCAGGTCGATGCCCCAGTGGCTGTAGAAGCGGCGGTCCTCGATCGCCACGATCGCCTGGGCGAGGTGCGGCGGCAGGTCGGCCGCGGTGAGCTTCTGTCCGCGGAAGCTGCCGCGGGTGGCGAAGACCCGGCCGTCGTCGGCCTCGACGGTGATCGCCCGCTGGCCGGTCTCGACCACGGCGCCGCCCAGCGGCGGCAGGCTCACGAAGGCCGCGAACAGGTAGATCGCCAGCGCCAGGGCCGGCAGCAGGACCACCAGGGCGGCGGCGAGCAGGGCCGGGTGCCGGCGGCCGAGGATCGGCCGGGAACGCCGGTTCAGGGCGCGCGCGTCCGTCTCCTCGACGGCGGGCGGGCGCTCCGCCGGTGCCCGTCGCGCCCGCGCCGCGCGCTCCGCCGCGCGGGCCGACAGGGCCCGGCCGGTCCGCGCGAGGCCGAGCGCGGCCGCGGCGAAGAGGGTCCGGAGATGGCGCGCGAGGTCGCGCGCGGCCCGCCCGGCCTCCCGGGCGGCGAGCCGCGGGTCCGGGGCGTCGACGGCGGGGTCCGGCTTCGGCGGTTTCGGCCCGTCGGCCGGGGCGCGTTCCGGCGCGTCGGGCGTCATCGTGGTGGGTGTTCCGGGACCGGCCGATCCGGCCGACCGAGCCTTCTAAGCCGCATCCGTCGCGGTGTCCCGCAGCCGCGGGGTCGCGGGACGGGCGGCGCGTCGATCGCGCCGCCACCGTGTGGATCGGGCCACGGGGCCCGATCCGGTCCCGGCCGGCTCACCGGCCGAGCGGCGCTCCCGGACCGACGGCCCCGTGCTGGGCGCGCAGCTTGAAGGCCAGGATCAGCAGGAGGATGCCGAAGGCGAAGGTGTAGGAGCCGATCCACCACGTCAGCACCAGGGCCGACATGCCCGGGTTGATGAGCAGCGCGAGGCCGAACAGGATCGACACCACGCCGCCGAGGCCCAGCCACCAGCGCCCGTAATGGAGGTGCAGGCGGAAGGCGGCGGCGATCATCAGGCCGCCGGTGACCAGCGCCCACGCGGCGAGCAGCAGCACGAACGCCCAGACGGCGGCGGCCGGCACCAGCACCGCCGCGACGCCCACCACGATGTCGACGAGGCCCTCGACCAGCAGGAAGCCCCAGCGCTCGTGGCGCTGCGCGGCCCGGACCGCGCCGACGACGGCGACAACGCCGTCGACGAGCATGTAGGCGGCGAAGAACAGGACCAGGGACAGCACGAAGGCGCCCGGCGCGATGAACGCGATCGCCCCGAACAGGACCGCGATGACGCCGCGCAGGGCGACGAGCCACCAGTTCCGCGCCAGGGCCGCACTCATGGCGTCGAGGCGCGCCGCGCCGACGAGCGGGATGCCGGTGGGGGTGGTCGCGGGGCCGGAACCGGGGCGGTTCGGCGTCGGGGATGGGCTGCTGGTCATGGCGAACTCCTGGGCCTTGAGGCCGGGAACGGCAAAGGTTCCGGGCGCAGAACGCCGCAGTGCGGCATGCGTTCCTAGGCGGGCTGATCCGCGCGTGGAACCTTGGGCCTGCGGCCGGCTTTTGCTGCCTGAGGCGGGCGATGCGACAAGCCCGGTCACCCCCGGGTGGCCGGCCCATCGGGCGACGACTTTCCATGTTCGACGATCAGCGGCACCTCTCCGAGGACGAGGCGCGCCCGCGGCCGGCCGACGGCCGGGCCGTCGCGCGCGAGCGCGACGTGCTCGATCTCAACCGCGCCGTGCCGGCCGCGGACCGCGAGACCGACCGCGAGACCGCGCGCAAGCCCGGCGCGGACGAGGCCGACGGCGCGCCCGAGGCGCAGGACGGGCAGGCCGACGACGACGCGGCGGATTCCGACGACGACGGGGACGAGGCGCGGCGCCCCAACGTCCTGCGGCGCCACCCGCTCGCGTTCCTGCTCGGCGGGCTCGCGGTCGTCGCGCTCTGCGTCGGCGTGTTCTTCTACTGGCTGCTCTACATGCACCCCTACGAGAGCACCGACGACGCCTTCGTCGACGCGCGCAGCATCTCGATCCAGCCGAAGGTCGGCGGCTACCTCGTGGACGTGCCGGTCACCGACAACCAGCACGTCGAGGCCGGCCAGATCCTGTTCCAGGTCTTCCAGCGCGACTACGACATCGCCCTCGACCAGGCGAAGGCGCAGGTCGCCGCTGACGAGGCCGGCATCAAGAACATCGACGCGCAGATCCAGGCGCAGTACGCCAACATCGAGGTGTCCAAGGCGCAGGTCGCCACCGCCGAGGCGGCGCTGAAATTCGCCCAGGAGGACGCGGCCCGCTACAAGGACCTCGCCGAGCGCGGCTCCGGCTCGGTCCAGCAGTCGCAGTCGGCGACCTCGACGCTGCAGCAGCGGCAGGCGGCGGTTCAGAGCGCCAATGCCAGCGTGGTCGCCGCGCAGAAGCAGGTCGGCTCGCTCCAGGCCCAGAAGGCCTCGACCCAGGCGCAGCTCGGCCGCGACCGGGCGCAGGTCGAGCAGGCCGAGTTGAACCTCGGCTACACGACGGTCCGCGCCGTGCAGGCCGGCCGCGTCGTGCGGCTCACCGGCGGCGTCGGCCAGCTCGCCCAGGCCGGCCAGACCCTGGCGATGTTCGTGCCCGACGATATCTGGGTGACGGCGAACTTCAAGGAGACGCAGATCACCGACATGCGGCCGGGCCAGCCGGTCGACATCGAGATCGACGCGTATCCCGGCCGCAAGATCCAGGGCACGGTGGCCTCGGTGCAGCCGGGCTCGGGCACGGCCTTCAGCCTGCTGCCGGCGCAGAACGCCACCGGCAACTACGTGAAGGTGACCCAGCGCATCCCGGTCAAGATCGTGGTCAAGACCTGGCCGACGGACGTGTCGATCGGCCCGGGCATGTCGATCGTCCCGACCGTCACGGTGCGGTGAGCAACGTGGCCGGCCGGGGGAGCGCGGCCGCGCCCGGGCGCAGGCCGGGTGCGGGCAAGGCGGCAGGCGGCAAGGCGGCGGGCGGCAGGTCCGCGTCCGGGAAGGCGCCGGGCGGCCACAATCCGTGGCTGATCGCCGGCGTGGTCGCGCTGGCGACCTTCATGGAGGTGCTCGACACCACCATCGCCAACGTGGCCCTGCGCTACATCTCGGGCGGCCTCGCGGTCGGTCCGGACGAGGCGGCCTGGGTGGTGACGAGCTACCTCGTCGCCAACGCGATCACGCTCACGGCGTCGAGCTTCCTGGCCAAGCGCTACGGCCGCAAGGCGTTCTTCATGTGGTCGGTGGCGCTGTTCACCGTCTCGTCGATCCTGTGCGGCTTCGCCTGGAGCCTGGAATCGCTGCTGCTGTTCCGGGTGATGCAGGGGCTCGGCGGCGGCGGCATGGCGCCGCTCGCGCAGTCGATCCTGGCCGATTCCTTCCCACCGGCGAAGCGCGGCCAGGCCTTCGCGCTCTACGGGGTCGCCATCGTGGTGGCGCCGGTGATCGGCCCGACGCTCGGCGGCTGGCTCTCCGACAACGCCTCCTGGCACTGGTGCTTCCTGATCAACGGGCCGGTGGGCGTGATCGCGCTGGGGCTGATGTACTGGCTGATCGAGGACAGCGACGCGGCCAAGAAGGAGCGCCGCGCCCTGGTGCGCAAGGGCATCCGCTTCGACATCGTCGGCTTCGTGCTGGTCGCCCTGTTCCTCGGCTCGCTGGAGGTGATCCTCGACGAGGGCCAGCGGAAGGACTGGTTCGGCACCTCGACGCTGATGAACGTGTCCGGCGTGCTGATGGTCGTCTCGTTCATCGCCATGATCCCGTGGCTGCTGACCCGCGAGAACCCGGCCGTCGACCTCCGCCTCATCGGCAACCGGCAGTTCGGCTCGTGCTTCCTGGTGATGATGTTCACCGGGGCGATCCTGATCGCCACCACGCAGTTCATCCCGCAGATCACGCAGGAATATTACGGCTACACCGCCACCCTGTCGGGCCTCGTCCTCGGCCCGGGCGGCATCGTCACGGTGGTGATGATGTTCCTCACCGGCCGGATCTCGTCCTACGTCCAGCCGAAATGGCTGATCGCCACCGGCATGACCATCGTGGCGCTGGGCATGTACGACCTGACGCGGATCGACGGCAGCACGACCTTCGCGTTCTTCGCGTGGTCGCGGGTCTATATCGGCATCGGCCTGCCGATGGTGTTCCTGTCGATCACCTCGGCCTCGTACGAGGGGATCCGCAAGGACCAGACCGACCAGGCCTCGGCGCTGATCAACGTCGCCCGCAACGTCGGCGGCTCGATGGGCGTCTCCCTGGCGCAGAACATCCTGGCCTACCGGAGCCAGTTCCATCAGAGCCGCCTCGTGGAGAGCGTCAACCCGGCCTCGCCGGCGTATCAGGAGACCATGCGGCAGGCGACGCAGTACTTCTCCGAGCACGGCTACGCCGGGATCGAGGCCCAGAACCAGGCGACGGCGTGGATCGGGAGCGTCCTCAGCACGCAGGTGGCCTACTGGGCCTATATCGACGTGTTCTGGGTGCTCGGCCTCGTCGCGGCCTGCGCGGTCCCGCTGGCCCTGAGCCTGAAGAGCGTCAAGCTCGGCGGCGGGGCGCCGGCCGGGGGGCACTGAGGGCGGTCGCGGCCAGGGCGCCGCCCGGCCTCCGGACGCGCCGCCGGCGCGCGGACCGACCGCCGTCCCTAGCCCGGATCGTCGGCGGGCTTCTCACCCGGCGCCGCGAACAGGTCCTCCGGCGCGACGACGGTGACGCGGCGCTGCGCCACGTCGAGGACCGGCACGAAGGCCTTCGTGAAGGGCAGGAGCGCGGTGGCGCCGCCGTTCGGTGAGCGCAGTTCCAGGAGGTCGCCGCCGCCGTAATTCGGCACGGCCACGATCGTCCCGACGAGGGTCCCGGCCTCGTCCACCGCCGCGGCGCCGATCAGGTCGGCGGCGTAGACCTCGTCGTCGTCCTCGGGCGCGGCCAGACGGTCGCGCGGAACGTACAGGGCGACGCGGTTGAGCGCCTCCGCGGCGCTGCGGCCCGAGACGCCCTTGACCCGGGCGATCAGCATGTCGGGCGACGGGCCGGGGGCGGGACGCACGTCGGCGAGCGTCAGCGTCCGGCCGTCGGCCGTCTGGAGCGTTCCGTAGCCGGCGATCGCCTGCGGATCGCCGGTGTAGGATTTGAGCCGGACCTCGCCGGTGAGGCCGTGCGCCCGCCCGAACTCGCCCAGCAGGACGAGGTTCGGATCGGGCGGTGCGGGCCGGGGCGCCGGCTTGGGGGCCGGCGCCTTGGGCGAGGTCGCCGCGTCGGGCGCGATCTTGCCGATCGCCGAGCTCGTGCGGCCTCGGCGGCCGCCGTCGCGGGAGGTGGGACCTGCGGGGCGGCGCGCCATGACCGGTGCGCCTTACGCGGCGGCGTCCTCGGCGGGAGCGGCGGCCTTCTCGGCGCGCTTGGCGGCGCGCTCCTTGGCCTTCTCGCCCGGCTCGGCCTTCTGCGGGTTGTTGCGGGTCGGGCGCTTGGCGAGACCGGCCTGGTCGAGAAAGCGCAGGACGCGGTCGGTCGGCTGCGCACCCTTGGCGAGCCAGCTCTGGATCTTCTCGTTGTCGAGCACGATGCGGGCCGGATCGTCCTTGGCCTTCATCGGGTCGTAGGCGCCGACCTTGTCGATGAAGCGGCCGTCGCGCGGGGCGCGGGCGTCGGCGACGACGATGCGGTAGTAGGGGCGCTTCTTGGCGCCGCCGCGGGTGAGACGGATCTTGAGGGCCATGGTCTGACTACTTTCGCTGTTGCTCGATCTGGGACTCGTGGTCCGCCTTGATCGACTGGTGGTGCCGAATGACTTCCTTGACCACGAAGGCCAGAAACTTCTCGGCGAAGTCGGGGTCGAGCTTGGCCTCGACCGCGAGCTTGCGGAGCCGGGCGACCTGACGGGCCTCCCGGTCCGGATCGGAAGGGGGGATCCCCTTTCGGGCCTTGAGCTCGCCGACCCGCTGCGTGCAGCGGAATCGCTCGGCGAGGAGGTGGATCAGCGCCGCATCGAAGTTGTCGATGCTGTCCCGCAGGCGCGCGAGTTCGGGATCGACGGCCTGGGCCGCGAGCACGCTCATTTCTTCTTCCCCGGCATGAACCCACCGAGACCCGGCAGCTTCGGACCGCCGAGGCCCGGAAGTCCGGGAAGCTTGGGCATCCCGCCCCCGCCCAGGCCCGGCGGCATCGGCGGCAGCTTGCCGCCGAACTGCTTCTCGAGCTGCGCGATCTGCTCCGGCGTCGGCTCCGGCATGCCGGGCGGGAGGCCGGGCATTCCACCGCCCATGCCACCGCCCATCCCGCCGCCGCCCAGGCCGAACATCGAGCCGAGCGCCTGCCCGATCCCGCGCTTGCCCTGGCCCATCGCCTTCATCATGTCGGCCATGGTCCGGTGCATCTTCAGGAGCTTGTTGATCTCCGAGACGTCGACCCCCGAGCCCGCCGCGATGCGCTTCTTGCGGCTGTTCTTGAGGAGGTCGGGGTTCTTCCGCTCCTGCGGGGTCATCGACGAGATGATCGCCCGCTGGCGCTTGAACATCTTCTCGTCGAGGTTGGCGCCCTCGACCTGCTTCTTGATCTGGCCCATCCCGGGCAGCATGCCCATCAGGCCGCCGATGCCGCCCATCTTCTCCATCTGGGCGAGCTGCATGGAGAGATCCTCCAGGTCGAACTTGCCCTTGCGCATCTTCTCCGCGGTGCGGAGCGCCTGCTCGTGGTCGATGGTCTCGGCGGCCTTCTCGACGAGCGAGACGATGTCGCCCATGCCGAGGATGCGGTTGGCCACGCGGGCCGGGTGGAACTCCTCCAGCGCGTCGACCTTCTCGCCGACGCCGACGAGCTTGATCGGCTTGCCGGTGACGGCGCGCATCGACAGCGCCGCGCCGCCGCGGGAATCGCCGTCCATGCGGGTCAGCACGATGCCGGTGACGCCGAGCCGCTGGTCGAAGGCGCGGGCGGTATTGACCGCGTCCTGGCCGGTGAGCGCGTCGGCGACGAGCAGCACCTCGTGGGGCCTCGTCGCGGCCTTCACCTCGGCGGCCTCGGCCATCAGGCCCTCGTCCACCGTGGTGCGGCCGGCGGTGTCGAGCATCACCACGTCGAAGCCGCCGAGGCGGGCCGCGTCCATGGCGCGCTTGGCGATCTGCACCGCCGACTGGCCGGCGATGATCGGCAGGCTCTCCACGCCGACCTGCTTGGCCAGCACCGCGAGCTGCTCCATGGCGGCCGGGCGGCGGGTGTCGAGCGAGGCGAGCAGGACCTTGCGCTTCTCGCGGTCGGAGAGGCGCCGGGCGATCTTGGCGGTGGTCGTGGTCTTGCCCGAGCCCTGCAGGCCGACCATCAGGATCGGCACCGGGGCGGGGGCATTCAAGTCGACGGTCTCGGCGTCGGTGCCGAGCATCGCGACGAGCTCGTCGTTGACGATCTTCACGACCATCTGGCCGGGCGTCACCGACTTGAGCACGACGGCGCCGACGGCCTTCTCCTTCACCCGGTCGGTGAAGCCGCGGACCACCTCGAGGGCGACGTCGGCCTCCAGCAGGGCGCGGCGCACCTCGCGCATGGCGGCGGTGACGTCGGCCTCGGTCAGGGCACCGCGACGGGTGAGCCCCGAGAGGATGCCGGAGAGGCGGTCGGACAGGCCTTCGAACATGTTCCTGACGCCCCGCCGTTACTGCTCGAGCCCGGCGCGCTCGACGCGGCGCGCCTGGAGGGCGGCCTCGAAGCCGCGCACGGCCTTGGCGAACTTGTCCCGGCAGTCCGGGTTGCAGAAGCCCACCACGGCGCCGTTGTAGAGCGTCAGCGAGTCCGCCGAGATCGGCTTGCCCGACCACGGGCAGGTCTCGTTGATCGCGTCCTCGATCTTCAACGCTTCTTGATCTCGCGTCATGCGGGTGCCTCGGCCGGCGGATCCCGTCCTCGCATATCGGCCAACGCCCATCGCGCCCGAGGGCGCGGACGCGCTGTCGGGCGTTGACCTCCGGCCTCGCGGGACCGGTCGGCTTGGCATCGGTCGATCTGCTACGGATCGGGAGGCCGGGGCGTAGCGGCAGCCGGCCGGAAAGTCAATTTTTCGGCCGGCCTGGCGCCGCGGCGGTGCCGAAACGGGCCGCCGATCGGTGTTAACCTTTACCGATCGTTAAGCATGTTGGGATTGTCTTCGGGCCATATTCGATCAGGACGCCCGCCGATGTCGGAACCCGCCCG
This sequence comes from Methylobacterium sp. Leaf361, assembly GCF_001424445.1. Classification (NCBI taxonomy): domain Bacteria; kingdom Pseudomonadati; phylum Pseudomonadota; class Alphaproteobacteria; order Hyphomicrobiales; family Methylobacteriaceae; genus Methylobacterium; species Methylobacterium sp. Leaf361. The sequence goes on along the minus strand of NZ_LMPY01000012.1, from coordinate 496,720 downwards.
CTCTCACTCGCCGACCGAGTCCGGCAGCTTTCCCGCGACCGGTCCGCTCCGCGACTGGCTGACGGCGATGAAGGCCCAGGCGCCGGCCGAGGCCCGCGGCGACGCCCGGCCCGAGGAGACCCTGCCCGAGGCGAAGCGGCCGCGCGGCGGGGAGACGGCGTGGTCGCCCCGCGTCGTCCCGGCCCCCGAGGCGCCGCGGGCCGCGGCCGAGGATCCCGACATCGCCGAGCTGATGGCCGAGAACCTGATGCTGAAGGCCCGGCTCCGCGTCGAGGCCGAGCGCCAGGACGAGCTGCAGGCCATCCTGGCCGACGAGATCCGGACGCTCCGCGAGCATATCCGCGACGAGATCGGCTCCCTGGAGGATCTCCGGGCCGAGCAGGAGGACGTCCGCGTCGAGCGCGAGGAGTTCCGCGGCGAGCGGGAACGCTTCCGGGCCGAGCGCGAGGAGCTGCGCGCCGAGCGCGACCGGGCGATCGCCGAGCGGGACGCCCTGCGGGCCGAGCGGCTGACCCTGGCCGGCGAGCGCGACGCCCTGCGCGAGGAGCGGGACCTGTGGCGCGCCCGGACCGAGGCGCTGGCCCAACCGCTGTTCCAGTCCCAGCGGCGCTGAGCGGCGCCGACCGCGTGTCCGGACCCTGAAACGCCGAAGGGCCACCCGAGAGGGTGGCCCTTCCATTGCCGAACCGTGTTGTCCGGCGGAACTGTCCCGAGATCGGGTCTCTGACGCGTCTTAGAGCGACGCGCCGGAGGCGACGGTCCAGGTCCGATGAGCCGAGACACACGGCTGATGACAATGAGACACTGGATCACCTCCTTTCGTTGGTTGCGGGTGAGGCGAAGGTAGGTGGCCGCGCCCGGCTTGTGAAGCCCCGTGCCTGCGCCCGTTTGTCCTCCCCGGCGCGGCGCTTCCCCGTCCCGGCGGCCGGGCGTATGACGGGCGCCCCGAGGTCTGCCCGAACCGCCTTGAACGCGCCCTTCGCCAACCCGCCGCGCCCCGCCGACGAGGCCGCGCTCGATCCCGACGCGATGCGCCAGCCGCTCGGCAACGCGTGGTACTGCGTCGGGCAGTCCCGGAGCCTCGGCAGGGCGGGCGGCCGGTCGGCCCTGCGGGCCGTGGCGCTGAACGGCGAGCAGATCGTGCTGGGCCGCGCCCCCGACGGCGCGCCCTTCGCGCTGCGCGACCGCTGCCCCCACCGCGGCATGGCCCTGTCGAAGGGCCGCTTCGACGGCGACACCCTGATGTGCCCGTTCCACGGCTGGCGCTTCGGCACCGACGGGCGCTGCCGCGACGTCCCGACCCTGTCGGAGCACGACGCCGCCGACTTCTCGCGCATCCAGGTGCAGCGCTTCCCCGTCCGGGAGAGCGCCGGCTTCCTCTGGGTCAACCCGCATCTCGGCCCTGCCGCCGGCGCGGTACCGGAGGTGCCGGCGCTGGATTTCGAGCCGGCCGGCTCCCTCGTGGTCGAGCTGGAGGTCGAGGCCTCCTTCGACCTGACGACGCTGAGCCTCGTCGATCCCGGGCACGTCGCCTTCGTCCACGATTCGTGGTGGTTCCGACCCTCGAAGCAGCTCCGCGAGAAGGTGAAGACCTTCCAGCCGGTGCCCCACGGCTTCGTGATGACCAGCCACGCGACCACGACGAGCTCGCCGGTCTACCGCCTGCTCGGCGGCGTCCCCGAGGTCGAGATCGAGTTCCGCCTGCCCGGCGTGCGCCTGGAGCGCATCCGCGCGGGCGCGAAGCGGGTCGCGAACTACACCTTCGCGACGCCGCTGACGCCGGACCGGACGCTGCTCACGAACGCGCTCTACTGGAGCATGCCGGCCCTGAACCTGCTGAAGCCGATCGCGCGCCCGCTGATGCGGCAGTTCCTGACCCAGGACCAGCAGGTGCTCCAGCACGCGCAGGACGGGCTCGACCGCAAGCCCACCATGGTGCTGTTCGGCCAGGGCGACCTGCCCTCGCAATGGTATTTCCGGCTGAAGCGCGAGGCCCTGGAAGCGGCCCGCGACGGGCGCCCGTTCGTCAACCCGCTGGAGCGCCGCGAGCTGCGCTGGCGCTCCTGAGGCGCCGCTACCGCGCCGTCGCGTCGTCCCGGCAGGGCCGGACCGTCTCCGGCCGCGGGCGCGCCTCCGGGGCGGGGGCCGCGAAGATTGCCAGGTAGGCCCCGTCAGCGAGCGGCCGGAAGCCGGTCTCCCGGTAGCCCGCGGCGGCGAGCTCGCAGCGCAGGAGCGCCGGCGGCGTGCCGTGCCGCGACGGGATCGCGTCGGCGTCGACGATCCCGACCCGGCCGCCCGGGCGCATCGCGGCGGCGAGGTTGTGGAGCAGGCCGAAGGGCTGGGTGATCTCGTGGTACATGTGGACGAGGATCGCCGCGTCCACCGAGGCCGGGGGCAGGCGCGGGTCGTGCGGCTCGCCGCGCACGACCGTGACGTTCCCGAGCGCCTTCACCCGCTTCTCTAAGGCCGCCAGGTAGGACGGCGTCACGTCCTCGGCGAGCACGCGGCCCCGCGGCCCGACCCGCGCGCTCAACCGCACCGCGTAGTAGCCGCTGCCGGCGCCGATATCCGCCACCGTCTCGCCGGGCGCGATGCCAATCCCCTCGGCCACCTGCGCGAACTCGCCCGCCCTGTCGCGCTCGGCCTCCGAGGACCAGCGCGGCGCGACGATCTCGGCCACCGGCCGGTCGGGCCCGGGGAAGGCGGCGGCGGGCGCGCCCGGGGGCGCCAGCGGCTCGGCGGCGCGGGCCGGGCCGGCCAGGGCGGCAGTGGCGGCGGCGAGGAGGGCGAGGGCGCGGATCATGGCCGACAACCCGCGGGGCGCGCCGGCGGTGCCGGGCCCGTTGACCGTGCCGCACCCCGCGCGCCATCAAGCGCCATGACGCGCGCGGACACGCCCTGGCGGGCCACGATCCTCACCCTCTACCCGGAGATGTTCCCGGGCCCGCTGGGCGTGTCCCTGTCGGGCGACGCCCTGGCGCGGGGCGACTGGACCCTGGAGGCCCGCAACATCCGCGCGCACGGCCTCGGCCGCCACCGCTCGGTGGACGACACGCCGGCCGGCGGCGGGGCCGGGATGGTCCTGCGCTGCGACGTGCTCGGCGCCGCCATCGACGCCGCGACCCTCGACGCCGCAACCGGGGCCGTCGACCCGCGCCCGCGCCTGCTGATGTCGCCCCGCGGCCGGCCGCTCACCCAGGCGCGCGTGCGCGACCTCGCGGCGGGACCGGGCGCGCTGATCGTCTGCGGCCGCTTCGAGGGCGTCGACGAGCGCGTCATCGCCGGGCGCGGCCTGGAGGAGGTCTCGATCGGCGACTACGTGCTGTCCGGCGGCGAGATCGCCGCGCTGGTGGTTCTGGACGCCTGCGTGCGCCTCCTGCCCGGCGTGATGGGCAAGGTGGAATCCGGCGTCGAGGAGAGCTTCGAGGGCGGGCTCCTCGAGTACCCGCACTACACGCGCCCCCGCGACTGGGAGGGCCGCGCGATCCCGGACGTCCTCTCCGGCGGCAACCACGCCGCCATCGCCCGCTGGCGGCGGGCGGAGGCCGAGCGGATCACCGCCGAGCGGCGCCCGGACCTGCGCCCCGGGGGCAGCCCCGGTCAGGCCGGCTCGAGGTCGATCACCGGGCCGTCGCGGTCGTAATCCGGCGGGTCGAGCCGCAGCGGCTGCGGCACCAGCCGCGGTGTCCGGCTCGCCTGCAGGAGGCGGGGAATTAAGGCCCCAATAACCAAGAGTAGAACGGACCAGACCGCCAATATCGCGGCGCTGTGGAAAGTCATCGGCGCACCTCAAACGCTACGCGGCACCTCATTAAGGCTAACGGGCCGGGATTAATCGACTGTTCCCCGCCGCCCGGGGCCGTGTCCCGACCGGGGGCAGCGCCGCGAAGACTGCCGCCGGGACGGGCGCTTGCAAGCCGGCCGGTTTCGGCGCATGCGCGAGCCGGGACGCGCCTCCCCCGGGAGCGCGGCCCTCTGCAAGGATGGATCCGCCATGACCAGCCGCCCCACGCAGCGCCCGCGCGTGCCCCACTTCTCCTCCGGCCCCTGCGCCAAGCGCCCCGGCTGGACCCCGGCCGCGCTGGCCGACGCCGCCCTCGGCCGGTCGCACCGCTCCCCCCTCGGCAAGGCCAAGCTCGGCCGGGCGATCGACCTGACCCGCACGGTCCTGCAGGTGCCGTCCGACTACCGGATCGGCATCGTGCCGGCCTCCGACACCGGCGCCGTCGAGATGGCCATGTGGACGATGCTCGGGCCGAAACCCGTCGAGGTCGCCGCCTGGGAGGCGTTCGGCAAGGAGTGGGTCACGGACGCGTTGAAGCAGCTCAAGATCGCGCCGCGCATTCACCAGACGCCCTACGGGATCCTGCCGGACCTCGCGGCGATCGACACGAAGAACAGCGACGTGGTCTTCACCTGGAACGGCACCGCGGCCGGCGTGAAGGTGCCGGACGGCAACTGGATCGCGGCCGACCGCGAGGGCCTGACGATCTGCGACGCGACCTCGGCGGCCTTCGCCCAACCCCTGCCCTGGGACAAGCTCGATGTCGTGACCTTCTCCTGGCAGAAGGTGATGGGCGGCGAGGCGGCGCACGGCATGCTGATCCTCTCGCCCCGCGCCGTGGCGCGGCTGGAGAGCCACACGCCGTCCTGGCCGCTGCCGAAGATCTTCCGCCTCACCAAGGACGGCAAGCTGATCGAGGGCATCTTCAAGGGCGACACGATCAACACGCCCTCGATGCTGGCCGTCGAGGACTACCTCGACACCCTGGACTGGGCCGAGCGGATCGGCGGCCTGAAGGCGCTGCACGCGCGGGCCGACGCCAACGCGAAGGTCGTCTACGACTGGGTCGCGCGCACGCCCTGGATCGCGCCGCTGGCCGCCGATCCCGCCACCTACTCGAACACGGGCGTCTGCCTCGTGATCGCCGATCCGGACGTGCTCGCCCGCGGCGACGCGGCGGTCTCGGCCTTCGCGGCGGGGATCGTCGAGCGCCTCGACCGCGAGGGTGTCGCCCTCGACATCGGCGCCTATCGCGACGCGCCGGCGGGCCTGCGGATCTGGTGCGGAGCCACCGTGGAGACCTCGGATCTGGAAGCGCTGACGCCCTGGCTCGACTGGGCCTTCGCGGAGGAGAAGGCGGCGCTGACGCGGGCGGCGTAAATGCTTCGGGGTCGATGCCCGATCGCCGCCCCGCATCGTCTTTGCGAGCGGAGCGAAGCAATCCAGGGCTTCGCTCCGATTCCGACCGCAGCGCTGCCCTAGGTCGCTTCGCTGCGCTCGCGATGACGGCCTGACGCGACAGAAAACCCCGGTCCTCACGGAGCCGGGGTTTTCTCGTTCGGGAGACGCGGCCCCGCGGGGCCGCGCCGTCCGTCTCAGTAGTTGTAGGCGCGCTCGCCGTGATCGGCGATGTCGAGACCCTCGCGCTCCTCCTCCTGCGTGACGCGCAGGCCGATCGTCACGTCGACGAGCTTGTAGAGGATCGCCGAGCCGATGCCCGACCACAGGAGCGTCAGGCCGACCGCCTCGGCCTGGACGATGAGCTGGCTCATCATGTCGTAGGCACCGACGGCGAGCTCGCCCGGCTTCGAGGTGTAATCGGGGATGCCGACGCCGCCGAGGTTCGGGTCGACCAGGATGCCGGTTGCCAGCGCGCCGAGGATGCCGCCGATGCAGTGGACGCCGAAGACGTCCAGCGAGTCGTCGTAGCCCAGCGCGTTCTTCACGGTGGAGCACATCACGAAGCAGACCACGCCGGCGACGAGGCCGAGCACGATCGAGCCCATCGGGCCGGCGAAGCCGGAGGCCGGGGTGACCGCGACGAGGCCGGCGACGGCGCCCGACAGCATGCCGAGCAGGGACGGCTTGCCCTTGAGGGCCCACTCGGCGAACAGCCACGCCACCGCGGCGCCGCAGGTCGCCACGAAGGTGTTGAGCATGGCGAGGGCGGCGGTGCCGTTGGACTCGAGGTTCGAGCCGGCGTTGAAGCCGAACCAGCCGACCCACAGCAGCGAGGCGCCGATCATCGTCATGGTCAGGGAGTGCGGGGCGAGCAGGTCGCGGCCGTAGCCGATGCGCTTGCCCATGATCAGGCAGCCGACGAAGCCGGCGATGCCCGCGTTGATGTGCACGACCGTGCCGCCCGCGAAGTCGAGGGCGCCCTTCTGGAAGAGGAAGCCGGCATCCTTGTTGACCGCGTCGAGGGCCGCCTGGGCGGTCGCCTTCGAGGCGTCGTCGGTGGCGGCGGCCAGCGCCTTCGCGGCGTTGCCGACGGCGTCCGGGCCGGCCCAGTACCAGACCATGTGGGCCATCGGGAAGTAGATGATCGTGACCCAGAGGATCGTGAACACCACCAGCGCGGAGAACTTCATCCGCTCGGCGAAGGCGCCGACGATCAGCGCGGGTGTGATCATGGCGAACGTCATCTGGAAGCACAGATAGGCGTATTCCGGGATCACGACGCCGTTCGAGAAGGTCGCGACCGTCGAGTTCGCGTCGACGCCCTTCAGGAACGCCTTCGAGAAGCCACCGATGAAGTCGTTGAGGCCGCCGCCGCTCGTGAAGGCGAGGCTGTAGCCGTAGAACACCCAGAGCAGGCCGACGATCGACACGATCGCGAACACCTGGGTCAGCACCGACAGCATGTTCTTGGTGCGCACGAGGCCGCCGTAGAACAGCGCGAGGCCCGGGATGCTCATCATCAGCACCAGGGCCGACGAGATCAGCATCCAGGCCGTGTCGCCCTTGTTGGGGATCGGCGAGGGCGGCGGCGAGGCGGCTTCGGGTGTCGGGGTCTGCGCGAGGGACGGCTCGATCAGGAGGGCGGCGATCGCCGCTCCTCCCAAGCCGAGCATGAGGGCATGACGAAGTTTCATGGGCACGTGGCTCCCGGTCTCAAGTCCGTAGTGTTTCAGGAGGTCTGGGGATCGGCGGGCCCGGGCGCACCGGGCCGCGGATCAGAGGGCGTCGGCGTCGGTCTCGCCGGTCCGGATGCGCACCGCCTTCTCCAGCGGCATCACGAAGATCTTGCCGTCGCCGATCTGGCCGGTCCGCGCGGCCCCCGCGATGGCGTCGATCACGCTGGACGTCAGGTCCGAGGCGACGGCGACCTCGATCTTCAGCTTCGGCAGGAAGCTGACGGCGTATTCCGCGCCGCGGTAGATCTCGGTGTGGCCCTTCTGGCGGCCATAACCCTTCACCTCCGTCACCGTCAGGCCGTGCACGCCGATTCCGGTGAGCGCGTCGCGCACCTCCTCGAGCTTGAACGGCTTGATGATGGCCATCACGATTTTCATGGGCGACGCCCCCTTCGAAGTCCTCGGGAACCGTTGCCGTCACCCGACCTGCGGGACGAGCCGACCCGGACCGTCCGCAGGCTCGGGATGACCCGCGGTCGAAGGCCGCTATTCAAGGACTATGCCAGACAAGCTTGGCCGGGAACATTTTCGCCGGTCGCCATTTTGCCCATCGATTAGCCCGATGCAGCCAGATCGCGGGCAGGTCTGGTCGCGCCGCCGCACAAAGACGAGGCAATCTGCCCAATTCCGTGCATCTCGCCCCGTTGCGTGTCGGCAACACACGCGCGGCAACGCGTTTTAATCCCGCGTCGGGCGGATCAGACCCTCCTGGGCCACCGACGCCACGAGGTTGCCGGCCCGGTCGAAGATCTGGCCCCGGGCGAAGCCGCGGGCGCCGCCCGCGACGGGGCTGTCCTGGGCGTAGAGCAGCCAGTCGTCGATCTTCACGGGCCGGTGGAACCAGAGCGCGTGGTCGAGGCTCGCGGCCTGGATCGTCGGGTCGAACACCGAGCGCGCGTGCGGGATCAGCGAGACGTCGAGGAGGGTCATGTCGGACGCGTAGGCCAGCACGGCCCGGTGGAGTGCCGGATCGTCCGGCAGCGCCGAGGCCGCGCGCAGCCAGACATTGAAGATCGGGTCCGGCGCCCGGCCGCCCGCGCCGGCGGGCAGATAGCGGTTCAGGTCGACCGGCCGCAGCGCGATCGGCCGCTCGCGGCCGAAATAGGCGGCGATCGCCTCCGGCATCCCGGTGCCGCCGGCCGCCGCCAGGGCCTTGCCGTCGAGGAGCCCCTCGGGCCCGGCCACCGCCGGCATCGCCGGCTGGTGCGTGAGCCCCTCCTCGACGACCTGATAGGAGACCGTCGTGGCGAAGATCGCGCGCCCGTGCTGGATCGCCTTGACCCGGCGGGTCGTGAAGCTCCGCCCGTCCCGGATCCGCTCGACCTCGTAGACGATGGGCGTGCGCGGGTCGCCGGGCAGCATGAAGTAGGCGTGGAGGGAGTGGGCGGGACGGTCGTCGGGCACCGTCCGGGTCGCGGCGACCAGCGCCTGCGCCACCACCTGCCCGCCGAAGACGCGCTGCCAGCCTGTCTTAGGGTTCTGGCCGCGGAACAGGTCGACCTCCAGGCGCTCCAGGTCGAGGATGGCGATCAGCTCGGCGACGGCGTCCGTCATCGCGTCGGTGTTGGCGTCGGTCATGACCCGCGGGGTTTCCGTTCGTTGCCCGCGTGCGACATAGGCTTTTCGGACGAACCAATCCACGCGTCCCGCGCGGGACCCCTAGGAGATCCGCCCCGATGACGGCCGAGACGCCTCGCCCCGGCAGCCGCAGCCTCCTGATCGCCGGCGGCGGCCTGCCCAGCCTCGCCCTGGCCCTCGCCCTGAAGCAGGCCCACGGGCCGGCGCTGGCCGTGACCGTGATCGACCCGGGCGCCGCCGATCCCGCCCGGCATCGCGGCCGCGCCTACGCCCTCGCGGCGGGCGGGCGGCGCATGCTGGAGCGCCTCGGCCTGTGGGCCCGGGTCGCCGAAGCGGCCGAGCCGATCGGCGAGATGGTGATTAGCGACAGCCGCCTCGCCGACCCGGTGCGGCCGGTCTTCCTGACCTTCGGCCGCGAGGCGGACGCGGAGCGCGACGACGGCGAGCCCTTCGCCCACATGATCGAGGCCGAGCCGCTCGCCGCGGCCCTCGCGGAGGCCTGCCGGGCGGCGGGGGTCGCGATCGTCGCCGCCGGAGTGGTGCGCGCGCTGCCGGAGGGGGCCGCGATCCGCGCGGCGCTCACCACCGGCGAGACGCTGCGGGGCGACCTGCTGGTGGCCGCCGACGGCGCGCGCTCGCGGCTGCGCGAGGCGGCGCGGATCGGCTGGGTCGGCTGGTCCTACCCGCAGGTCGGGATCGTGGCGACGATCGGCCACGCCCGGCCGCACGAAGGCCGCGCCTTCGAGCACTTCCTGCCCGCGGGCCCGTTCGCGATCCTGCCGCTGCGGGACGGCGGCCCCCTGGGGCACCGCTCCTCCATCGTCTGGACCGAGCGGTCGGACGACGCCGAGGCCCTGCTCTCCGGCGGCCCCGACGAGGTGCTCGCCGAGATCGAGCGCCGGTTCACCCTGGATCTCGGCGCGCTCGCGCTGGAGCACGGCCCCAGCCGTCACCCCCTCGCCTTCGGCATCGCCCGCGCCTTCCGCGCCGAGCGCCTCGCCCTGCTGGGCGACGCGGCGCACGTGATCCACCCGATCGCCGGCCAGGGCCTCAATCTCGGGCTCGCGGACGCCGCGGCGCTGGCCGAATCCGTGACCGGCGCGCTGCGCCTCGGCCTCGACCCCGGCAGCCCCGACGTGCTGCGCGCCTACGAGCGCGCCCGGCGCTTCGACAGCTTCGCCATGGCGGCGGCGACCGACGGGCTGAACCGGCTGTTCTCGAACGACGCCCTGCCGCTGCGGCTCGCCCGCGACCTCGGCCTCGGGATCGTGGACAGGCTGCCGGGGCTCAAGCGCTTCTTCATCGGCGAGGCCGCGGCCGCGCGCGACTCGCGGCCCCGGCTGATGCGGGGCGAGGCGCTCTGAGGCGCTCTGAGGCGCCCGCGGGCCGCGCGCGTCAGGCCCGCCCGGGCGCGGGTCCGCCCTCGCGCGCTCCGGGGCGGAGCGCGTCCGCGGCCCGCCGCCGCCCGAGCGCCCGCGCGGCGCAGATCGCCAGGGCCGCGATGACCAGCCCGGCGATCACGTCGACGAAGTAGTGGCCGCCGTCGATCGGCGTGGCGGCGATGAGGAGGACGTTGACGAGGAGGGCCGGGATCCGGGCCGCGCGCAGGTGCCAGAAGGCCCAGATGTAGAGGGCCCCCAGCGCCGCGTGGAAGCTCGGAAACGTGATGATGCCCTCGACGTGGTCGAGGGAGATCGTCCGGAGCGTCCCGTCGCGCAGGCCGGTCAGGTCCGCGACGTGGACGTAGGACGCGGCCGGGTGCAGGTTGGGGAAGTCCGCCGGGGACAGGCCCAGGAACACGAAGTTGGCCAGGGCCGGCGTCAGCGCGGAGATCAGGACCGTCACCGTGCCGGCGAGGGCGAAGGCCAGGACGAAGTCCCGCAAGGCCCGCAGCCGGCCGCTGAAGCCCAGCAGGATGACCGCCAGCATGGTCTGCAGGATCAGGCTCCGGTAGGCCAGCGAGAGCGCGAGCCCGAGCCGCGGATGGCCGTCCACGAAGGCCAGGTAGGCGCGCCAATCCAGTCCGAGCCGCCGGTCCCAGGCGTCGAAGGTCGAATCCCAGAGTGGGCCGCCGGTGCTCGCGACGGTGTACGACAGCGCGGCCGCGCAGGCGCTGAAGGCGATGACCTGCGCCAGCGCGCTCAGCGTCGCGGCGATGCGCGGCTCGGGGCGTCGCGTGCGGTAGACCCGCGCCAGGGCCTCGAGCCCGCCGCAGGCCGCGAGGGTGACGAGGGCGCTGTCCCAGGCGAAGTGCAGCCCGGCGACCGCCATCCAGACGATCGTGGCGACCAGCGTGGCGGCGATGAGGGGCCACGCGCCGACGCCGCCGCGCGGGCGCTCAGCGAACATCGGGGCCCCTGGCGTGTGGCGCTGTCATCGAAGGTCTTGCGGCCGGAATGCCGGCGGATCGTCCCGCACAAGTCTTAAGGATCCGCCCCGGGCAAGCCCGGCCGCGCGCGACGCCGGCGGCCGGCGAGCCCGTCGACCAAGCCGTCGACAACACTGTCGGCGGCCGCGCGGACGGCCCGGATCGGCCCGCGCAGCCCGCGAGCCGCGATCAGGTGCAGGGGCAGGCCGATTGCGGCGAGCAGCACCAGGCCGTCCCACCGGTCCCAGGCGGGCCAGTGCGGCGCCAGGAGGAGGAAGACGCCGCTGACGATGTAGAGTTCGAAGCTCGCCCGCCCCATCACGGCCGCCGCGGCGCGCGACGGGCCGCGCAGCCGGCCGGCGACCGCCAGCGCGAACGCCGAGCCCGCCGCGGCCGTCACGGCGAACAGCGCCGGGTCGCCGTACTGCCCGGTCGCGACGTGGACGAAGTTCCGCGGCGCGCAGAGCAGGAGCACCGCGAGGCCGCAGGCGCCGAGCAGCGCCGACACGTCGAACGCCCGTGGCCCGAGCCTCAGGCCCGCGACGTAGAACGGCAGGGCGCCCACGAGCGCGTGGACCTGCCAGTACGGGAACGCCCGCGCGCTGCAGGTCCACGACAAGGCCAGGGCGCCGCCCAGAACTATCCAGTAGCCGCCCGGGAAGGTCGCCGCGCGCGCGGCGGCATCGATCACCCGCACAAGCCCCAGGGCGACCAGGAACCAGAGCACGCCCAGACCGAAGTCGCGGCCGCACAGCGCGTCGCCCAGCGCGTCCCCGGGCGACAGGGTGCCGGCGAGGGCCTGGGGCACCAGCGCGAGGGTGCCGAACGCCAGCGTCACCGCCACGAGCCGCAGCGCGGAGCGGCAGGCTTCGCCGAGACTCGCCTCGCCCTTGATCCGGTCGACCATCCCGCAGAGCAGGAAGAAGAACGGCATGTGGAAGGCGTATATGACCCGCCAGACCGCGAGGGCCGGCCCCGGCTCGGGCCCCGACGGGCCGTAGAAGACGGGCTGCAGCAGGTGGCCGGAGAGGACCAGCAGCACGGCGAGACCGCGCGCGGCGTCGAGCTGCAGGTCGCGGGGTGGGGACATCGGGTCGGTTCGCGGCGTCGGAGCGCCGATGATGCCGCGCCGAGCCTTAGCAAGCCGTGTCACCGGATCGCGGGCTTCAACCTAGATTACGCCTCGTCGGCTCGGCGCGGCGGATGCCGCCGGCGCCCGCGCCTCAGCCGGCGACGAGCGCCCGCGCCCGGCGCAGCCAGCGCAGGGACGCCTCGACCAGGGTCGGGCTGCGGTGCTTGAGGATCGCCGATTTCAGGAGCGTCCTCGGCACCTCCCAGAGCTGGACGGACCCGACCGGGAAATGCGCCACGTCGCCCGGCGTCAGGTGGTGGCGGCTGCCGTCGGCGTCGGTGACGAAGACCTCGCCGTCGAGGATGGTGATGATCTCGTCGGCGTGGTGGGTCCAGCGGAACGTGCTGGCCGTGGTGCGCCACAGGTAGACCTGCGCGCTGCCGTCATGGGTCTGCGAGACCTCCGCGACCTCGGTGACGGGGTCGCCGGAGACGACCCAGCCCGCCGGAATCGGAGCCGGGGCGAAGGCGGCGCCGCCCGACCGGACCGCCGTGCTGGCGACGGGACGGCCCCGCTCGTGCAGCCGGATCTCCGCCGCGAGGCCGACCAGGGCGAGGCCGACGAGGAGGGCGGCGGCGGTGAGCGGCTTCTTCACGTTGGGCTCCCCACCCCGGCGCGGACGGTTCCGTCCGCGCATCCGCCACGATGGGTAGAGGCTCGGACTGCCCCGTTCCAGGCCGCCGCGCCGAACTTCGCGCGTTTAGCTTAACCCGGGCGCGCCGGCCGCTCAGGCGGCGTCCGCTCGGCGCTCCGCGATCCAGCGCGTCGCGTCGGCCCGTGGGGCGACCACGTCGGTGTCGATGCGCAGCTGCGGGCTGTAGGCCGGATCCTCCGCGATGACGTCGCCCCAGCGGCGCAGGAAGCGGGCGATCTGCGAGCCCGGCGCGAAGCTGGTCTGCCGCGAGGCGCTCTCGTGGTGCGCCATCTCGGCGAAGGGCGTGTAGACGATGCGGTAGCCGAGTTGCCGCATCTTCAGGCACAGGTCGACGTCGTTGAAGTCGAGGGCGAAGCCCTCGTCGAAGCCGTTGACCGCCTCCAGCACCGCCTTGCGGGTGGCGAAGAGCGCCCCGGTCACCGCCGAGCAGTCGCGCTGCGTCAGGGCCCAGTCGCCGTAGGTCGGCTCCGCCGCGTCCCGGTTGTACCAGGGGTGGGCGAACACGTCGAAGATGCCGCCGGTCATGCCGGCATGCTGGATCTTGCCCGTGGGGAACAGCAGCCGGCCGCCGGCGCCGCCGACGCCGCGGTCCAGCGCGAAGGTCAGGAGCGCCTCGATCCAGCCGGGCCGGCGCACCACGAGGTCGTCGTTCATCAGGATGACGAGGTCGGTCTCGGCCGCGCGCCAGAGCGCGTTCATCTTGGCCGCGTAGTTGAACCGCTCGCCCGGAGCCCGGGTCGTCAGCAGGCGGGTCACGGTGAAGCGGTCGGAGCGGCCGCGGTAGATCGCGTCGTCGGCCACGTCGTCGCCGATCAGCACGCGGATCCGGTCGGCCGGGTAGGTGCTGCGGCCGAGACTGTCGAGCAGGTTGATCACGTGGGGCTTGGCGCCCTCCACGGCGCGGCCCTGATCGTCCTTCGGGCGGCTCTGGTTGGTCGGCACGACCAGGGTCACGGCCGGCCGCGCGTCGAAGCTCCGGCGGATCTCCAGCGTGTCCGGGGTCAGCCCCGGGGCGGTGCGCAGCGGCATGCCGGAGGTCTCGAACCAGCGGTCGAGGGCGTGGGCGCGCGCAGTGCGCGTCGCCTTCGGGCGCTCCAGCGGCGAGGCGATCAGGGTCTGGGGGATCCGGTCGATGCCGATCCCCGCGGAGATCGCGCCGAGCAGGAAGCGGAACCACGCGGCGCTGCCGTGGCGCAGGCCGAAATCGGGGCTCAGGCCGGCCAGGGCCGAGACGCGGATCAGCAGCGGGAAGCCGATATAGTCGTCGGCCATGAGGAGGGCCGGGTTGAAGGCCGGCTTGCAGTGCACGCTGCGGACTTGGCCGGCGCCGTCCACCACGGCGTCGTCGCCGTAGAAGACGCCGATATCGGGCCGCGCCGCCAGCGCGCGCGTCAGGTGCGCCGCGAGGTCGGGGCGCAGCTCGGAAGCCGCGGGGGCGACGAAGATCGCCCGGCAGGCGGGGAACTGGCCGGCCGCGACCTGGGCGAGCCGGCGCTCGTCGAGGGGGCGGAACTGCCCGTCGAGGGGCAGCGGCAGGATCGCGTCCGGCCACGGGAGCGTGCCCCACGAGGCCGACGGGGCCGGGACCGGCTTCTTCTTCAACACGGGTCGCGTCTCCGGGGATTCAGGACCGTTCGGCGGCCAGGAGGCGGGTCAGGCTCGCCTCCATGGCCCGCGCCACCGCGCCGATGGACAGCCGCTCGCGGATGCGGGCCCGGGCGGCGGCGCCGATCCGGGCCGCGTCGCCGCCGGTCACCGCCCGGGCCGCGTCGTTGAGGGCCCGGGTGAGGTCCGCCTCGTCCACCTGGCCCCACTCGGCGCCGCGCAGGTACGGGCCGTAGGTCTGGTCGAGGGCCGTGACCTCGGCCTTCACGGGGAAGCCGCAGGTGGCGTCGAGGAAGTCGCGGCAGCCGCCGTAATCGGTGGCGACCACGACCTTGCCCATCTCCATCGCTTCGGCGATCGTCAGGCCGAAGCCCTCCGAGGAGTGCGACGACGCGTAGACCGCGCAGAGATCGAACAGCGCGCCGAGCTCGTTCTGGGAGAGCGGCTGGTCGATCACCACGACGTCGCCGGACGTGCCCACGAGGTCGAGGAGCTTCTTGCCCTCCTCGGGCAGGTCGAACACGTGCTTGGTCTTGAGCACGAGCTGCCAGCCGGCCTGCCCGAGACCCGCCGCCCGGAAGGCCCGGATCAGCGCGTGCGGATTCTTGCGGGCGAGGTAGCTGGAGCCGTCGAAGGCGTAGAGGATCACCCGCCTGGACGGGTCGATCAAGAAGGCCTTGCGCAGGTTCGCCTTGGCGGCGGCGCTCACCGGCTCGCCGGCCTCGTTCTCGACCACGTAGGGCACGACGTCGACCGGGATGTCGGTGATCTGCCGGAAGATCGCCGCGCAGAACTCGGTGGGCGCCCAGATCGCGTCGAGGCCGTCGACGGTCGGCAGCCAGCCCCCGGGCACGTGCGAGGTCTCCCAGACGAACAGCCCGATCTTCAGCCGCGCCTCTGCGGCGATCGCCCGCTGCCGGTCGCTCATCAGCGAGTGCCAGCTGTCGCCGTTGAAATGCACCAGCGCGACGTCGGCGGGGCCCGAGAAGGTCCGGGCCTGCCACGCGGGCGCCACCCGGGCGTGGACGTGGAACGGCCGCTCCATCGGGTGGACGTTCAGCGCGAAGGGGGTCCGATGCAGGGCCCGCGCGTAGCTCCGGGCCGCGACGCCGAGGCCGTTGGCGTAGTTCATCGGCGAGACGTAGGCGACGCGCTGCGGCCGCTCCGGCGCCCGGGGCCGGCGCAGGTCGGCCCAGATCCTGGCCCCCGGATACGTGTAGGTCACATCGAGCCGGTCGAGGTCGAAGCCGCGCTCGGCGATCGCCTCCCGCACCGCCGCCCCGCCGATGGCGGCGTGCTCGCCCAGCAGCGAGCGCTTCACGAACGGGAAGCCCTGGCTGAGCATGTTCTCCCAGTCGAACAGGGTGCGGTTGTTGCGCGGGTCGTTGACCAGCGACATGTGCTTGTTCTGGGCCGAGAACAGGCTGCGCATCCCGAGCCCGGCCGCCCGCATCCGCTGCGAGAAGGTCAGCTCGTACTCGGTGATGACCGCGTTCTTGTCCGGCCAGTTCGCCACCGACAGGAGGAAGTGGTTGAAGGCGTAGGAGGACAGGCAGCGCCGCTTCAGGGCCAGGAAGAAGCTCTGGAGGTGGTGGCTGTAGTAGAAATTGTCGGCGAGGCCGATCACCGCCTCCGGGAAGGCGTCGATCTTCGCGAGCAGGCCGGCGAAGTCGTCGCGGTCGAGGGGGCCGACGAGGCTGTCGTTGGCGAGGTAGAGCGTCTCGGAATCGAGGAGGTCGGTGTCCTCCAGGAGGACATGCGCCCAGGCGGCGAAGTCGAAGCCGCTGTTCTCGCGCAGGTAGACCGAGGCGCAGAGATCCAGGATCGCCTGCGGCACGGCGTTCTTGTGCTGGTCGGCGGCGATGATCAGGACGAGGTCGGTCCCGTTCTCCGCGAAGGCCTTGAGGTAGGGCTCGACGTGGCCGCGGATCCGCCCCTCGGGGCAGTGGGTGATGAACAGGGCGGTGCGGCCGTGCCGCCGGGGCTCGCGCTTCAGGCAGGAGAGGCGCGCGTCGGAGGCTTCCGGCACCGCGGCCCCGGGGACGCGGCGGGTCAGACGGCCCGCCTCCAGGCCGGTCGTGACGTAGTCGATCAGCGGGTTGAGGCCGAGCGCCGCGACCTTCGGGTAGCGGGCGCGGTACCAGGGCGCGTCGAAGCGCGGCGACGGGCTCGTCGTGCGCCCGCCATCGGCGAGGAAATGCGCCAGCGGGTTCTGCCCGGCCGCGTCGTCTTCAAGGTAGGTCTCGGTGTACCAGCGCGTGGCGAACCAGGGCCCCGGGTCGAGGCCCTCGGCGGCGCCGTGCTCCAGGTAATGGACCAGCGGGTTGAGGCTGTCGGCCCGCACCGCGGCGGACTGGGCCGCGTACCAGTCGGGATCGAACAGCGGGTGGGGCGCGTAGCGGCGGTAGCCGCCGGCCATCACGTAGTGCTCCAGGGGCTCGAGCCCGCTGGTCTCGGCCTCGGGGCAGCGCTCGCGGTAGAACGCGGCGTCGAACAGCCCCGACCGCCGGATCAGGTCGACGTGCCGCGACAGGCCGGCGAACTCCTCCGGGTTGCGCAGGTAGCCCTGCTTCCGGCCGGTCTCGAAGAAGTGGCTCAGCGCGTTGCCGCCGGCCGCGCGGGCATCCGGGTAGCGCGACAGGTACCAGGCGGTGTCGAACTGAGGCGACGGGTCGGTGTCGCCCCGCGACAGGAAGTCGGAGAACGCCCGGGCGCGGTGCTCCGCGCCGCCGAGGTAGCGCGTCGCGTACCAGTCCGGGTCGAACAGCGGATTGGGGCGGATGCCCGCCGCGGCACCGCGGTCGAGGTAGTGGAGCAGCGGGTTGGTGCCCTCGGCCCGGAGGCCCGGGACGGAATCGAGGTAGAGGTCGCCGTGGAAGAGCGGGTGCGGCCAGCGCCCCTCGCGCCCACCATGGACCGCGTAGTGCACCGCCGGATCGATCCCCTCGCCGACCACGTCGGGGTAGCGCCTCGCGTACCAAGCCGGGTCGAACAGGCCGGATTCCTTGACCGCGCGGACGAGGTCTGCCTGGCGGGGTTCGGTGCGGCGGCGGCCCTTGAGGCGCCGGGTCAGCGGGCGGGCGAGGGACTGCGCCGCGCCGGCGAGGCCGGCCTTCTCCGACGATCCGACGACGAACACATCTCGAAGGCGCATGGTCAGGTCCGGATACGCGGGAAGCCCGCAAAGCTGCCCACGCCGCGATCCGCGAGAGACATCAGAGGGTTCGGCCGGTCCGGCGGTCGCGGGTGAGGATCGCCCCGGCTTGGGCGCCTTCCTAAAGGTCCGGGTCGCCGACGCCAAGAGCGGGGCGGGATCGGCGTCCGACCCATCGCGGGCGGCTCCGGTCTCGGCGAGGGCGTACGGACGTCGCCAACGCGGCCGCGAACGGGCGTGCGGCGATCCCGACCTTGCCAGCCCGGCACCTGAAGCCCCACACTTGCGGGATTGGCCGGCGGGTCCCGCGGGGCCCGGGCAGGAGATGGATATCGGCATGACGCAGGGGATCAGCCCGGCCACCACCCTGGACGACGGCATCGTGGCGACGGCCGAGAGCTGCCTCGCCGACGTCGGCGCGGCGCGGGAGGCGATCCACGGGGTGATCTTCGGCCAGGAGAAAGTGGTCGATCTCGCACTCGTGACCATCCTGGCCGGCGGCCACGGCCTGCTGGTCGGCCTGCCGGGCCTCGCCAAGACCAAGCTGGTCGAGACGCTGGGCACGGTGCTGGGCCTCGACGCGCGGCGCGTGCAGTTCACGCCCGACCTGATGCCCTCCGACATCCTCGGCACCGAGATCCTGGAGGAGGACGCCGCGCGCCGCCGGGCCTTCCGGTTCGTGCAGGGGCCGGTCTTCACCCAGCTCCTGATGGCCGACGAGATCAACCGCGCGAGCCCGCGCACGCAGTCGGCGCTGCTGCAGGCCATGCAGGAGGGCCACGTCTCGGTGGCGGGCGCCCGCCACGACCTGCCGCGGCCGTTCCACGTGCTCGCCACCCAGAACCCGATCGAGCAGGAGGGCACCTATCCCCTGCCCGAGGCGCAGCTCGACCGCTTCCTCCTGGAGATCGACGTCGGCTACCCCGACCGCGCCGCCGAGCGGCGGATCCTGATCGAGACCACCGGCGTGGACGAGGCGCGCCCGCGGGCCGTGATGTCCACCGAGCAGCTGCTCACCGCCCAGCGCCTCGTGCGCCGGCTGCCGGTGGGCGAGGCCGTGGTCGAGGCGATCCTCGACCTCGTGCGCGCCGCCCGGCCGGACAGCGGCGACGCCATCGTGAAGGACAAGCTCCTCTGGGGGCCCGGCCCCCGCGCCAGCCAGGCGCTGACGCTCGCCGCCCGCGCCCGGGCGCTGATCGAGGGCCGGGTCGCGCCGTCGGTGGCCGACGTGAAGGCGCTCGCCGAGCCGGTGCTCAAGCACCGGATGGCGCTGAGCTACACCGCCCGCGCCGACGGCGAGACCATCGAGGGCCTGATCGCCAAGCTCGCGGAGAAGCTCTGACTTTGGTCGCGACGAACGCCCTCGACGCCGGCAGGCGCACCCCCGGCCGGCGCGAGAGCGAGGGCGCGACCGCCCTCTCCGACAAGATGCCCCGCCTCGTCCTGGAGGCGCGCCGCGTGTCGAGCCTGCTGGCCCACGGCCTCCACGGCCGCCGCCGCGCCGGGCCGGGCGAGAGCTTCTGGCAGTTCCGCCCCTTCGTCA
Source organism: Methylobacterium sp. Leaf361 (assembly GCF_001424445.1). Taxonomy (NCBI): domain Bacteria; kingdom Pseudomonadati; phylum Pseudomonadota; class Alphaproteobacteria; order Hyphomicrobiales; family Methylobacteriaceae; genus Methylobacterium; species Methylobacterium sp. Leaf361. The sequence continues at coordinate 477,764 of NZ_LMPY01000012.1, read as the reverse complement.
CCGGCGAGGCCGCGGCCCGCGTCGACTGGCGCCGCTCGGCCCGGGACGACCGGCTCTACGTCCGCGAGCGCGAATGGGAGGCCGCCCACAACATCTGGCTGTGGATCGACCGCTCGGCCTCGATGGGCTTCGTTTCGGACCTCGCCTCGGCCCCGAAGATCGAGCGCGCGCTGATCGTGGGCCTCGCTCTGGCGGACGCCTTCGTGGAGGGCGGCGAGCGGGTCGGGCTCCTCGGCCTGACCCGCGCGAGCGCCTCCCGCGGGATCGTCGAGCGCCTGGCCCAGGCCCTCGTGGCCGACACGGCCGGCCTCACCCAGGACCTGCCGCCCCGGGCCAGCCCCGCCCGCTTCGACGAGGTGGTGCTGATCGGCGACTTCCTGACCGAGCCCGACCGGATCGCGGCCTCGGTGCAGAGCCTCGCCGGCCGCGGCAGCCGCGGCCATCTCCTCATGGTGGCGGACCCGATCGAGGAGACCTTCCCGTTCACCGGCCAGGCCGTCCTGCACGATCTCGAGGGCGGTCTCAGCCTCGATATCGGCGACGCCGACGCCTGGGGCGCGCGCTACCGGGCCCGGATCGCCGAGCACCGGGCCGCGCTGGCGTCCATCGCCCGCGGCCAGGGCTGGACTCTGACGATCCACCGCACGGACCGGCCGGCGAGCGAGGCGGCCCTGCGGCTCGCCACGCTCATCGCCGCCCGCGGCACCGAGTGAGGCCGCCATGCTGGGTCTGACCTTCGCGGCGCCGCTGGCGCTCGCCGCCCTGATCGGCCTGCCGGCCCTGTGGTTCCTGCTGCGGGTGACCCCGCCGCGCCCGCGCCGGATCAACTTCCCGCCGCTCAAGCTCGTCGCCGACCTGATCCCGCAGCGGCAGACCCCGGCGCGCACGCCGCCCTGGCTGCTGATCCTGCGGCTCCTGATCGCCGCCGCGCTGATCCTCGCGGTCGCGGGCCCGGTCTGGAACGCCGGGGGCGTCGGGGCCGGGGGTGGGCGCAGCGCGCTCCTCGTGCTCCTCGACAACGGCTTTCCCGCCGCCCACGACTGGCGCGACCGCCTGCGCGTCGCCACCGACGCCGTGGAGGGCGCCGCCCGGGATGGACGGCCCGTCGCGGTGATCGGCCTCGCCGACGCCCCCGCGGCCTTCGAGGCAAAGACGCCGGCCGCTGCCCTGGAGCGCCTGCGCGCCCTCGCGCCGCGCCCGATCCTCCCCGCCCGCGACGCGCATCTCGCGACGATCGAGACCTTCCTCGACAAGAACCGGGGCGCCGGCCTCGTCTGGATCAGCGACGGCGTCGCCGGCGCGGGCGACACGCGCTTCGCCAAGGGGCTGGCCGACCTCGCGGGCGACAGGGGCGCGGCCCTCACGGTGCTGCGGGCCGACAGGCCGCCGGCCCTCGCCCTGACCGCCACCGAGAACGCCGGCAAGCTCGTGACCCACGTCCTGCGGGCGGCGCCGAACGGGCGCGACGCGGGCGTGATCCGGGCGCTCGACCAGAAGGGCCTGCCGCTCGCCGAGCGCGACTTCGCCTTCGCGGCCGACGCCATCGAGGCGGACGCGACCTTCGAGATGCCTGTGGAGCTGCGCAACAGCATCAGCCGGCTGGAGATCGCGGGCGAGCGCTCGGCTTGCGCCGTGGTGCTGCAGGACGAGCGCGGCAAGCGGCGCCGGGTCGGGCTCGTATTCGGCGGCACCCTCGACCAGGCGCAGCCTCTCCTGGCGCCGACCTACTACCTGTCGCGGGCGCTCCAGCCCTTCGCGGACGTGCAGGAGCCCCGAGGCGCCAAGGGCACGGCGGACTCGATCAACCAGCTCCTCGACAATCAGGTCTCGGTCCTCGTGCTGGCCGATGTCGGCGCGCTCGACGAGAAGACCACCGCGCGGATCGAGAGCTTCGTGAAGGACGGCGGGATGCTGCTGCGCTTCGCCGGCCCGCGGCTCGCCGCCGGCAACGACCCGCTGGTGCCGGTGCGGCTGCGGCGGGGCGGCCGGACCCTCGGCGGCACGCTCTCCTGGGACAGCCCCAAGACCCTGGCCCCGTTCCCGCCCGAGAGCCCCTTCGCGGGCCTGACGCCGCCGGCCGATATCGGCGTGCGCCGCCAGATCCTGGCCGAGCCGGACGGCGACCTGCCGAGCCGGACCTGGGCGTCGCTCCAGGACGGCACGCCGATCGTCACCGCGCAGAAGCGCGGCCAGGGCACGATCGTGCTGTTCCACGTGACTGCCGACACGACGTGGTCGAACCTGCCGCTCTCCGGCCTGTTCATCGACATGCTCCGGCGCGTCGTGGCGCTGGCCGGCGCCGCGGCGCCGGTCCAGGGGGACGCGACGCGGGCCGCGGCCCCGGTGCTCGCGCCGCGGGTGACGCTGGACGGGTTCGGCGCGCTGGGCTCGCCGCCGGCCTCGGCCACCGCGGTGTCGGCCGACTACGCCGACCGGGCGAACCTCGAGCATCCGCCGGGCTTCTACGGCCCGCCGGACGGAGGCATCAGCGTGAACGCCCTGAAACCGGATGACCGGCTGAAGCCCCTCGACACCGCCGCGCTCGAGGGCGCCCGGTTCGGATCCCTCGCCGGCGCCGAGACCCTGGACCTGCGGCCGAGCCTGTTCACCCTGGCGCTGCTGCTGCTGGCGCTCGACACCCTGGCGGGGCTGTGGCTCGGCGGCTTCCTGCGCCGCGGCGGTCTGGCGGCCCGCCTGCGCGGCCGGCCGGCCGTGCTGGCCCTCGCCGGCCTCGTCCTGCTCGCCGCCCTGCCGGCGCGCCCGGTCCGCGCGGAGGAGCCGCCGGCCAACCGACCGAACGGCATCGAGTCGGCGCTGGTCACGCGCCTCGCCTACGTGATCACGGGCGACGCCGCCGTCGACGAGGCGAGCCGCACCGGCCTCACCGGCCTGACCCAGATGCTGGCCGCGCGCACCGCCCTGGAGCCCGGCGAGCCCGCCGGGATCGATCCGGCGAAGGACGAGCTGGCCTTCTACCCGCTGATCTACTGGCCGATCGCCCCGAACCGGCCGCAGCCCTCGGACGTCGCGATCCGCAAGATCGACGCGTTCATGCGCAACGGTGGCACGGTCCTGTTCGACACCCGCGACGCGCTCACCGCGCGGCCGGGCGGGCCGCCCACCCCGGAAGGAGCCTATCTCCGGAAGATGCTGGCGACGCTCGAGGTGCCGGAACTGGAGCCGGTGCCCGCCGACCACGTGCTGACCAAGGCCTTCTACCTCGTGGACAGCTTCCCCGGCCGCTACGCCACGGGCCAGACCTGGGTGGAGGCTTTGCCGCCGGCCGCGGAAGGCGCCGAGCGCCGCCCGGCCCGCGCCGGCGACGGTGTGAGCCCGATCATCATCACCGGCAACGACCTCGCCGCCGCCTGGGCGGTGGGACGCCGGGGCGAGCCGCTCTACCCGGTCGTGGGCGGCGACCAGCGCCAGCGCGAGATGGCGTTCCGAGGCGGCGTGAACATCGTGATGTACACGCTCACCGGGAACTACAAGGCGGACCAGGTCCACGTGCCCGCGCTGCTGGAGCGGCTGGGGCAGTGATCGGTTCGGACACACGGCGCGCGGCCGCCTCCCCTCCCTCCTCTGCATGCCTGCAGATTCGAAGCGCGCGCGCGGCGCTGCGTCGGCAGGACGGGGCGCGGGTCCCCTCTCCCGTGCGGGAGAGGGACAGGGTGAGGGGCCAGATCTCCCCGGACGCGGCGCTCCCTGCCGGCACATCGACAACGTGCTCGAGCCTGTACCTTCCTGACCCTCACCCCAGCCCTCTCCCGCGCGGGAGAAGGAGCCCGTCGCGCCTGCCCGCGCCGCCGCGTGAGCGTGGCGGTGCCCGGAACGAAGCGCGGCGCAGCCTCACGGATTCGGAGCGCTCCGCCCCATGCTGAGCCTCAGCTTCACGCCCCTCCTGCCCTGGCCGGCCATCGCCGTCCTCGGCGCGATCGTCGCCGTCCTGGCGGTGTTCGCCGTCCTGGCCCGGGGCCGCACCGCGCTGCTGCGCGTCCTCGTCCTCGCCCTGGTGCTGGCGGCGCTCACCAATCCGGCGCTGGTGCGCGAAGACCGCGAGCCCGTGAAGGACGTCGCCGCCATCGTGGTTGACCGGTCCGGGTCCCAGCAGCTCGGCGACCGGCCGCAGATGACCGACGCGGTCCGCGCCGAGTTGCAGCGCCGGTTCGGTGCGCTCACCGATATCGAGCCCCGCTTCATCGACGTGCCCGATTCCAAGGACGGCGACGACGGCACGAAGCTGTTCACGGCCCTGAGCCAGGCGCTTGCCGACGTCCCGCCGGAGCGCCTCGCCGGGATCGTGATGCTCACCGACGGCGTGGTGCACGACATCCCGTCCTCCCTGGCCCAGCTCGGCATCAAGGCGCCGCTCCACGTTCTCGTCACCGGTCACCCGGACGAGCGCGACCGGCAGATCAAGCTCTTGGAGGCGCCCCGCTTCGGCATCGTCGGCAAGGACCTGACGATCCGCGCCGAGGTCATGGAGCGCGGCGGGACCGGCCACGCGGTCGTCACCGTGCGCCGCGACGGCGAGGAGATCGGCAGGCGGGACGTCGCCACCGACAAGCCGTTCTCCCTGAACCTGCGCATCGAGCACGGCGGCCCGAACGTGGTGGAGATCGAGGTCGAGCCGCTGCCGGGCGAGCTCACCACGGTCAACAACCGGGCGGTCCTGCCGATCGAGGGGATCCGCGAGAAGCTCCGGGTGCTGCTCGTCTCCGGCGAGCCGCACCAGGGCGAGCGCACGTGGCGCAATCTCCTGAAGTCGGACGCCAACGTCGACTTGGTCCACTTCACCATCCTGCGGCCGCCGGAGAAGCAGGACGGCACGCCGATCTCGGAACTCTCCCTGATCGCCTTCCCGACGCGCGAGCTGTTCGTCCAGAAGATCAAGGACTTCGACCTGATCATCTTCGACCGCTACGCCAATCAGAGCGTGCTGCCGCAGGCCTATTTCGACAACATCGTCCGCTACGTCCGCGAGGGCGGCGCCCTGCTGATCGCCGCCGGCCCCGAATTCGCCGGACCGGCCAGCCTCGCCCGCACCCGGCTCGCCGGCATCCTGCCCGGCGACCCCGACGGCCGGGTTGTCGAGAAGCCCTACAAGGCGACGCCGACGCAGGTCGGCCAGCGCCACCCGGTGACCCGCGCCCTGCCGGGCTCGGACGCGAACCCGCCCGCCTGGGGCGACTGGCTGCGCATCGTCGAGGCCCGCACCCGGCCGGGGATCCAGCCGATCCTGTCGGGGGCCGAGGGCCTGCCGCTGCTCGCGCTGTCGCGCGAGGACAAGGGCCGCGTCGCCCTGCTCCTGTCCGACCACGCCTGGCTGTGGGCGCGGGGCTACCAGGAGGGCGGCCCCTATCTCGACCTGCTGCGCCGCCTCGGCCACTGGCTGATGAAGGAGCCGGCCCTGGAGGAGGAGGCGCTGCGCGCCCAGACCACCGGGCGCGGCCGCGAGGTGCGGGTCGAGCGCCAGACGATGGCGGATCAGGCCGAGCCGGTCACAGTGACGGGCCCCACCGGCAAGGTGACGACGCTGACGCTCAAGCCCCAGGAGCCCGGCCTGTTCACCGCGACCTTCGACGCGGAGACCCTGGGCCTGCACACCCTGCGGTCGGGCAACCTCGTGGCCTTCGTCAGCGTCGGGCCGGCCAACCCGCGCGAGCTCGCCGACGTGTTCAGCGACACCGAGCGCCTGAAAGCCGCGGCCGACGGGTCGGGTGGCTCGGTCCGCCGGGTCGCCGAGTCCGGCGGCATCCAGGTGCCGCGCCTCGCGCTTGTGCGCGGCGGCCGCCTCGCCGGCAGCGACTGGATCGGCTTCCGGCCGAGCGACAGCGCCAACATCCGCGGCGTCGAGGTCTACCCGCTGGCACTCGGCCTCGCGGCGCTGGCCGCGCTGGCGGCCGCCCTTCTCGCCATGTGGCTGGTCGAGGGCCGGCGGGGGCGGGCGGCGTGACGCAGACTTGCGGCTGGGCGCGCCTTCGGCCCCGTGCGGCCCTGTGCGCTCCCGCATGGTCGACGGGCGGCGGTCCGCGTCCTATGACCCCCTGACATGTCGAGAGAGTCCGCGTCCGGCGCGGGCTCGAACCAACGGAGACAGCCTGCCCGTGACAGCGCAGACCGTGACTGGACGCCTCCTCGCCGCGACACTCCTCGTCGCCTGCCTCCAGCTCGCCCCGGCCCGTGCGCAGGAACCGGCCGCGATGCCGTCGACGCCGCCTACCGTGCCGGCCACCCTGCCGGCCGCCAACGGCCAGTGGACCCACGCGATCACGCTGATGGGCCAGCCGAAATACGGCCCGGACTTCAAGCATTTCGACTACGCCGACCCCGCCGCGCCCAAGGGCGGCATGGTCCGGTTCGGGGCCCAGGGCGGGTTCGACAATTTCAACATCGTCGTCGCCGGCCTGAAGGGCGACCTCGAGAACGGCATCCAGCAGATCTACGATCCGCTGATGACCGAGTCGTCGGACGAGCCGTTCACCTCCTACGGCCTGCTCGCCGAGGCGGTGCGGATCGCCCCCGATCTCGGCTCGGTCTCGTACCGGCTGCGCGAGAACGCCCGCTGGCACGACGGCAAGCCGATCACGCCCGAGGACGTGGTCTGGTCCTTCGACGTGCTGAAGGCCAACAGCCCGTTCTACGCCGCCTACTACCAGACCGTGGCCAAGGCCGAGGTGACCGGGCCGCGCGAGGTGACCTTCACCTTCACCGAGACCGGCAACCGCGAGCTGCCGCAGGTGATCGGGCAGCTCCGCGTCCTGCCCAAGCACTGGTGGACCGCCAAGGATTCCAACGGCAAGCCGCGCAGCGTCACCGAGACGACCCTGGAGCCGCCGCTGGGCTCGGGCCCCTACCGCCTCGCGAAGTTCGAGCCGGGCCGCACCACCACCTACACCCGCGTGCCCGATTACTGGGGCAAGGACCTGCCGGTGAATGCCGGGCGCTACAACTTCGACACCGAGCGCTACGAGTATTTCCGCGACGGCACCGTGCTGGTCGAGGCGCTGAAGGGCGATCTCTACGATTTCCGGATCGAGAACATCGCCCGGAACTGGGCGACCGCCTACGAGGATTTCCCGGCCGTGAAGGAGGGCCGGCTGATCAAGGAGGCGTTCCCCGAGCGCGGCATGGGCATCATGCAGGCCTTCGCGTTCAACACGCGCCGGGACAAGTTCAAGGATCCGCGCGTCCGCCGGGCCTTCAATTTGGCGATGAACTACGAGGAGATGAACAAGGCGCTGTTCTACGGCCTGTACAAGCGCATCAACTCCTACTTCTTCGGCTCGGAGCTGGCCTCCTCGGGCCTGCCGGAGGGCGAGGAGAAGGCGATCCTCGAGAGCGTCAAGGACAAGGTCCCGGCCTCGGTCTTCACCACACCCTACGCCAACCCGGTCAACGACGGCCCCGAGGCGGTGCGCAGGAACCTCCGCGAGGCCGTCGGCCTGCTGCGCGAGGCCGGCTACGAGCTGCGCGGCGGCAAGATGGTCAGCAAGGCGACCGGCGAGCCGCTGACCGTCGAGTTCCTGGAGTTCCAGAACACCTTCGAGCGGGTCATCCTGCCGTTCGCGGCGCAGCTGAAGCTGATCGGCATCGACGCCACCCTGCGGGTGATCGACCAGGCGCAGTACCAGAACCGCATCCGCAACTTCGACTTCGACGTCACCACGGCGTCGTGGGGCGAGTCGCTCTCGCCGGGCAACGAGCAGCGTGAGTACTGGGGCTCGGCCGCGGCCGACAAGCCCGGCTCGCGCAACCTGATCGGGATCAAGGATCCCGGCATCGACGCCCTGATCGAGACGGTGATCTTCGCCAAGGACCGGCACACCGTGATCGCGGCGACCCGGGCCCTGGACCGGGTGCTCCTCGCCCACGACTACGTCGTCCCGCAATGGTCCTCCGACCAGCAGCGGACGCTGCGCTGGAACCGGTTCGGCCACCCGGCGATCCTGCCGCTCTACGCCAGCTCCGGCTTCCCGACGACGTGGTGGTACGACGAGAAGCTCGCCGCCAAGACCGGGGCGCCCCGTTGACGGGCGGTCCCGGGATGCCGACCCGGCGCGGGCTGGTCCTCGGGGCCGGCGCGCTCGCGGCGATGCCGCCGTGGCGCCCCGCCCGGGCGGCCGACGCGCAGGAGCGCCACGGCCTGTCCAGCTTCGGCGAGCTCAAATACGGCCCGGACTTCGCGCATTTCGACTACGTGAACCCGATGGCGCCCCGCGGCGGGCGCTTCTCGGCGCAGCTCGCCGCGACGACCGGCAACCAGTCGCTCAACACCTTCAACACGCTCAACGTCTACGTGCTGCGCGGCGACGGGGCCGCCGGCATGCCCCTGACCTTCGACAGCCTGATGGTCCGCGCCCTCGACGAGCCGGACGCCCTCTACGGGCTGGTGGCGCGCGCCGTCACGGTCAGCCCGGACGGCCTGACCTACACCTTCGCGCTGCGCCCGCAGGCGCGGTTCCACGACGGCTCGCCGCTGACCGCGCGGGACGCGGCCTTCAGCCTCAAGCTCCTGCGCGACAAGGGCCACCCCGAGATCGCCGAGGTGATCCGGCCCATGACCGACGCCCGGGCCGAGGACGACGGGCGGCTCGTGGTGACCTTCGAGCCGGGCCGCGCCCGGGACCTGCCGCTGTTCGTCGCGCAGCTGCCGCTCTTCTCCGCCGCCTACTACGCCGGCCGGGACTTCGAGGCCTCGACCCTGGAGGCGCCCCTCGGCTCCGGTCCCTACCGGGTCGGCACCGTCGATCCGGGCCGGTCCATCGGCCTGGAGCGCGTCCCGGATTACTGGGCCGCCGAGCTGCCGGTGAATGTCGGCCAGAACAACTTCGACGCGATCCGCTACGAGTATTTCCGCGACCGCACCGTGGCCTTCGAGGCGTTCAAGAGCGGTGCCTTCACGTTCCGCGAGGAGTTCACCGCCCGGGTCTGGGCGACCGGCTACGACTTCCCGGCGATGACCGAGGGCCGCGTTGTCCGCGAGACGGTGCCGGACGCGCGGCCGAGCGGCACGCAGGGCTGGTGGATCAACACCCGCCGCGCGGCGTTCCGCGACCCGCGGGTGCGCGAGGCGATCGGCCTGTGCTTCGATTTCGAATGGTCGAACCGCAACCTGATGTACGGCGCCTACGCGCGCACGGCCTCGTTCTTCGAGAATTCCGACCTCAAGGCGACCGGCAAGCCCTCGGCCGAGGAGCTCGCCCTGCTGGAGCCGTTCAAGGACCTGCCGCCCGAGGTGTTCGGCGAGGCCTGGGCGCCGCCGGTCTCCGACGGGTCCGGCCAGGACCGGGCGCTGCTGAAGCGCGCCGACGCGCTCCTGCGGGAGGCCGGCTGCACCCGCCAGGGTGGCAACCTGCTGCTGCCCGGCGGCCAGCCCCTGACCCTCGAGTTCCTCGACGAGGATCCGGTCTTCCAGGCGGTCACGCAGCCCTTCATCCGCAACCTGGGGCTGCTCGGCATCAAGGCGAGCCTGCGCACGGTCGACCCGTCTCAGTACCAGGCGCGGCTGAAGGATTTCGACTTCGACGTCACGCCGCGCCGCTACAGCAGCGGCCTCACCCCCGGCGCGGAGCTGCGCGAGACCTACGGCTCCCGGTCCGCCGGGACCGCGGGCTCCAACAACCTCTCGGGGATCGCGAGCCCGGCGATCGACGCGCTGCTCACCGCCGTCGCCGACGCGACGTCGCGGGCGGACCTGACCACCGCCTGCCGGGCCCTGGACCGGGTCCTGCGGGCCGGGCGCTACTGGGTGCCGATGTGGTACGCCTCGACCCACCGCCTCGCCCTCTGGGACGTGTACGGCCGGTCGGCGACCCCGCCGAAATACGACCTCGGCGCCCCCGGGACGTGGTGGTTCGACGCCGACAAGGCCAAGCGGATCGGGCGGGACTGACGCCATGCTCGCCTACATCCTGCGCCGCATCGGCCTGATGATCCCGACCCTGTTCGGGATCATGCTGATCACCTTCACGATCGTGCAATTCGCCCCCGGCGGCCCGGTGGAGCGGGTGCTGTCGCAGCTCCAGGGCCAGCGCGACGGGGCCATGTCCCGCGTCACCGGCGGCTCGGGCGACCTCGGCGGCGCCAGCCGGTCGTCGGGCGGCGGCGGCGACGCCAGTTCGCGCTACCGCGGCGCACAGGGGTTGAGCCCGGAATTCATCGCCAAGCTTGAGAAGCAGTTCGGTTTCGACAAGCCGGCGCCCGAGCGCTTCGCCAAGATGCTCTGGGACTACGCCCGGTTCGATTTCGGCCGCAGCTACTTCCGCGACGTCACGGTCATCCAGCTGATCAAGGAGCGGCTGCCGGTCTCGATCTCGCTGGGCCTGTGGATGACGCTGCTGTCCTACGCGATCTCGATCCCGCTCGGCATCCGCAAGGCCGTGGCGGACGGCACGCGCTTCGACCGCGCGACCTCCTTCGTGGTGATCATCGGCTACGCGATCCCGGGCTTCATGTTCGGGCTGATGCTCATCATCCTGTTCGCTGGCGGCTCGTTCTACCAGTGGTTCCCGCTGCGCGGCCTGACCAGCGAGGGCTGGGAGAGCTTCTCGCCCTGGCACAAGGTGACCGACTACGCGTGGCATATGGTGCTGCCGCTGACCGCCCTGGTGATTGGCGCCTTCGCCACCTCGACCCTGCTGACCAAGAACTCGTTCCTCGACGAGATCCGCAAGCAGTACGTGCTGACCGCGCGGATGAAGGGGCTCTCCGAGCGGCGCGTCCTCTACGGGCACGTATTCCGCAACGCGATGCTGATCGTGATCGCGGGCTTTCCGGGCGCCTTCATCTCGGCCTTCTTCACCGGCTCGCTGCTCATCGAGACGATCTTCTCCCTCGACGGCCTGGGCGAGCTGTCGTTCCGGGCGATCGTCGGGCGCGACTATCCGGTGGTGTTCGCCACGCTCTACATCTTCTCGCTGCTCGGGCTCGCGGTGAACCTGCTGTCCGACCTGATCTACGTCTGGATCGACCCGCGGATCGATTTCTCGGCGCGGGCGACCTGACCGCGCGGCGCGCGGATCCTCAGGTCTCCGGGAGGCTCGCGGCGCCGGCCGGCACCGGCGGCTCGTCGCGCGGGGGGCCGGCCAGGCCCAGCAGCGCCGCGATGGCGTCGCCGTCCGGCGCGCCGAGGAGGTCCGCCAGGGTGTAGCGGTCGAGGACGGCGAGGAACGCCGCCAGGGCCTCGCCCAGCACCCGCCGGAGCCGGCACGGGGCCGTGATGGCGCAGGCGCCGCCGCCGAAACACTCGACCAGCGCCAGGTCGTCCTCGGTCTGGCGCACCACTGCACCGACGACGATCTCCTCCGGCGGCTTCGCCAACCGAAGGCCGCCGCCCCGGCCGCGGATCGTCCGGATCAGGCCGAGCCGACCCAGCTGGTGGACCACCTTGGTCAGGTGATTTTCCGAGATGCCGTAGGCGCGCGCGATCCCGGCGATCGAACTCTGCTCGGGCTCGTGGAGCCCGACGTAGATCAGCGTGCGCAACGCGTAATCCGTGTAGCGGGTCAGGCGCATCTCAACTCCAGAAGACGATCCCTGCCGTGGCGCGATGCGATGTCCGCCGCGGTCCGAGTCCGTACGCGCAGCCGCGGACCGGCACCACCGCAGGCAGGCGAACAGGCATCGTCCCTATAAGATGTATTTCGCTTGCATCTTTTCGAGGGGGCGCTAAAAGAAGTATGTGATATCCACCTTTTGAGCTGTGCCATGCCCGCGCCCCTCTCCCCCGCCACCGTCGCTCTCATCAAGGCCACCGTGCCGGCCCTGGAGGCCCACGGCCTCACCATCACGAAGCGCATGTACGAGCGCCTCTTCGAGAACGCCGAGATCCGCGACCTCTTCAACCAGTCCCATCACGGCGAGACCGGCTCTCAGCCGAAGGCCCTGGCCCAGGCCGTGCTCGCCTACGCCCGCAACATCGACAATCTCGGCGTCCTGGCGGGCGCGGTCGAGCGCATCGCGCAGAAGCACGTCGCCCTGAACATCCTGCCGGAGCACTACCCGCACGTGGCCGACGCCCTCCTCGGCGCGATCGGGGATGTCCTCGGCGAGGCCGCCACGCCGGAGATCGCCACGGCCTGGGGGGAGGCCTACTGGTTCCTGGCGGAACTGCTGATCGGCCGGGAGGCCGCGATCTACCGCGACCACGCCTCCAAGCCGGGCGGCTGGAACGGCTGGCGCGACTTCGTGGTCGACAGCGTGACCCAGGAGAGCGAGACGATCCACTCCTTCGTCCTGGTGCCGGCCGACGGTGGCCCGGTGCTGCGGCATCGGCCGGGCCAGTATCTCGGCTTCCTCCTGGACCTGCCGGGCCGCGGCGTGCTGAAGCGGAACTACTCGGTGTCCTGCGCGCCGAGCGACCGGGCCTACCGCATCACCGTCAAGCGCGAGGCGGCGCCGGGCCGTCCGGCCGGGATCGCCTCGAACTGGCTGCACGACCACGCGCGGCCCGGCACCGTGCTGAAGGTCGCCGCACCGGCGGGCGACTTCAGCCTCGACGCCGAGAGCGACGCGCCCGTGGTGCTGGTCAGCGGCGGCGTCGGGCTGACCCCGATGATCAGCATGCTCGAGACCATCGCGGCGGACAGCCCGGACCGGCCGACCTGGTACGTCCACGGCGCCCTGTTCGGCCGCGTCCACGCCCTGCGCGACCACGCCCGGGCGCTCGCGGCGCGGGCCCGCGCCGCGACGCTCGTGACGTTCTACGCGGAGCCCGAAGCCGCGGACCGGCCGGGTGAGCACTACGACGTCCAGGGCCTGATCACGGCGGACTGGCTCGCGGAGCACACGCCGCACGACCGCGCGACCTACTACCTGTGCGGTCCCAAGCCGTTCCTGCGGGATCTCGCCACCGGCCTGCTGCGCCGCGGCGTCCCGGCCGAGCGGGTGAAGTTCGAGTTCTTCGGCCCGGCCGACGAGCTCTTCGAGGAGCCCCGGCAGGCAGCCTAGGCGGCGCTCAGGGCGTTCCGCCGCGGAGCGAACGCGTGGCGCCGAGCACCCGCGCCACGGTCGTGCGCAGCGCCTGCGCGCTCCGGTAGCCCACGGCCGCCGCGACCGCCTGCGGCGGCCGCCCCTCGGCCGCCAGCGCCAGCGCCCGGATCACGCGGGCTCTCGCCCGCCAGTCGCCGAAGCTGAGGCCGGTCTCCGCGCGGAACCCGCGCGTGAGCGTGCGCCGACTCGCGCCGGCACGGTCGGCCCAGGCGTCGAGATCGGCCTCCGAGGCCGGATCCTCGATCAGCGCGAGGCAGACGCGGCGCAGGCGCGGGTCGCGGGGGAGCGGCAGCGCGAGCGGCGTCGCGGGGGCCCGGCCGATCTCGTCGAGCACGAGGGCGGCGAGGTGGCCGCCGCGGCCCGCCTCTGCGTAGAGCACCGGCTCCTCCGCCAGCGCGGTGAGCGCGGCGGCGAGGAGCCGCGACACCGCGATCACCCGGCAGCTCGCCGGGAAGGACCGGACCGCGGCGGGATCGAGATAGGCCGAGCACATCGCGACCGCGCCGTGGGTCGCGACCGCGTGCGGCAGAAGCGGCGGGATCCAGAGGGCGTGCCCCTCGGGAACCACCCAGGTGCCGTCCTCCGCGAACGCCATCATCAGCCCGGCCGTGGCGTAGAGCAGCTGCGCGCGGGGATGGAAGTGCCGGGCGAGGTGCATCCCGGCCGCGTAGGTCTTGGGCATCACCGCGACCGGGCGGGGCACGTCCTGATAGTCGGCCGCCTCGGTCGACCGCCCCGCGGCGCCGCGCGCCTCCGTCGAGATTGGCCCGTTCGCATACATATCCGGCCCAACACCGCCATCGGGTCAGGCTATCAGGGGTTCGTCCCGGAGGATACGCCGCGATGGATTCGGACACGCTGTCCCGCCGCACCCTGCGCTTCGTCAACGTCGCGCACGCCCTCGACCACTTCGTGCTGCTGATCTACCCGACCGCGGTCATCGCCATCGCGGCCCAGACCGGGCTCGGCTACGGCGAGCTGATCGGGCTCGCCACCGGCGCCTTCGTGGCCTTCGGCCTGTGCTCGCTGCCGATGGGCTCGCTCGCCGACCGGTTCGGGCGGCGCAACATGCTGGCGGTGTTCTTCTTCGGCTACGGCCTGTCCTGCCTGGGCGTGGCGAGCGCCTCGACGCCGCTGGGCTTCGCCCTCTGGCTCTGCGTCCTCGGGCTCGCCTCGGCGATCTACCACCCGGTCGGCTCGGCCATGCTGGTGACCCATGCGCGCCGGCTCGGGCACGATCTCGGCATCAACGGCGTCTGGGGCAATCTCGGCGCGGCCTCGGCCTCCGGCCTGACCGCGCTGCTCGCCGCCGCGGTCAGCTGGCGCGCGGCCTTCATCGTTCCCGGCCTCGTCTGCCTCGCCTGCGGGGCCGCCTTCGTGGCCCTGGTCCCGGGCGACGGCGACGCCGCGGGTCGGAAGGCCGGCGGCGCGGCCGTGATCCCGGTGACCCGGCCGTGGGCGCTCATGGCGATGTTCGCCCTGTCGATCTTCGCGGGCGGCCTGACCTTCAACCTGACGACGATCAGCCTGCCCAAGGTGATCGACGAGGGCGTCGGGCAGGCGCTGCCCCTGGCGCTGACCGGCTCGATCGCCACCGGCGTCTTCCTGTTCGGCGCGCTGATGCAGCTCTCCATGGGCCGGCTGATCGACCGCTACAGCCTGCCGTCCCTGTTCGTGGCCCTGTCGGTGCTGCAGCCGCTCGGGCTCGGGATCGCGGCCGTCTCGACCGGCCTGCCGCTGCTCGCCGGGCTCGTCCTCGCCATGACGGCGATCTACGGGCAGGTGGTGATCAACGACGCGATGATCGCCCGCTACGTGCCGCCCGCCTACCGGGCCCGCGCCTACAGCGTGCGCTACTTCGTCGGCTTCACGGCGAGCGGCTTCGTGGTGCCGGCGATCGCCCTCCTACACGACCGCGGCGGCTTCGCGCTGGTCCTCGGCGCCGCCTCCGCCTGCGGCGCGGTGATCTGGCTCGCGGCCCTGGGCTTCCTGAGGCTCACGCAGGACGGCGCGCGGCCCGCCCTGGCCGCCGCCGAGTAGCGCGACGGTTTGCGGGTCCGGCCCGGCGCTGCTACGCGGCGCCCGTCCGACCCGCGAGTACCCCGTGACCGATCTGTCCCTCGTCATCCGGCCGGAGCGGCCGGAGGATGCCCCCGCCATCGAGCGCCTCCACGCCCGGGCCTTCGGGCCCGGCCGCTTCGCCCGCACCGCCTACCGCCTCCGCGAGGGCGCGGCCGAGCGGATCGACCTCGGCATCACCGCCTCGGTCGGCAGCCTCCTCGTCGGCTCGGTCCGGATGGGGCCGGTGCGGACCGGGGCGACGCCCTTCGTGATGCTCGGCCCCCTGGCGGTCGATCCGAGCTTCGAGGGTCGCGGCATCGGGGGCACCCTGACCCGCGCGGCGATCGAGGGGGCGCGGCGGGCGGGCGAGGGTCTGGTGATCCTCGTCGGCGACGCGCCCTACTACGCCCGCTTCGGGTTCACGCCGGTTCCGCCCGGGCGCCTGACCCTGCCGGGACCGGTCGACCCGGCGCGCCTGCTGTGGCTGGAACTGGCCGAGGAGTTCCGTGCGGGCGTGTCGGGCCCGATCGAGGCGGTCAGGACCTGAAACGGGGCCCGACGGGCGTGCCTCAGCTCTCTGACGGTGATTTCGATCCGCACCGGGCTGGTCTTCTGCATGCGCGTGAATGGCTCAGCTCAACCCACACGCAGCCGCCGTCATTGCGAGCGGAGCGAAGCAATCCAGTAGCGCCACACTTACGGAGGGCGCGCTGACCCTGGGTCGCTTCGCTGCGCTCGCGACGACGGAGGGGGCCGACGGGTCCGCCGAGCAGCGAGCGCCGCCAGGGCCGGCGCTCGACCGTTCGAAACCCCGCTCAGGCCCGCCGGAGCGCCAGCGCGGCGATCAGCCCGGCCGCGAGCAGCGCCAGCGCCACCGGCGTCGCCGAGGTCGCCGGCCACGCCGAGGCGGCGGCCGTGAACAGCGCCCCGAACGTCATCTGGGTGAAGCCGTAGAGGCTGGAGGCCGACCCGGCGGCGTGCGGGTCGACGTTCATCAGACCCGCCACCGCGTTGGGGCTGAGCAGACCGACGCCCACCGCGTAGGCGAAGAGCGGCACGATCAGGCTGACCACGCCGAGCATGCCGGTGCGGTCCACGACCAGCAGCGACAGCGCCGCCCCGATACAGAGGAGGTTGCCGCTCCGCGCCGCCTTGCGGATCGGCACCCGGGCGGCGAGCCGGCTCGCCAGGACGGCGCCGCCGACCATGCCGAACACGACGATCAGGCAGTCGAAGCCCACCTCCTGCGAGGAGCGCCCGAGCCGGTCCACGAGGAGGAACGGCGCCACCGCCAGGAACGCGTACAGGCTGGTGCCGCCGCAGGCCCCCGCCACCAGGTAGGCCCGGAACACCGGGACCCGCACCAGCCGCAGGTAGCCGGACAGGACGGCGACGAAGCCCGGCAACGCCACCTTGTGGCGGTTGGTCTCGGGCAGGGTGAAGACCACGAGCGCACCCAGCACGGCGACGAGGCCGGCCAGCACCACGAACACCGCGCGCCAGCCGAAGGCCTCGTTCACAACGCCGCCGATCGCCGGGGCCAGCGCGGGCGTGAGCGTCATCGCGGTGGTGAGGATCGCGAGCTTCCGGGCGGCGTCCTCGCGGGTCGAGACGTCGCGGACCATCGCCCGGCCGATCACCAGCGAGCCGCAGGCGCCGAGGGATTGCAGGACGCGGGCGACGAGCAGGACCCCGATATTCGGCGCGGGGATCGCGAGGAGCAGGCCGGCGAGGTAGAGGCCAAGTCCCCCGATCAGGATCGGGCGCCGCCCGTACCGGTCCGAGAGCGGCCCGTAGAGGAGCTGACCGCCCGCGAGCCCGATCAGGTAGACGGTGATCGTCAGCTGCGCGCCGGCGGCGTTGGTGCCGAGGTCGACGGCCGCCGCCGCCAGCGCCGGCACGAAGATGTGCAGCGCCACCGTTCCGGTCATGGTCACGGCGACGAGGAGCGGCAGGGGGGCCCGGCGCTCCGGCACGGCGGGACGTCGATCAGTCAAGGGGCCCTACGCGGTTCTCGATCCGGCCGGATGCCGGGGCGCAGCCGCCTTAGAGCAAGGGCCACGCCCGGAGCCATGCCGGCGGAACGCGCCAGGCACGCGAGGGGCGGGACCGTGCCCGGCCCCGCACCCGGCCGTGCCGTCTACTCCTTCGGCAGCGGCTGCGGGGTCGGCAGCGGAGCGTTCAGATCCTTGGTCGGGCCGCCGACCTCCAGATCCTTCGCCCGCTCGACGGCCTCGGGATTGGCCTTCGCGGCCGGCTCCTTGGCGGCCGGCGCCGTCGGCGCGGTCGGCTCGGCGGGGATCAGGCTCGAGGGCTGGCCCTGCTGGTCGCTGTCGTGGGCGCTGGCCGGGGGAGCCGGCGCGTTGCGGTCGCTCGACTCGCCGGTCGTGCGCGGGCTGCCGGGCGACTTCGCCTCGACCGGCTTGGCGGTGCCGGTATCGGCGGGCTTGGCCGGGCTGTCCTTACCCTCGGACGCCTTGTTGGCGGCGGGCTTGTCGGCGGACGGCTTGTCGGCCGCGGGCTTGTCGGCGGCAGGCTTGTCCTCGGGCTTGGCCGCGGCGGGCGCGGCCGCCGGCGCGGCGTCGGTCTTCTCGACGGCCGGCAGCGGCTTCGGCGATTCGGCGAGCGTCCGCAGGTAGGCGATGACGTTGGCCCGCTCCTGCGGCGCCGCGATGCCCGCGTAGGCCATCTTGGTGCCCTTCACGTAGGCCTTCGGGTTCGTCAGGAACTCGTCGAGGTCGGCGTAGGTCCAGGTGCCGCCCTTCTCCTTCATGGCCGCCGAGTAGTCGAAGCCCGCATGCGCGCCCTTCGGCCGCTCGACGATGCCGTACAGGTCGGGGCCGACCTTGTTCGGGCCGCCCTTCTCGAAGCTGTGGCAGGCGTGACAGGCCTTGGTGCCGGCCTCGCCCTTCTCGGCATTGGCGCTGGCGAGGCGGACGGCGATCGGCTCGACCTTGGCCTCGGGCGCCGCCGCGGCGGTCTCGGGCTGCGGCTCGGGCAGGTCGTAGCCGGCATTGCCCGCCGGCTTCGGGTGGTAGATCAATTCGGCGACGAAACCCGATCCGGCCGCGAACAGAAGGGCGCCGAGGACCGCACCCAGGACCTTGTTCACCTCGAACGAGTTCATGCTCTTCTCGCAACTCGGCCGTGCCGAACGCGCGCCTGACACGGGCGAGCGGGCTCGGACACCGGACATTGGAAGATTTCGAGGTTGCCTTAGCGGTTCCGGGCCGCTCCTGACAATGCCGCAGGGGCGTTCCGCGTCGCTCCGGCGCAGGATTGTTCCACCGAATTGTCCAGCTTGTCACCGGGTGGCACCTTTTCTCCACCGCGGCCCGGCCCGTTTCCGCAGGCCCGTTCCCGGGGGACGACAACCGGGGGCCGGCCTGTTAAGCAGCCGGCCGCCTCCCGTCGCGGCCGCTCGATCCGCGCATCCGGATCCGAATCTCGATGTCCGATCCCCTGGTCCTGATCCCGGCGCGCCTCGCCGCGACCCGCCTGCCGAACAAGCCGCTGGCCGACATCGCCGGCGAGGCCATGATCGTCCATGTCTGGCGCCGGGCCGTCGAGGCCGGGATCGGCCCGGTGGTGGTCGCCACCGACACGGCGGAGATCGCCCGCACGGTCGAGGCCGCGGGCGGCCTCGCGGTGATGACCCGGGCCGACCACCCGTCGGGCTCCGATCGCCTCGCCGAGGCCCTGGAGATCGTCGATCCGGAGGGCCGCCACGACGTGGTCGTCAACGTGCAGGGTGACCTGCCCACCATCGACCCGGCGATCATCGGCGCCTCCGTCGCGCCGCTCGCCGACCGCACCGTCGACATCGTCACCCTCTGCGCGCCGATCACCGATCCGCACGAGGCCGACAACCCCAACGTGGTCAAGCTCGTCGGCCACGCGGTCGGTCCCGGGCGCCTGCGCGCCCTCTACTTCACCCGCGCCCGCGCGCCCTGGGGCAACGGGCCCCTCTGGCACCATATCGGCCTGTACGCCTACCGGCGCACGGCGCTCAGCCGGTTCGTGGCCCTGCCGCCCGGCGAGCTGGAGGTGCGGGAGAAGCTGGAGCAGCTGCGGGCCCTCGAGGCCGGCATGCGCATCGATGCCGCCATCGTCGACGACCTGCCGCTCGGCGTCGACACCCCCGCCGACCTGGAACGGGCCCGCGCCCTGCTGCAGGGTCGGCGCCTGAACTGACCGACGAACGAATCCGCGCCGCCATGACCGACCGCACCATCGCCTACCAGGGTGAGCCCGGGGCCAACTCGCACATCATCTGCGCGGAGGCCTATCCGGACTGGACGCCGCTGCCCTGCCCGACCTTCGAGGACGCCTTCGCGGCGGTGACGGAGGGGCGCGCGCAGCGGGCGATGATCCCGATCGAGAACTCGATCGCGGGCCGCGTCGCCGACATCCACCACCTGATCCCGATCTCGCCGCTGCACATCGTGGCCGAGCACTTCCTGCCGATCCATTTCCAGCTGATGGTCCTGCCGGGCACGAAGCTCGAGGCGCTGAGGAGCGTCCACAGCCACGTCCACGCGCTGGGCCAGTGCCGCCGCATCATCCGCCGGCTGGGCCTGAAGGCCGTGGTCGCCGGCGACACCGCCGGGGCGGCCCGCGAGATCGCCGAGATCGGCGACCCGAGCCGGGCGGCCCTGGCGCCCGCTCTCGCCGCCGAGGTCTACGGCCTGGACATCCTCGAGCGCGACGTCGAGGACGAGGCGCACAACACCACCCGGTTCGTGGTGTTCTCCCCCGAGCCCGAGCCGGTCGCCCAGGGCGCCGAGCCCTGCGTGACGAGCTTCGTGTTCCGCGTCCGCAACATCCCGGCCGCCCTCTACAAGGCGCTCGGCGGCTTCGCGACCAACGGCGTCAACATGTCGAAGCTCGAGAGCTACATGGTCGACGGCGAGTTCACCGCCACGCAGTTCTACGCCGAGGTCGACGGCCATCCGGAGGATCCGGGCCTCCGCCGCGCGCTGGACGAGCTCGGCTTCTTCTCGCGCGAGCTGCGGGTGATCGGGACCTACCCGGCCCACCCGTTCCGCGAGGCGGCGCGGCCGCCCGCGGAGTGATCCTCACTCCCGCCGCAGGATGCGGTCGGCGGCCAGATCCGACCAGAAGCCCGGCCGGAAATCCCGCTTGAGCGCCTCGGGATCGTAGACGGTCTCGACCCAGGTCAGGAAGTCGAGGCCCTGCGCCTCGCCCTCGACGCGGTAGCGGGCGAAGAACGCGTCGAGGATCCCGGTCTTGGCGAAGCGGAGATGGCCGTAGCGGGCGGAGAGCTGCCGGGCGGCCTCGGCCACCGGGCGGCCCTCGTGCAGGATCAGGTACAGGGCCGAGGCGAGGCCGGCCCGGTCGGCGCCGGACTTGCAGTGCATCACGGCCGGGTACTCGATGCCGGCGAAGAACGCCTTGGCGCCGAGGATGGTGGCGCGGTCCGGCGCCTCCCGCGAGCGGAGAACGAACTCGACGAGCTTGAGGCCGTGGCGCTCGCAGGCCTCGCGCTGCAGCGGCCAGGACCCGTGCTCGCGCCCGCCGCGCAGGGAGATGATCGTCCGCACGCCCTCGGCCCGGAAGCGGGCGAGCTGGTGGGGACCGGGCTGGGCCGAGCGCCAGACGGCGCCGGTGCCGACCCGGTGCCGGTTGAGGTAGGCGAGGCGGAACACGCCGTGGTCCATCAGCAGCATGCTGGCCCAGGCCATCAGCCGGTCGCCGGGGCCGGCGATCGGCCGCTCGAAGCGGGCGATCCGGGCCATGCGGCGCGCGTAGCGCGTCTCGGGCTTGAGGAAGCGGTTGAACAAGGCCGGGCTTGCCGAGGGAACGAGCCCGGGCTCTACCAGCCACCCGGCGGCCCGGCAATTCGCGGGCCCGGCACCCGACCGGCACGCGGTCGACCACACACCGACGCGATCCGGCGCCGTTCTTGCCTTCACTCCGCCCGGATCGGCATCGAACCTGCGCGGACCGCGCGAGTTATCCGCCGGTCGGACGATGGGAGGCCCGAGGCCCATGAGCACGCGCACCACGAGCATCCGCCGGGCCCGCGAGGCCGACCTCGGCGGCTTGTCCAAGGTGTTCGACGCGTCGTGGCGCGAGGCCTATCGCGGCATCATCCCGGGCGTCGCCCTGGAGCGGCTGATCTCGACCCGGGACCGGGCTTGGTGGCGGGGCGCCCTGCGCCGCGGCCGGCCGATCGCGGTGGTCGAGACAGGCGAACTCGTCGTCGGCTACGCGGCCTACGGTCGGACGCGCAGCCGGTCGCTCGGCACCGAGGCGGAGATCGACGAACTCTACCTGCTGCCGGAGTACCAGGGCGTCGGCCTGGGCCGCCGCCTGTTCCGGGCGGTGCGCAACGACCTCGCGGATCACGGCCTCGCGCGGCTCGGCGTGTGGAGCCTGGAGGACAACGCCCGCGCCAGCGCCTTCTACGAAGGGCTCGGCGGCGTCGCCGGCCCGCGGGTGCTGGACCGCGTGGCGGGCCTCCCGCTCCCGAAGGTCGGGTTTCTCTTCGGCTAACGTTTTCCAGCGCTCGTTGCCGGGCCGTACCATCGACTGATTTGCTTTGCCAGGCGGCGCCTCTAAGAGATCCGGGAAGCGGACGAGACCGCATTCCGGAAGCGACAGGCCATGAAGATCGACGCCATCCCGCTCGGCAAGAAGCCGCCGCACGACGTCAACGTGATCGTCGAGGTGCCGCTCGGCGGCGAGCCGATCAAGTACGAGATGGACAAGGAATCCGGCGCGCTGGTCGTCGACCGGTTCCTGTACACGCCGATGTTCTACCCGGGCAATTACGGCTTCATCCCCCACACCCTGTCGGGCGACGGCGATCCCTGCGACGTGCTGGTGGCCAACACCCGCGCCGTGCTGCCGGGCGCGATCATCAGCGCGCGTCCCGTGGGCGTCATGGTGATGCAGGACGAGGGCGGCGAGGACGAGAAGATCATCGCGGTGCCCTCGCGCCACCTGACCAAGCGCTACGACCGGGTCGAGAACTACACCGACCTGCCCGACATCACGATCCAGCAGATCCAGCACTTCTTCGAGCACTACAAGGATCTGGAGCCCGGCAAGTGGGTCAAGTTCGTCCGCTGGGGCGACAAGGAGGAGGCCCACCGGCTGATCGAGGAAGCGATCGAGCGCGGCAAGGCCAAGAAGTAAGGGTGTTCCGGCCGCTCCTCCGGGGAGCGGCCCGTACCCGTCAGCCGTCGATGCGGCGCAGCCCGGCCCGGTAGCGCCGGGCATTCTCCACGTAGCGCAGGGCGGCTTGCCGCAAACCCTCGATCGCGGCCTCGTCGAGGGTGCGCACGGCTTTGGCCGGCGCCCCGACGATCAGGCTGTGATCCGGGAACTCCTTGCCCTCGGTGACCAGCGCGTTGGCGCCGACGAGGCAGCCGCGGCCGATCCGGGCCCCGTTCAGAACCGTCGCACCCATGCCGACGAGGCTGCCGTCACCGATGGTGCAGCCGTGCACGATCGCGCCGTGCCCGATCGTGACGTCGGTCCCGATCACGAGGGGGAAGCCGGGATCGACGTGCATGATCACGCCTTCCTGGACGTTGGTGCGGTCGCCGATGCGGATCGGCTCGTTGTCGCCGCGCAGGGCCGCGCCGAACCAGATGCCGACATCGAGACCGAGATGCACCCGGCCGATCACCTGCGCGTCGGGCGCGATCCAGACCCGGGCCGGGTCGGCGAGGTCGGGGACGTGCTCGTCGAGGGCGTAGAGCGGCATGGCGGCCTTTCACGGAAGAGCGGTGGTATCGGCCGCGCGGCGCGGCCGGGATCGCGACAGATGACGCGCGGCACGTGTCGCGGGAATGGTACGGCGCGTCCAGGCTGCCAATGCTAGGCTGGCTCCGCAAGCGGTCGCGACCCGGATCGGAGACAGAGATGGCACGCCACCCGGCCCTGATCGGTCTGACGCTTCTCCTGCTGACGCAAGGGACCGGGGCCGCGGACCTGCGGGGGCCGGCGGCGCTGGGCCGGTTCCGGGCGACGTGCGAGGATCTCGGGACCTTCTGCTTCGCCGACGCCTGCGGCGGCGATCAGATCGCGGCGGCCGAGGGCTGCCGGGCGCGCTGTCCGAGCGCGTCGATCGTCGAGGTCGTCCCGGTCGCCTGCCCGCTGCCGGACGGTCGGTCCGTGCCGATCCTCCGGCGCCGCGGCTGAGAATCGGCCGCGATCGAGGGCCGGGAGAAATATCGGACGTCCGCGGCAACGAAACGCGGAACGCGGCATTGACCGTTTCGAACACGCTAACAACGGAGACGCGGACAGATGCTCGCGAACGCGCGCGATGCCCGCCGGCGCACGAAGCTGACCAGCGATCTCCGTCCGCCCGAAGCGGGAGCGAACGCCGATCCCGTCCTGTACGGCGTGGCCGCGGGTCTGGCGGCCCTGTTCCCGCCCGTGATGCTGCGCTCGGAGGCCTCGCCCGAGACGCACCGCGCCTCCGAGACCTCGCGGGCGCCGGACGCGACCGGCACCCGCTAGGCTAGGACCGGTCGGCGCAGGCTCCCCTCAGGCCGCGAGCCGGACGAGGAGGAGGAGGGTCGCCAGGAGCGGCGCCGCCGCGGCGAGCCAGAGGGCGCCCGGATGGAAGCCCTCGGGTCCCGAGAAGCGCGCGGTCCGCGTCACCGCGGGACGCAGGGGATCCCCGCGTCCGATCCCGATCCCGACTGGCATCCGCGCACTCCTCGATACCGGAGGAGTGAGCGCCGACGTCCCTCAAGAGCGTCTGAATCGGCGGCCGTCGTCGTTCGGCGTGGTGAACCGGCCCTTAAAGGGCCCGGTCGAACTTCAGCTCGCCGTTCGGGCTCTTCAGAACGAGCTGCGAGCCGACCATGTCCCACGCGGCCGAAGTGCGCAGGGCGATGAAGAACGCCTGCTCGGCGGCCGCGAGGCCCTTGTCGCAGCTCTTCTTGGTGAGCGCGAGCGGGCCGACGGCGATGTGCTGCTCCTTGAGCGGGAAGGCGGTCGCCGCGAAGGTGTTGCAGCCGCCGTAGCCGCGGGCGCGGTACTGCTTGTCGATGATGAAGCTCGGCCGGTCGCCGCCCGTGAACGGCTTGCCGTTCAGGCTCACGGCGGTCCAGGTCGAGTCCAGCGGGAACATCTTCTCGCTGGCCTTGGTCCCCGGCACGTACTGGGGCTTCTTCTCCTCCTCGCCGCCCGGCCGGCGGTTGCCCCGGCCGAAGCCCGTGGGCGAGCCGCCCATCTGCGCCTGCGCCTGCGTCGCCGCGGTCAGGTCCATGGCCAGCACGGCACAGGCCAAGCTCGCGATCAGCACCCCTCTCATCGTCCAGTCCCCATGTCGCGCGCGCCGCGCGCAGGTCATCCCGGTCCGGAAACGCCGCGCGGGCCGCGCGGTCCGGCCCCTCGCGTGGGCCGCTCCGAATCCTTGCGCCTTGCCGGATGCGACAGGATTTCAGCACAATTATGGTCGCGCTCGGCCGAAGACCGCCCGGAAACGATCCGGGACCGCGATCGTTGTTGATCAGTGCGAAGCAGGAGGATCACCTTGGCAGGATCGGACGAGGGCGCGCAGAGCGGGACCCGGGCGCTCGCCATGACCCCGGCGCAGTCGCGGGCGGCTCGCGGGCTGCTCGGCTGGTCGGAGGCCGATCTCGCCGGCAAGGTCGGCCTGGACGAGCGATTCGTGCGGGATTTCGAGGGCGGCTACAGCGACGCGCCCAGTGGCCAGGTCGAGGCCCTGCGCAGCGCCCTCAGCGCCGCCGGTGCGGTCTTCCGCGATGCGCCGACGCCCGGCGTCCACCTCGCGGCGGGCCGGGGCGTCGACGAGGGCACCCGCGCCGACGCGCTCACCACCGAGAACGATCGCTGACACCCGCCGGCCGACCCGAACGCGCCGCTCATGGCGCGTTCATGCGCCGCGCCTGACAACCCGGGACGCCACAACCCGCGCACCGTCCGTGGAGCGTCCCGTGATCGATCCCGTCAGCAGCCCGTCGCGGTGCGACCGGCGCTTTCTCTTGGCCTTCGTCTTGTCGGCATCCGACCGGATCGGAGGCCGCTGATGCGCGCCGACGCCTTCCTCGCCGCCGCCGACGCGCTGCCCGTGGCGAGCCTCGACGCCCTCCTGGGGAGCCGGGGGCTCGTGGTGGTCGCGCCCCATCCCGACGACGAGAGCCTCGGATGCGGCGGGCTGATCGCCGCCGCCCGGGCGTCTGGACGGCCCGTGCATCTCGTCGTGGTCAGCGACGGCTGCGGGTCGCACACGCATTCCCGTCTCTACCCGCCCGAGAAACTGCGCGCCCTGCGCGAGGCGGAGACCCGGCGGGCCGTGGCGGTCCTCGGCCTCGGGCCCGAGGCCGTCACCTTCCTGCACCTCCCGGACGCGCACGTCCCGAGCGCCGGCCCCGAGGCCGAGGCCGCCGCGTCCGCGGTCGCCCGCGCGGCCGCGGCGATCGGGGCCGGCGCGGTCTTCGTCACGTGGCGCCACGATCCCCACTGCGACCACAAGGCGGCCGCGGCGATCGTCGCCCTCGCGCGGCCGCAGATGCCGGGGGTCCGCGTCTACGAGTACCCCGTCTGGGGCTGGACCCTGCCGCCCGAGACCGAGGTCGGGCCAAGCCCCGCCGGCCTGCGCCTCGACGTCTCCGCCTATCGCGAGACCAAGGCGCGAGCCGTCGCCGCCCACGAATCGCAGACCACCGACCTGATCGCGGACGATCCCCAGGGCTTCCGGCTCGAGCCCGCCATGATCGACCGGCTCTGCGGCCCCTACGAGCGCTTCGTCGCGGTCCCCGCATGAGCCGCCGGACGCAGACGCTGCCGGAAGACTACTTCCTCGGCATGTACGCCAGCGACCCGGATCCCTGGCGCTTCACCTCGTCGTCCTACGAGCGCGACAAGTACGCGGCGACGCTGGCGGCCCTGCCGCGGGCGCGCTACCGGGCCGCGTTCGAGCCGGCCTGCTCCATCGGCGTCTTCACCCACGCCCTGTCCGAGCGCTGCGAGCGTCTGCTCGCCACGGATCTGGTCCCGGCCGCCCTGGAGGACGCCCGGGCGCGCTGCGCGGATCGCCCCCACGTCGAGATCCGGCAGGGCACGATGCCGGCGGACTGGCCCGAGGAGCGCTTCGACCTGATCGTCCTCTCCGAGTTCCTGTACTTCCTGGCCCCGGAGGATTTCGCCGCGCTCGTGCGCCGGGCCGGCGCGACGATCGCGCCCGGCGGCGACATCGTGCTGGTGCATTGGCTGGGCGAGACCGACTACCCGCTCTCGGGTGACGGCGCCGCCGAGGGCTTCATCCGGCTGTCGGCGCCCTTCGCCCAGGTCCTGAGCCAGGCGCGGACGGACAAGTACCGCATCGACGTCCTGCGCGCCGGAACCGCCCCGTGAGCGTCGCGGTCATCACCCTCAACAAGGGCCGGCGCGCGCACCTGACCCGTCTGCTCGAAGGCCTCGGCCGCGGCGACCCGCCCGACCGCTGCGTCGTCGTCGAGATCGGCGACGACGCGGCGCCCTACCCGACCCTGCCCTTCCCGGTGGAGCGCGTCCCGTTCCCGCATGCTGGCCTGCCGCTCGCCGCGGCGCGCAATGCCGGGCGCCGGGCCGCCAGTGCCGACACGCTGATCTTCCTCGACGTGGACTGCATCCCCTCGGCGGGGCTCGTCGCGGGCCTGTCACGGGCGGTGGCCGAGCGGGACGGCCTGATCTGCTGCGAGATCGGCTACCTGCCGGCCGGCGCGGTCGCGGACGGGTGGCGCGAGACGGATCTGGCGCGTCTCGGCGCGCCGCACCCGGTGCGGGTCTTCCCGCCCGCCGGCACGGTGGCGCCGGCGCCGCAGCCCGGCCTGTTCTGGTCCCTCGCCTTCGCGGTGCGGGCCGCGACCTACGACCGCCTCGGCGGCTTCGACGAGACCTTCTCGGGCTACGGCGCGGAGGACACCGACCTCGCCTTCCGGGCCGAGCGGGCCGGCGCGCCGATCCTGTTCCTCGGCGGCCCCCGCGCCTACCACCAGCATCATCCGGGCTACGACCCGCCGCTGCAGCACTTCCGCGACATCGTCGCCAACGCGGCCCGCTTTCACGACCGGCACGGGATCTGGCCGATGGACGGCTGGCTCGACGGGTTCGCGCGGCTCGGGCTCATCGCGGCGGATCGGTCGAGCGGCATCGTGGTTCACCGGGACCCGACGCCGGGCGAGATGGCAGCGGCGCGGTTGCCGGACGATCGTCCTTTCTGACGGGACTCGGGCCGCGCGGCGCCGCCGTCCTCGCGCGCGCAGCGAGGCAACCCGGCAGCGACACGCATGTCGCCGTAGCTGCGACCCTGGATTGCTTCGCTGCGCTCGCAAGGACGAGACGTTCCTCGCCGTGCGGAGGGCGGATCCCGGTCAGGGGGCCGGGATCCGCCCGCGTCGGAGCTGTCTTCAGCCCTTCATGGCGTTCGCCTTCTCGATCAGCGCCTCGGCCATGCGGATCGAGGCGATGTCGATGAGGCGGCCGTCCAGGGACACGGCGCCGCGGCCGGCCTTGGCGGCCTCTTCCATGGCCTCGAGGATGCGCCGGGCCTTGGTGACCTCGGCCTCGGAGGGCGTGAACACCTCGTTGGCGAGCTCGATCTGGCTCGGGTGGATCGCCCACTTGCCCTCGAAGCCGAGGGCCGCGCAGCGGCGGGCCGCCGAGCGGTAGCCGTCCGGATCCGAGAAGTCGCCGAACGGTCCGTCGATCGGGCGCAGTCCGTAGGCGCGGCAGGCGACCAGCATGCGGTTCTGGGCGAACAGCCACGGGTCCTGCCAGTGGGTCTGGCGGCTGCCGGACTCGTCCTTGTCGGTCAGCACCGAGAAGTCGGGGTTCACGCCGCCGATGACGGTGGATCGGGCGCGGGTCGAGGCGGCGTAGTCGGCGACGCCGAAGGACATCGCCTCCAGCCGCTTCGACGACTGGGCGATTGCCTCGACGTTGGCCATGCCGAGGGCCGTCTCGATCAGCACCTCGAAGCCGATCTGCTTCTCGCGCTTCTTGGCCTGCTCGATCTGGGTGACCAGCACGTCGATGGCGTAGACGTCGGCCGGCACGCCGACCTTGGGGATCAGCACCATGTCGAGCCGCGGGCAGGCTTCGACGATGTCGACCACGTCGCGGTACATGTAGTGGGTGTCGAGACCGTTGATGCGGATCATCATGGTCTTGTTGCCCCAATCCAGGTCGTTCAGCGCCTGGATGATGTTGGTGCGGGCCTTCTCCTTGTCGTCCGGGGCGACCGCGTCCTCGAGATCGAGGAAGATCACGTCCGCCGCCGAGGAGGCCGACTTCTCCATGAAGGTCGGGTTGGAGCCGGGCACGGCGAGTTCGGAGCGGTGCAGGCGCGGCTTGGCCTGCTGGATCAGGGTGAAGCTCATCTTGGGTTCTCTCTCCTGGTGACGGTTCTGGTGCCGTTGCGGGATGCGGTCCCGTTCATCGGCGGCAAATGGCGCGCGCGTGGGTCGCTGACAGGGCGCGGCTGCACGAATGGACCGGGTTCCCGGTACGGGATCGAGGCACGGGTCCCGTCTCCCGCGCGGGAGAGGGAGCCCGCTGAACCCTCCCCTATCCGGTCGCCCCGAAGCCGACCGCGATGCAGTTGATGGACAGGAGCAGGGCCGACTTCACCGCCTCGCGCCGGTCCTCGTCGGTCTCCGCGCGGTAGCGAGCGAGCAGCTCGACCTGCTCGCGGCTGACCTGGTTGATCGTCGGGAGACGGCCCTTCAGGCGGTCCCGGAACAGGGGGAAGCGCTCGGCCAGCTCCGTGCCGCCGCTCACCCGCAGCACCATCTCGCGGGTGAGCGCGTACTCGGCCTCGATCATCGAGAAGATCCGGTCCCGCACGCCCGCGTCCTGGACGAGGCCCGCGTAGGCGCGGGCGATGTCGAGATCGACCATCATCAGCGTCTTCTCGACCTCGTCGAGGACGAGGCGGAGGATGCGGGACTCGTTGAACAGCCGCTTGAGGGTCGCCTCGCCGTCGCGGCCGCGCACGTCGATGAAGCTCGCCAGCCCCGAGCCGACGCCGTACCAGCCGGTGATCACGTGCCGGTTCTGCGACCACGCGAACACCCAGGGGATCGCGCGGAGGTCCGAGAGCGAGCGCGCGCCGAAGCGGCGGGCCGGACGCGAGCCGATGTTGAGAAGGGAGATCTCGTCCAGCGGGCTCGCCGCCTGGAAGTAATCGACCAGGCCGTCGGTCTGCAGCAGCTGGACGTAGGCCGCCCGCGAGGCCCCGGCGAGCGCCTCGAGGGCGTCGTCGTGGCCGGGGCCCGCCCGCTCGCCGTCGCCGGCGAGCGCGTGCTCGAACACCGAGGCTGCCAGCAGCTCCATCTGGTAGGCGGCCGTGCCGCGGTTGGCGTACTTGAACGAGACGACCTCGCCCTGCTCGGTGGTCCGGAACCGGCCGCGGATCGAGCCCGGCGGCTGGGCCATGATGCCCTTCTGGGTCGGCACGCCGCCGCGGCTCACCGAGCCGCCGCGCCCGTGGAAGAAGGCGATCCCGACGCCGAGCTCCTCGCCGAGCCGGGTCAGCTTGCTCTGCGCCTTGTAGAGTTCCCAGTTGGCGGCGACGAAGCCGCCGTCCTTGTTGGAGTCGGAGTAGCCGATCATCACCTCCTGCACGCCGCCCTGCCAGCGGGTGGAGCGGCGGACCACCGGCACGTTGAGCAGCGCCCGCATGATCGCCGGGGCGGCGCGCAGGTCGTCGATGGTCTCGAACAGGGGCACGATCGGCAGCGGGCAGATCTCCGTCCCGGCGGCGTCGAGGAACACCCCCGCTTCCTTGGCCAGCAGGTAGGCGCCGAGCACGTCCTCCACCGAGCGGGTCATCGACAGCACGAAGGCGCCGAACGCCTCGCGGTCGAGGGCCTCGCGCATCTCGGCGACGAGGGCGAAGGTGGCGAGCGTCTCGCGGGCCGCGTCGGGCAGGTCCTCGAAGGACCGCTCGGGATCGCGCGGCCGGGCGAGCTCCGTGTCGAGCCACTGGCGCCACGCGGCCGAGCCGAGGGCCGGCGGCTCGCCGTCGCCGTTGCGCTGGCGCCAGAGGGCGTGGAGCGTGTCGGTAGTCCGGGTCGTGTTCTCGCGCAGGTCGAGGCGGACCGTCGAGAAGCGGAAGATCTCGACCATCCGCCGCACCGGGCGGACGAGATCGCGCGCCAGCGCCCCGCACTTGGCCTCGGTCAGGCCGCGCTCCAGGGTGCGCAGGTCCTCGATCAGCCCGTCCGCGCTGGCATAGTCGGGGCCGGACGGGTGCTCGCCCTCGTTGCGGGCGATGGTCGCCTCGATCTTGCGCAGGACGCAGGAGAGGTACTGGCGATAGGGCTCGCCCGGATTGCGCCGGGTGATGGCGCGGGCCTGGCCGCTCTCGGCGAGATTCCGGTCGAGCTCCGCGCGGAAGCTCTCGGGCAGCGGCAGCGAGCGCTCGGTGAGCGAGAGGGTCCGCCCCAGCTCGCGGACGCCGTCGCGGTAGCGCGTGAGCGAGGCGAGCGCGTTCCGGTGCAGAGTCTGCCGGGTGACGGCCGCCGTGACGTAGGGATTGCCGTCCCGGTCGCCGCCGATCCAGGAGCCGAACTGGAAGAACGGCGGCACCCTGAACTCCGTGCCCGGATAGGTCTCGGCCAGCGCCTCGTGGAGGGTCTCCAGGGTCTCGGGCAGCATCTCGAACAGGGTCTCGTCGAAGAAGTGCAGCCCCCAGGCCACCTCCCGCTCGACCGTGGCCTTCTCCAGGTGCAGCTCGCCCGTCATCCAGACCAGCTCGATCTGGTCGCGCAGCTCGTTCATGAGCCCGTTGCGCTCACGGTCGGTCCAGCGCGGCATCTCCAGCTCGCGCAGGACGAGGTAGATCCGGCGGAACTTCTCCAGCACCGTCACCCGCTTGCCCTCGGTCGGGTGGGCGGTGAGCGTCGGGCGGATGCGCAGGTCGCTCAGCAGCGCCTGGATTTTTTCAGGGGGCACCCCCTGTTTGCGCGCGTCGGAAAAAACCTTGGCGAAGGAGCCGCCGAGCGCGGCCCGCCCCTCCGTGCGCTCCACGTGCCGGCGTCGGCGCATCGCGGCGTTCTGCTCGGCGATGGAGATCAGCTGGAACCAGATGCCCTGCACCTGCAGCGCGCGCGCCAGCATCTGCGGCGAGAAGCGCGAGATGTCGGCCGTCCCGTGCAGGACCGCCTCGAGGTCGGGGTCGTGCCGGCGGGCGACGTCGAGCAGCGCCTGGAACAGGATGTCCAGCGCCTGCTCCGACGACGTGCCGACGATCACCGGCGGCGCGAAGGCCGTGGCATCGACGAGACCGGGGGTTGCGTGAAGGGTGCGGGTCATGGAGCCACCTCGTGGCGCACGGTCTTTCTCGAGGATGTTCGGCGCGATGCGCCGTCACCTCCGGGAGGGAGGCGCGCATCGGCCGGTGCCCAGTGCGACGCGCGCCCTCTCCCGCTCGGGAGAGAGGACCCGCGCCGCGTTCCGGGACGTAAGGCGGGCCGGCCGCGCTACGCGGCCCGGGCCAGCACGTCGGCCACGGTCTGCCCGAAGCTGCCCGGATCCGGCGCGACCGTGAGCCCATACGAGCGCATGATCTCGGCCTTCTCGGCGGCGCTGTCGCCGGCCGCCGAGATGATCGCGCCGGCATGGCCCATGCGGCGCCCCTTCGGGGCGGTCAGCCCGGCCACGAAGCCGATCACCGGCTTCGACATGTTCTCGCGGATCCAGGCCGAGGCCTCGGCCTCCTGCGGGCCGCCGATCTCGCCGATCATCAGGACCGCGTCGGTGTCCGGGTCGGTCTCGAACAGGGCGAGGTGGTCGAGGAAGGACGAGCCGTTGATCGGGTCGCCGCCGATGCCCACCGAGGTCGAGATCCCGAGCCCGAGTTCCTTGAGTTGCGAGGCGGCCTCGTAGCCCAGCGTCCCGGAGCGGGAGATCACCCCGACATTGCCCGGAAGGTAGATGTGACCGGGCATGATGCCGAGCATCGCCTTGCCGGGCGAGATGATGCCGGCGCAGTTCGGGCCGACCACCATGGTCCGCTTCTCTTTCGGGTAGCGGTACAGGTAGCGCTTCACCCGCATCATGTCCTGGGCCGGGATCCCGTCGGTGATCGAGCAGACCAGCCGCAGGCCGGCATCGGCCGCCTCCATGATGGCGTCCGCCGCGAAGGGGGGCGCCACGAAGGTGATCGACGTGGTGGCGCCGGTCGCCGCCACCGCCTCCTTGACGGTGTTGAACACCGGCAGGCCGAGATGGGTGCGCCCGCCCTTGCCCGGGGTGACGCCGCCGACGACGTTCGTGCCGTAATCCAGCATCTCCTTGGCGTGGAAGGTGCCCTTGTCGCCCGTGATGCCCTGGACGATGATCGGGGTGGTCTCGTCGATGAGGATGCTCATGGCGCGGTCTCCCCTCTCAGTGCTGCGTCTTGGCGGCGGAGCAGGCGTCGACCGCCTTCTTGGCCGCCTCAGCCAGCGTGTCGGCGGTGATGAGATCGAGGCCGCTCTCGGCCAGGATCTTCTTGCCGGCCTCGACGTTCGTGCCGGCGAGCCGGACCACCAGCGGCACGTCGATCTTCACCTCGCGGGCGGCCTGGACCACGCCCTCGGCGACCCAGTCGCAGCGGTTGATGCC
Source organism: Methylobacterium sp. Leaf361 (assembly GCF_001424445.1). Taxonomy (NCBI): domain Bacteria; kingdom Pseudomonadati; phylum Pseudomonadota; class Alphaproteobacteria; order Hyphomicrobiales; family Methylobacteriaceae; genus Methylobacterium; species Methylobacterium sp. Leaf361. Next base: position 445,106 of record NZ_LMPY01000012.1, on the reverse strand, counting down.
GGCGAAGATGTTGACCAAGATCGCCTTCACGTTGCGGTCCGAGAGCACGAGCCGGAAGGCCGTGGCGACCCGCTCCGGAGACGCGCCGCCGCCGACGTCCAGAAAGTTCGCCGGCTCGCCGCCCGCGTGCTTGATCATGTCCATGGTGGCCATGGCGAGGCCCGCGCCGTTGACGATGCAGCCGATCTCGCCCTCGAGGCCGATATAGCTGAGGTTGTGCTCGGCGGCCTGCGCCTCGCGGGGATCGCCCTGGGACGGGTCGTGCATGTCGGCGATGCCCGGCCGGCGGAACATCGCGTTGTCGTCGAAGCTCATCTTGGCGTCGAGCGCCAGCACCCGGTCGTCCTTGGTGACGACGAGCGGGTTGATCTCCAGCATGGTGCCGTCGCAGTCGCGGAACGCCCGGTAGGCGTTCATGATCGTCTTCACCGCGGCCGAGACCTGCTTGATGTTGAGCCCGAGCTGGAAGGCGATCTCCCGCGCCTGGAACTGCTGCAGGCCGACCGCCGGCTCGACCACCACCTGGATGAGCGAGTCGGGCTCCTTGGCGGCGATCTCCTCGATGTCCATGCCGCCGCGCTGGCTGGCGATGACCCGCACGCGCTCGGCCTTCCGGTCCAGCACGTAGCCGAGGTAGAGCTCGCGCTCGAACGGGTCGGCGGTCTCGACGTAGACCCGCTGGACCGGCTTGCCCTCGGGGCCGGTCTGGTGGGTGACGAGGCGCTTGCCGAGGAGGTCCTTCGCGGCGTCGCGGACCTCGTTGTAGGTCCGGCACAGCTTGATGCCGCCGGCCTTGCCGCGGGCGCCGGCGTGGATCTGCGCCTTCACGGCCCAGAACGAGCCGCCGAGCTCGGTGGCCGCGTAGACCGCCTGGTCCGGGCTGAAGGCGATCGCGCCTTTCGGGACGGCCACGCCGAAGCTCGCGAGCAGCTCCTTGGCCTGATACTCGTGGACGTCCATTCGGCGCCTCCTCCGCGGTTCGTTGCCGCCGTTGACGCCCTCTACTTTAGTTGAGTCGAAAGATTACGCCCGTCAAATTTTTTAAGCTCCTGATTGACCGCGACTTTTTCGCGGTCGCAACACAGATCGTATTTCATATTGCAACGCAGCATACAGGAAAACAGCGAGGCCGGGAGCACGATGCACCCGGCCTCGACTGTTGAATCGATACAAAGTACGCCGGAGCGCTTCGCTCAGGACGCTCTGTCCGTCATCGCGAGCGCAGCGAAGCGACCCAGGGCAGCGCGACGCCTGCGAGGTTGGCGCCGACTGGATTGCTTCACTCGCTCGCAGAGACGGCGGCGTCGACGGCGCCGACCGGACACGCTGTGACGCGTGGTGGTGACCCAAGTCGCCGGTTCAGTTCACCTTGTCCTTGACGACCGCGTAGACCTTCTCGGTGAGTGCGCCGGCATCGCCGAGCAGATCCTCCAGCTCCTTCAGACGCTCCTCGGCGAACGCGCGGTCCTCGAGACCCTTGGCGTTCACGTAGACGTTCAGCGCCGCGCTGCGCAGGCCGGCATAGGCGGAGAGCACCGCCACGCCCGCATCCGACACGACGTTGAGGTTGCCCTTGTCGGCGGTGATGGCCGCGAGGTCGATCACCGCGCGGCAGGCCCGGCAGCAGGCGAGCGGCACGTCGCAGGCGGTCTTGAGCGCCGCCTGGATCTTCTCGGCGCGGGCCGCCTTCTCGTCGTCGGTGTTCTTGGGCAGGCCGTAGGCGCCCATGACGGCGTCGAAGGCCTGGACGTCCTCGCCGATCATGCCGGTGAGCACGACCCGCAGGCCCTCGGACTTGGCCAGGACCTCCTTCAGCTCGGCCTCGACCTCGACGTACTTCTTCTTGCCGATGGTGAGGTTGCAGACCATCGACACCAGGGCCGCGCCCATGGCGCCGGAGATCGCCGCCGCGCCGCCGCCCCCGGGGGTGGGGGCAGCGCTCGCCAGCTCCGTCAGGAATTTCTCGATGCTGTCGGTCTCGGGGCGATGCGTCTCGGTCACCGGCGCCTCCTCAGGCCATCGTCTTGGCGAGGGCGTAGATCTCCTCGGCGTCGAGCACCTTGTCGGTGCTCTCGAAGAGCTGGCCGACGCAGGCCCGGTGCAGCTTGAGCTTCAGGCCGCCGATGCCCAGCGCCCCGAAGGCCTGCTTGCCGTTGCGCTCCTTGCCCTTGTCCATCACGTCGATGCCGCCGATGCCCGTCGGGGGCTGGGCGTTGTAGTCGGCGACGAACTCGATCGACGATTCCTGCGCCCAGGCGGCTTCCGGCAGCAGCTCGACGCCGATGGCGCCGGCCGTGAACACGAGGTTCGTGCCCTTCACCAGAGCGACGCGGGAGGCCTCGTCGGGGGTCGCGGCGGCCTTCACGTTGACCTTGAAGCGCGTGTTGATCTGGTCCGCGGCGGCCTGGGTCTTGTCGAGGGCGCGGCCCGCGATCGTCACCTCGGCGCCCTCGCCGGCGAGCAGAGCGGCCGAGCGCATGCCGACCGGACCGGTGCCCGCCAGCACGACGGCCTTCTTGCCCTGGAGCGAGCCGGCGGCCTTGGCCACCAGCGCGACGCCCGCGGCGGCCGTGGTGTTGGAGCCGTTGGAATCGAGCATCACCGAGACCCGGAACGGGCCGAAGAACCGCTTCTTGACGGCGGTGAACAGCGCCTCGCCCGCCGCCATGCTGCCGCCGCCGACGAAGATCGCCGTCGACTTCTTCTCGGAGCCGCCGCGGGTGTAGATCGTGCCGTCGACCAGGGCGCCGACATTGTCGGGATTCACGCCGCCGTAGCCGGTGATGTGGTCGGCGCCGCCGTCGTAGCCGACGACCGTGTCGAACACGTTCGGCACGGCATCGGTGTCGAACAGGAACAGCAGCTTCTTCGTCATTTTCCTGGGACCTTTCCGTCGCGCCCGTGAGGCGCCGGCGCTGATGTTGGTTGGGTCGGTGCGTGGACGCAGCCCCTCTCCGCCCCTTGCGGGAGGAGCCGGAGGTGGGGGTGGTGCTGAATCGCGCGGAGCGGTGCCTCCTGCACCACCCCCACCCCTGGCCCCTCCCCGCAGGGGGAGGGGAACGCCCGTCGCAGATCTTGAGCTTAGGCTTCCACCACGTTCTGCGGCTTGCCCGCCACGAAGGCCTCGACGTTGTCGACGAGCTGATCGGCCAGGATCTGCATCGCCTCCTTGCTCGCCCAGGCGACGTGCGGCGTGACGATCAGGTTCGGCAGGTCGGCGTCGCACAGGATGTTGCCGTCCTTGGGCGGCTCCTGCGCCACCACGTCGAACCCGGCGCCCGCGATGGTGCCGTCCTTGAGCGCCTCGAGCAGCGCCGCCTCGTCCACGAGCCCGCCGCGGGCCGTGTTGATGAGGATCGCGCTCTTCTTCATCTTCTTGAGCTCGGCGGCGCCGATCATCCCCTTGGTGTCGGGGGTCAGCGGCACGTGCAGCGTGATCACGTCGGACTGCGTCAGGATCGTCTCGAAATCGACCAGCCCGTCCTGCGGGAACACGTCGTAGGCGATGACCTTCATGCCCAGCGCCTCGGCGCGCTTGGCGATCGACTTGCCCAGCGCCCCGTAGCCGACGATGCCGAGCGTCGAGCCGGCGATGTCGTAGATCGGATAGTCGAAGTAGCAGAACTGCTTGGACTTCGCCCAGTCGCCGCGCCGCACCGAGTTGGCGTAGGGCACGATCGCCCGGCGCAGGGCGAACATCAGCCCGACCACGTGCTCCGGCACGGTGTTGAACGCGTAGTTGCGGATGTTGACGACCGTGACCCCCTGGGCCTTGGCCTGGGCCTTGTCGACCACGTCGGTGCCAGTGGCGGCGACCGCGATCAGCTTCAGGTCGGGGAGCTGCTTCAGCGTCTCGGCCCGCATCGGGACCTTGTTGATCAGCGCGATCTCCGCGCCCTTGAGGCGGGAGACGATCTCCTCCGGCGTCCAGGTCGACTCGTGCTCGACGTATTCGTGGGGGAAATTGAACGGTCGGACCCTGGCATCGAGGGATTCACGATCCAGGAACACGATCTTCTTGGTCATAGGACCCCTCTCGTACGACGGGCGGTTTCCTCGATAGTCTTGTTCTTACTTGCGCGTCGGGGCGGGCCCGGCAACCCGGTCCCGCCCCGATCGCGGGCGCAGATCACGCCTTATGCAGCGGATTCTCGCGCAGGTAGCTGGAGGCGGCGGCGACGCCCGAGCCCGGCGTGACCTTGATGCCGCAATCGAGCATGGCCATCTCGGCGCCCGCGATGGCACCCAGCAGCGACAGCTCGTTCAGGTCGCCCAGGTGGCCGATGCGGAACACCTTGCCGGCGACTTTCGACAGGCCGGCGCCGAGCGAGAGGTTGTAGCGCTCGTAGGCGTGGGTGATCACCTTGGCGGCGTCGGCGCCCTCCGGCACCACGATCGCCGTGACCGTGTCGGAGTTCCACTTCGGCTCCTTGGCGCAGGGCTTGAGGCCCCAGGCCGCGACCGCCTGGCGGGTCGCCTCACCGAGCACGTGATGGCGGTGGTAGACGTTCTCCAGCCCCTCCTCCTTCACGATCTCCAGGGCCTCGCGGAGGCCGTAGAGCAGCGGCAGGACGGGGGTGTAGGGGAAGTAGCCGGTGGCGTTGGCGGCCAGCTGGTCCTTCCAGGCGAAGTAGGCGTGGCCGAGCCGGTCGTTGCGGCCGGTGCCGCCCTCGGCGATCTTGAGCGCCTTCGGGCTGATGCAGATCAGGCCGAGGCCGGCCGGCAGCATGAAGCCCTTCTGGGAGCCCGCGATGGCGCAGTCGACCTTCCAGTCGTCCATGTAGAACGGCAGCGAGCCGATCGACGAGATGCCGTCCACGAACAGCAGGGCCGGGTGGCCGGCGGCGTCGATCGCCTTGCGCACCGCGCCGATGTCGCTGGTGACGCCCGTGGCGGTCTCGTTGTGGACGACCATCACGGCCTTGATGGCGTGATCCTTGTCGGCGCGCAGCGCCTCCTCGATCTTCTGCGGATCGGCGCCGGCGCCCCACTCCTCGTCCTGGACGATCACGTCGAGGCCGAGGCGCTGGGCCATGTCGACCCAGAGGTGGCTGAACTGGCCGTAGCGGGCGGTGAGCACCTTGTCGCCGCGGCAGAGGGTGTTGGACAGGGCCGATTCCCAGATGCCGGTGCCCGAGGACGGGAACAGGATGACCGTCCCGTTGGTCGAGCCGAACACCATCTTGGAGTCGTGCAGGAGCGGCTTCACCAGCTCGGGGAAGCTCGGCGAGCGGTGATCCTCCGACGGCACGTGCATGGCGCGCAGGACGCGCTCCGGGATGTTGGTGGGGCCCGGGATGAAGAGGTGGTTGCGACCGGGGCGCCGGGTTGCGGCCATGATGTTTCCTCCGAAAAGTCCATTGCGCGCGGGCGTGAACCCGCGCCGGGTTGTCCAAGCGTCCTCAGGGAGTCGGTCCGGCGCCGTCGAGAGCGGCTCGCGCCGCACCCCCTCGAACGCCATCCTCTGCCGTGATCGGGGGGTCTCCGCGGAGCGGCAGGCGGCCTCACGCCGCTCGCGTCGCGGCGCGCCCCCGCGCGCCGGTCGCCTCCGAATTGCCGTCCCGTCCAACGGCTCCAGGGCCGTCCTCGCCGCCTTCCTGTCAAGGTCCGGCCGTGCTCGTGCCGAGCGGCCGGTTCTTGGTATTATGAGGCGGTGAGGCTTGAAAGGAAAACCGGAAAAACTTCCGGAACTTGGCAAAAAAATTTTTTGTGCGGCGCAACGAAGTCGAGCGCTGGTTGAGAGCCTTCGCGGCACCGCACACCGAAGTCTTGCCGCGCGGTCCGGACCTCGCGTCATCAAACTGAGATGCGATCGCGCTCTGGATCCCGACACCGTACAGCCGCCGGGAGAGGATGCCGTGGCCGAGGTTGAGGAGATGCCGGTCCGCGTGCGGACGCTGTTCCTGTCCGACCTGCATCTCGGCACGCGCGGCTGCCAGGCCGGCCTGCTGCTGTCGTTCCTGAAGGACTACGACGCCGACACGATCTACCTCGTCGGCGACATCGTGGACGGCTGGCAGCTCCGCTCGGGCTGGTACTGGCCGCAGGAGCACAACGACGTCGTGCAGAAGCTCCTGCGCAAGGTCCGCAAGGGCGCGCGGATCGTCTACCTGCCCGGCAACCACGACGAGTTCCTGCGCGACTACGTGGGCACGAGCTTCGGCGGCATCGAGCTCGCCGAGACCGCGATCCACGAGGCGGCCGACGGCAAGCGCTACCTCGTCATCCACGGCGACCAGTTCGACATGGTCGTGCGCCACTCGCCGTGGCTCGCCCATCTGGGCGACGGCGCCTACACGCTGGCGCTCTCCCTCAACACGCTGATCAACAAGGTGCGCCGGCGGCTCGGCCTGTCCTACTGGTCGCTGTCGGCCTGGGCGAAGCTGCGCGTGAAGAACGCGGTGAGCTTCATCGGCCGCTTCGAGACGATCCTGGCCGAGGAGGCCCGCCGCCAGGGCGCCGACGGGGTGATCTGCGGCCACATCCACCACGCCGCGGACCGGCCGATCGGCGACCTGCGCTACCTCAACACCGGCGACTGGGTGGAATCCTGCACCGGGCTCGTGGAGCACTACGACGGCCGCATCGAGGTGCTGCACTACCCGAGCCTCCTGCGGGCGCGGGAGGCCGAGGTCGTACCGCAGCCCCTGCCGGGCCGGCGCGCGGTGGCGTGAGGGCGGCGCCGTGAAGCTCCTGATCGCCAGCGACGCGTGGCACCCCCAGGTGAACGGCGTCGTGCGCTCCCTCGAGCAGATGGTCCGGCGCGCGCCGGAGCACGGCTTCGCCACGACGCTGCTGTCCGTCGCGGATTTCCGCTCGCTGCCGCTGCCGGGCTACCCGGAGATCCGCCTCGCCTATGCCGGGCGCGAGCGGGTGGCGGCGCGCTGGCGGGCCGAGCGGCCGAGCCACGTGCACATCGCCACGGAGGGGCCGGTCGGCCTCGCGGCGCGCCGGCACTGCCTCGCGCACGATTTGCCCTTCACGACGAGCTACCACACGCGCTTCCCGGAATACCTCGCCGCCCGCGCCCCGGTGCCGGAGGCGTGGTCCTACGCGTACCTGCGCCGGTTCCACGGCGCCGCCCGCGGGACGATGGTCAGCACCGCCTCGCTCCAGGGCGAGCTCGCGGCGCGGGGCTTCGGCCGGCTGATGCGCTGGACCCGGGGCGTGGACACGGAGCGGTTCCGGCCGGCCGAGCCCGGGACGCCCGTGCCGGCGGAACTCGCCGGCCTGCCGGGGCCGCTGTTCCTCTACGTCGGGCGGCTGGCGGTGGAGAAGAACGTCGCGGCCTTCCTCGCCCTCGACCTGCCCGGCACCAAGGTGGTGGTCGGCGACGGTCCGGACCGCGCGCGGCTGCAGGCGCTCGCGCCGGAGGCGCGCTTCCTCGGCACCCGCACCGGCGCGGCGCTCTCGGCGGTCTACGCGGCCTGCGACGTCTTCGTCTTCCCGAGCCTCACCGACACGTTCGGCATCGTGCTCCTGGAGGCCCTGGCCAGCGGGCTCCCGGTGGCGGCCTTCCCGGTGCCGGGTCCGAACGACGTCGTCGGCGGCACGCGGGTCGGCGTGCTCGACCCGGATCTGCGGGTCGCCGCGCTGGCGGCGCTGCGCCTGTCGCGCGCCGAGTGCCGGGCCGAGGCCCTGCGCCGCGGCTGGGACGTGAGCGCCCGGCAGTTCTTCGGCAACATCGTCGAGGCGCATGGCGGCGCCCGGAGCACCCGCGACGCCGCCTGACGCGTGACGGCGTCCGCGCGGAATGGCAGGAGGGCGCGATGCCGCCCGCCAAGCCGCCAGTCAGATCGCCAGTCAGATCGCCCGCCGGACCGGCCGGGTCCGCTAGAGCCCGGTCCCCGATAGCCGGGCCGTTCGATCCCGCCCGGGCCGCCGCCTATCCGGCGGCGATCGGCTGCGACGAGGTCGGGCGCGGCGCGCTCTGCGGACCCGTGGTGGTGGCCGCGGTCTGGTTCGATCCGGCGGCGATCCCGGCCGACCTGCTCGCGGCCCTCGACGACAGCAAGCGCGTCCCCGAGCCCGTGCGCGACCGGCTGGCCCCCCTGATCCGCGCCCACGCGCGGGTCGCGGTGGCGGCGGGGTCGCGCGCCCTGATCGACCGGATCAACATCCGCGGCGCGACCCTCGACGCCATGGCGCGGGCGGTGGCGCGGCTCGGCCTCGCCGCGCCCGTGCTGGTCGACGGGCGCGACGCCCTGCCGGGCTTGCCCGGCCGCGCCGTCGTCGGCGGCGACCACTTGGTGCCCCAGATCGCCGCCGCGTCGATCGTCGCCAAGGTGCTCCGGGACCAGCTGATGCGGCGGCTCGCCCGGCGCCATCCCGGCTACGGCTGGGAGCGCAATGTCGGCTACGGGACGGCCGTCCACCGCGCCGGCCTGTCGCAGCTCGGGCGCAGTCCCCACCACCGGCTCAGCTTCACCCGCGGCTTCGACTGAGCCGGGCGACGGGTCACGCGGCCCGGACGCCGGTGAGGAAGCGCTCGACCTCCGCGGCGAGTTCCTCCGACTGACGCGTGAGCGCGGTGGCGGCCGTCAGCACGTGGTCGGCCGCGTGGCCGGTTCGGTCGGCCGCCTGCGCCACGCCGGCGATGTTGCCGGTGACCTCCTGCGTGCCGGCATTGGCCTGGGCGACGTTGCGGACGATCTCCTGCGTCGCCGCCCCCTGCTGCTCCACCGCGGCCGCGATGGCGGCGGCCACGGCGTCGATCTCCCCGATCCGGCCGGTGATCGTCCCGATCGCCCGCACCGCCTGACCGGTCACGGTCCGGATCTCGCCGATCTGCCGGCCGACCTCGTCGGTGGCCCGACCGGTCTGGGCGGCCAGTTCCTTGACCTCGGTTGCGACGACCGCGAAGCCGCGCCCGGCCTCGCCGGCCCGCGCCGCCTCGATCGTGGCGTTGAGCGCCAGCAGGTTCGTCTGCGCGGCGATGCGGGCGATCAGCTCGACGACGGCGTCGACCCGGGCGACGGACGCGTTCAGCGCCGCCACCAGGGCGGCCGTCTGGTCGGCCTCGCCGACCGCGCTCCGGGCCAGCTCGGACGAGCCCTGGACCTGCCGCCCGATCTCCTGGACGGAGGTGCCGAGTTCCTCCACCGCGGCGGCCACCGTCCTGACGCCGGCGGACGCCTCCTCGGCGGCCGCGGCCACGGTATCGGACTGGCTGGCCGTCTCCTGGGCTGTGGTGGTCATCTCCCAGGCCGTGGTCTGCAGTTCGGCCGCGGCGGCGGATGCCTGCCCGACGATGCCGGCCACCGCCGCCTCGAAGGTCTGCGCCATCGTGTGCGTCATGGTCCGGCGCTGCGCCTCCGCGGCGCGCGCCGCCTCGTCCGCCTCTGCCTCCAGGGCGCGGGTGCGGACGAGGTTGTCCCGGAAGACCTCCACGGCCGCCGCCATCGCGCCGATCTCGTCCCGCCGCCCGCGGGCCGGGATCTCCGCGGCGACGTCGCCGGAGGCGAGCGCCCGCATCGCCTGGATCATGGCCCGGAGCGGCCCGAGCACGCGGCGGACGACGACGACGGCGCCGGCACCGGCGAGCAGCACCGATGCGGCCAGGAACAGGCCGGTGTGCAGCAGCGTCGCCCCCGCCTCAGCGAAGAGTGCCTGCGCGCGGGCGACCATCGCGTTCAGCGCCGCCTCGGCGAGGTCGGCGATGGTGTTGACCTCCCGCGTGTTGCGGTCGCGCAGGTCCTGGATCGCGACGCCCGGCGGCTGGCCCCGGCTCAGGGCCGCCCGCAAGGCCTGCCGCCGCGCCGCGACCTCACCCTCGAAGTTGCTGCTGCCCGCCCTCACGAAGGCGTCCTGGACCGCCCGCGGCAGCATGTCGTCCATGTGATCGACGAGATTCGCCCAGCTCGCCGCGACGCGGCCGCGCTCCTCGGCCTCCGCGAGGCGCTCCTCCTCGGACTAGCCCGTGCCCCGCGTCACGGCCGTCTCGGCCCGCGCCACGTTGCCGCCGATCGCGACCCGCGTGATCCAGGCGGCGCGCTTGATGTCCAGGGCGCGGGCCAGCGCCGCGTCCCGGCGCGGGATCGTGACGTCGACGGCCCCGCTGGTCGCCGTCAGCGCGTCGAGCAGATCCCGGAAGGCGGTCGCGGCGACCTCCGCGGTCGCGGCGTCGCGCTCCGCGACCGGGACCGCGAGGGCCGCGTCGATCCGCGACGTCAGGCCGGTGACGGCCTCGTGCGCCCGTCGGAGCGGATCGACCGTCTTCGCCACCGCGGCGGTGTCGACCGCGCGCACCAGCCTCAGGAGCGCCTCCAGCCGATCGATCCGGGTCGCGCGCTGTCGGGCGATCAGGGCCGCGTCGGCGGGCGGGATCCTGTCCGCGGCGATCAGCGCCTGCAGGGTCCGCCCCCGCTCGAGGCGCACGGCGAGCAGGATCTCGAGGAGGATACGGCTGCCTTCCGTGAGCGCGACGACGCGGCGGCTCTCCCGCTCCTGCGCCCCGGCCTCCAGCGCCGTCCGGGCACCCGCGGCCAGCAGCATGGCGCTGAGTGAGAACAGGATCGCGCACAGGATCGTGCCGATGGACGGACGCGGAAGACGCAGCATGAGGGTCGGGATCTCTCTTCGCGGTGCGTCGAGGCGTGCGGCCCGCCGCCGGGCTGCCCGGTTCGAGCAGGGCGGCCGGTCGGCCTCGGTCGACGGAAAGGCTGAGCGACGCGACAGGCACCCCGACGCGGCGCCGGCCCGGTTCGCTCGAAGGGCGCGGCGAGGGCGCGGCGAGTCCGGGAGTTCGCCCGGTCGGCATCGGAGGTCGAAACCCCGACACGCTACCGTCTCAAGGAAGGCCGGCAGTCGCGACCAGCAGGACCGAGCCGGGCCGCGGCGCGCGGCTCGCTCGCGACCGGATCACGGCGCACAGCGTCCATTGGCGGGATCTGCGGACACGGACGCCGGACAAAATCGCGCTCTTACGCACAGAACGACCCTCAGTATAGAATTGAAATTCGATAACTCAATCAAACTTGGTCAAAATCTCGCAATAAACCTCGCGATCTCAGGCATTTGAACCACAATGACACAGATGTCAATCTTACGTTCTGCGATTTTCCCCACACGTTAGAAATCTAAAAATCCACTTTGGAAGCAACATTTGAGTCGTTTTCTATCTTTAGAAATGTATTTTTACGCCGCTTCCGGCCAAAATGACTGGAATTTTCGCTGAACCGTACTGTGGGACAGGTCCGCCGTCTCGCGCGCGCCGCCGCGTCGGTCGCGTGTCAGAACAGCGCCAGCTGCGCGCCGGGCTTCCGGAAGGCGTCGCGATTCAGCGCGATGCGCCCGAAGGCGAAACCGAGACGCGTGCCGGCGAGCCGGACCCGCTGGCCGATCATCGCCGCGTAGGCGCCTTCCCCGCGGAAGCGGTGGCCGAAGCGCGGGTCGTTCTCGCGCCCGCCCCGGGCTTCCCGCAGGAGTGCGAAGGCCCGCGCCCTGCGTTCGGGATAATGCTCGGTGAACCAGTCCGCCACGAGGTCCGCGACTTCGCCCGGGAGACGCAGCAGCGCGTGGCCGATCCGGCTCGCCCCGTGCGCGCGCGCCTCGGCCAGGATCGATTCGATCTCGTGGTCCGTCAGGCCGGGGATGATCGGCGAGACGTTGACCATGACGGGCACGCCCGCCGCGCTCAGGCCCCGCATCGCCGCGAGCCGCTTGCCCGGCCGCGGCGCCCGCGGGTCGAGGCGGCGGGCGAGGTCCGGATCCAGCGTCGGCAGCGAGATCGCCGCCAGCACGAGGTTCTCCGCCGCCATCTCGGCCAGGAGGTCGAGGTCGCGCAGCACGAGGTCCGACTTGGTGGTGATGCTGACGGGGTGGCGGGCCTCCCGCAGCACCTCCAGAACCGCGCGGGTGAGCCGGTGCTCCCGCTCGACCGGCTGGTAGGGATCCGTGGCGGTGCCGAGGGCGATCGTGTCGGGCCGGTAGCCCGGCGCGGCGATCTCGCGGGCGAGGAGGCGGGCGGCGTCCGGCTTGGTGAAGATCCGCGACTCGAAGTCGAGCCCCGGCGACAGTCCGAGCCAGGCATGGGTCGGGCGCGCGTAGCAGTAGATGCAGCCGTGCTCGCAGCCCCGGTACGGGTTGATCGACCGGTCGAACGGGATGTCGGGCGAGCTGTTGTGCGCGATGATCCGGGCGGACCGCTCCGGCGTGACCTCCGTGCGCAGGGGTGCCGGAGCGTCCGCCGTCCAGGTCTCGTCTTGGAACGCCTCGCGCCGGGCGGATTCGTACCGGCCCGTCGGGTTGGCCGTCGCGCCGCGCCCGCGCCGGGCGGCCGGTTCCGCGACGCTCGGCCCGAGTCGCGGCGCGGCCCCGGAGGCGGTCCCGTCGCGCGTGTCCCCCATGACGACTCGCCTCCCTCACGCATCCATATAAGAACATAGAGCGAACGCGATGGCGAAGGGCGCCTTTTTTTCAGGCAAATGCGGCTCTGCAGCCCGCCCGAACGGCGGCGCGTCGGCGCGCGGGCCGCGGGGCAGTTTACGGCGCCGCAGAATCGTCTATGCGCGCGCTCATGCTCTCCGCCGTGACCTATCTGGCCGAACCGGCCGATCCGGACGCGATCGATCGCCTGGCCGACACGCTCAGCGTGCTCGTCTCCGGCGTGGCCGGCGGCCTCGTCGGCGACGCGGTGATCGTCGCGGGCCGCGAGAGCGAGGCCGTGGCGGCCGTCGCGGAGGCCACGGGCGCGACCCTCGTGCTGCACCGGGGCGGCAATCCCTACGCGGCGGGCGCCGCCGCGGCCCGGCGGGACTGGATCCTGTGCCTGGAGGCCGGCGACGTCCCGGCCGAGGGCTGGATCCGCACCCTCGACCGCTTCGTCGGGACCGCGCGGCCGGAGACGGCGCTCGGCCGCCTTCATCGCCCGGCCGGGCGCTGGCTCGGCCGGCTCGTCAGACGGGCGGAGACCGTCGTCGGCGCCCGGCAGGCCCGGGCCGGCGACGTCGTCCGGCGCGAGGCCCTGCGTGCCGAGGGCGCGTTCACGGGTCGCCTCAAGGTCAGGCCGCTGATCGCCCGGATCGAGCGCGCCTGACCGGAAAGATCTTGCTCGGGAGAATCTTGCTCGAAAGAATCTTGCGCCCGCTCACGTTGTTGTCGGTCGATCCGCCTCTACAACTCTGAAAGCGCGGCAGGATCGTCGCCGTCTCCGGACATGATGACGCGCGCTGAGCCACCCCGATCTGGAAGGATGGTGCAATGGATTCGTCGGGCCTGATGGGGCGCAAGTCGGTCGAGGACATCGTCGAGAGCGGCGAGGGCGAGCAGCAGCTCTCGAAGTCGCTGGGCGCCCTCTCGATCACCGCGATGGGCATCGGGGCGATCATCGGCGCCGGCATCTTCGTCCTGACCGGCACGGCCGCGGCCCAGTATGCCGGGCCGGGGATCATGCTGTCCTTCGTGCTCGGCGGCATCGCCTGCGCCTTCGTCGGCCTCTGCTACTCGGAGATGGCCGCCCTGATCCCGGTCGCCGGATCGAGCTACACCTACACCTACGCGACGCTCGGCGAGTTCTTCGCGTGGCTGATCGGCTGGGACCTGATCCTCGAATACGCCATGGGCGCCGCCACCGTGGCGGTCGGCTGGTCGGGCTACGTGACCAGCATCCTGAAGAGCGTCGGCATCGTGATCCCGGCGCAGTTCGCCAACGCGCCGGGCACGCCGATCGAGGGCGGCGGAACCGCGCTGCTGAACCTGCCGGCGGTCCTGATCGTGGCGCTGATCACGATCCTGCTGATGCGGGGCACGAAGGAATCGGCGCTCTTCAACAACATCATGGTCGCGGTGAAGCTCACCGTCGTGGTCGCCTTCATCGCCCTGGGCTGGGGCCACGTGAACGCCGCGAACTGGAGCCCGCTCATCCCGGACAACGACGGGACCTTCGGCCATTTCGGCTACAGCGGCGTCCTGCGCGGCGCGGGCGTGGTGTTCTTCGCCTTCATCGGCTTCGACGCGGTCTCCACCGCCGCCCAGGAGGCGCGCAAGCCCCAGAAGGACATGCCCATCGGCATCCTGGGCTCGCTCGCGGTCTGCACGATCCTGTACGTGCTCGTCGCCGCCGTGCTCACCGGCCTCGTGCCCTACAAGGACCTGAACGTCCCGGACCCGATCGCCAAGGGCGTCGACGTGATCGGCATCGGCTGGTTCGCGTTCCTGATCAAGCTCGGGGCGCTGACCGGGCTGACGACGGTGATCCTCGTCCTGCTCTACGGCCAGAGCCGGATCTTCTTCACCATGGCGCAGGACGGCCTGCTGCCGAAGATGTTCTCCCACGTCCACCCGACCTACCACACGCCGTATCGCAGCCAGGCGATGATCGGGGCCGCGGTCGCCGTGGTGGCGGCCCTGGTGCCGATCCACATCCTCGGCGAGATGGTGAGCATCGGCACGCTGGCCGCCTTCATCCTCGTCTGCGGCTCGGTGCTCTACCTCCGGCGGGCCGAGCGCACCATGAAGCGGCCGTTCCGGGCGCCCGCCGTGCCGGTCGTGCCGATCCTCGGCATCCTGTCCTGCCTGCTCCTGATGATCGGCCTGCCCCTCGACACGTGGCTGCGGCTGGTGATCTGGATGGCGATCGGCCTCGTCGTGTACTTCTTCTACGGCCGCAAGCACTCGGTCCTGCGCCGCAAGGAGGGGAACCTCGCGTAGCGCGCGGCCTCACACCGTGAGGCTCGCGCCGCGCCGCAGGTGCTCGTCGAGGCGCGGCATGATCTCCACGAAGTTGCAGGGCCGGTGCCGGTAGTCGAGCTGCTGGGCCAGGATCCCGTCCCAGGCGTCGCGGCAGGCGCCGGGCGAGCCCGGCAGCACGAACACGTAGGTCGCCCGCGCGACCCCCGCGGTGGCGCGGGACTGCAGGGTCGAGGTGCCGATCTTGTCGTACGAGATCCGGTGGAACACGGCCGAGAAGCCGTCCATGCGCTTCTCGAACAGCGGCTCCAGCGCCTCGGGGGTGACGTCGCGGCCGGTGAAGCCGGTCCCGCCGGTGGTGATCACCACGTCGACGCCGGGGTCGCGCAGCCACGCCTCCACCCGCGCGCGGATCGCCGGGACCTCGTCCGGGACGATCGACCGGGCCGCCAGGATGTGCCCCGCCTCGGTGAGGCGCTGGGTCAGGGTGTCGCCCGACCGGTCGTCCTCCGGGCGGCGGGTGTCGGAGACGGTCAGGACCGCGATGTTCAGGGGGATGAAGCGGCGGGCGTCGGTCTGATCGGCCATCGTGCGGGCTCTCCGGGGCGGGAGACCGATATGGGCCCGGCGGGACCGCTTGTCGCCCCCGGGCCGCCGCGCGCGCAGCCCCCTTGCGGGCCGCAGCGAAGTCGGCTGTGCTCGCTCGACCCCGTCGGAGATCGCTGACCCATGCACATGTACGGCAACTGGCGCTCGGCCGCGGCCTTCCGGGTGCGGATCGCCCTGAAGCTGAAGGGCATCGCCTACGAGGAGACCTTCATCGACCTCGACGCCGGCGACCAGCACGAGCCGGCGTTCCGGAAGATCAACCCGCAGGGCGCGGTGCCGGCGCTGTTCGACGGCGACGGGCCGCCGCTCACCCAGTCGCTGGCGATCCTCGACTACCTGGAGGAGACGCGCGGCGGCGTCCGCCTCCTGCCCGAGGAGCCCCGGGCCCGGGCCAGGGCCCGCTCGCTGGCGCAGGTGGTCGCGTGCGACACCCACCCGCTCTACGTGCCCCGGGTGCGCACCTTCCTGATGGAGCATTACGGCCTGCCCCGGGAGCGCATGCTGGATTTCCTGCGCAACGCCTTCGAGACCGGCCTCCGGACCCTGGAGACGCGCCTCGCCACCGAGCCGGGGACGGGCCGGTTCTGCCAGGGCGATTCGGTGAGCCATGCCGACCTCTGCCTCGTCAGCCTCTGGGTCGGGACGGGCATCTTCGGCATCGACACGGCGGCCTACCCGACGGTCGCGCGAATCGCCGAGGCCTGCCTCGCCCTGCCGGCGGTCGCGGAGGCGCACCCGCTGCGCCAGCCGGGCGCCCCGTCGGCCTGACCGGGCCCCGCGCGCCGCCCGCCCGGTGCGCGACGTCGCACTCGTGACCGGGGGTCGCGGCCGGCGATGTGGTATTCGGCAACCCAGGCCGTGTAAGGAGGCCGGCGACTGATCCCGGTCCGGGAGGAGAAAGAGTGTCGATGGCATCCGTCGAGAACGAGTCGGGCCTTCATCGCGTCGTGGTGGTCGGCGGCGGCGCCGCCGGACTGCAGCTGGTCACGAAGCTCGGCGACAAGCTCGGGCGCGGCAAGCGCGCGCACGTCACCCTCGTGGACCGCGCCCGGACGCATATCTGGAAGCCGCTGCTCCACGAGGTGGCGGCCGGCAGCCTCGACGTCGGCCACCACGCGGTGGACTACCTGCACCACGCCCACATGCACGGCTTCCGCTACCGGATCGGGCGGATGACCGGGCTCGACCGGGAGGCGCGCACGATCCAGCTCGCCGCGAGCCACGACGCGGAAGGGCGCGAGATCACGCCCGAGCGCGCCGTCCCCTACGACACGCTGGTGATGGCGGTGGGCTCCACCACCAACGATTTCGGCACGCCGGGCGTCGCCGAGCACGCCATCGCCCTCGACACCCAGGACCAGGCGGTGCGCTTCCACCAGCGCCTCGTGAACGCCTCGCTGCGCGCGCACACGCAGGCCGGCCCGGTCCGGCCCGGCCAGCTCCACGTCACGGTGATCGGCGCGGGCGCGACCGGGACGGAACTCGCCGCCGAGCTCCACCGGACCCTGCGCCACGTCGTCTCGACCGGGCTCGACAAGATCGACCCGGGCAAGGACATCCGCATCACCCTGGTCGAGGCCGCCGACCGGATCCTGCCGGCGGTGCCGCAGCGCCTCTCGGCCGAGGTGATGCAGCTCCTCAGCAAGATCGGCGTCGACGTGCGCGTGAAGGCGCGGGTCACCGAGGTGCGCGCCGACGGCGTGCAGCTCGCCGACGGCACCTTCATCCCGTCCGAGCTGGTCGTCTGGGCGGCGGGCGTGAAGGCGCCGCCCTTCCTGCAGGGCATCGGCGGCCTGGAGACGACGCGGACCAACCAGCTGGTGGTGACGCCGACGCTGCAGACCACCCGCGACCCCGACATCTTCGCCATCGGCGACTGCGCCTACCTGGTCGAGGCCGGCTCCGACACGCCGGTGCCGCCGCGCGCGCAGGCGGCCCACCAGCAGGCGAGCCACCTGATCAGCCAGATCCCGGCCAAGATCGACGGCAAGCCGCTGAAGCCGTTCCGGTACAAGGATTTCGGCTCGCTGGTCTCGCTGGGCGAGTACTCGACCGTGGGCAGCCTGATGGGGTTCGTGCGCGGCAAGAACATGCTCATCGCCGGTCTGTTCGCCCGGATGATGTACCGCTCGCTCTACAAGATGCACGAGCGGGCGCTGCACGGCACGGCCAAGACCGCCCTCGACACCCTGGCCCGCGCGCTGACCCGGCGCACCGAGCCGCGGGTGAAGCTGCACTGACCGTCGCCGTACGACCCGAGGACGGGCGCCCGGATCGACCGGGCGCGACACAGGAAGGAAACGCCATGATCCTGGTAAGCGTGATGTACCCGGCCGGCCCGAGCTTCGACATGGGCTACTACCTCGGCCACCACATGCCGCTGGTGCGCGAGCGCTGGTCGTCCCTCGGCCTCCACGACGCGAAGGTCGTCAAGGGCGCCGGCACGCCGGACGGCGGCACCGCCCCGTTCCAGGTGATGGCCCTCCTGACCTTCGAGTCGGTCGACGCCTTCAAGAAGGCCGTCGCCGCCCACGGCGAGGAGATCTTCGCCGACATCCCGAACTTCACCGCGGCGCAGGCCCAGGTGCAGATCAACGACTTCGCGGAAAACCCGTGATCGACATCGTCAAGGCGGTGCAGGAGGCCGATCCGAGCCTCGGCACCTACGTGGTCGTGCTGCGCACCGACGCCCGGGCCCTGGACGGTCCGGAGCGGTTCACGCCGGAGGCGCAGGCCTGGATCGCCGAGAAGGCGCCGAGCGGCCGGCTCGCCCGGGTGCGCGTCCTGCTCGCCCCCTATCCGGGGGCGGAGCCGGCCGCGCGCGAGGTCACCGTGGCGGCCTTCGCCGATGCGCGGGAGCTCGCCGCCTTCGCGACGACCTGGACCGGCGACCCGCTGCCGGAGGAGCCGGGGGACTCTCTTCCCGACTGACGGCTCCGGGGCCGCCGTCTCTGCGAGCGGAGTAGGCGATCCAGGGCAACGCGGCGCTCACCGGCGGCGCGCCGACCCTGGGTCACTTCGCTCCGCCCGCGACGACGGAAAGGGTCCTCGATACCCGCGCGCGGACTCACGCCGCGCGCAGCTGCCGGATGGCGCGGAGCGCGGTCGCCCGCTGGATCTCCAGGCGCCGGATCAGCGGCATCAGGTCGGCGCCCGCGTGGGCGGCGGCCTCGACCTCCCGGCACAGGCTCGACAGGCCGACGAAGCCCAGCAGCCCGGCCGCCGCCACCAGGGCGTGCGCGTCGTGGGCGATCTGCAGGCGGTCGGTCTCGCTCGGCCGGAACCGCTCGGACAGCTCGTTCGCCAGGAGATCGAGCAGCGCCCCGACGCGATCGGTGCCGAAGCTCGCCTCCATCTCGGTCAGGACCGCCGCGTCGAGCACGGCCGAATCGACCTGCGGCAGGCGGCGCGGCACCTCGGCCCGCGCCGGCCGCCGCGCGCCCGGCGCCGTCCAGCGGCTGATCGTGGCGAAGAGGTCGGCCCGCCGGAACGGCTTGCCCACATGGTCGTCCATCCCGGCCTCGCGCAGCTCCTCGATCTGCGACGGCAGGACGTTGGCGGTCATGGCGACGATCGGGATGTCGCAGGCGGGCGGCGCGAGGGCGCGGATGCGGCGCGTGGCCGTGAGCCCGTCGACGCGGGGCATCTGGACGTCCATCAGCACGAGATCGTAGGCCCGGCCGGCCGCGACGGACGACCCGACCGCCGTGATCGCCTCGGCGCCGTCCCCGGCCACGTCCACCGCGTAGCCCTGGGATTCGAGCACCGCGCAGGCGAGTTCCTGGTTGAGCGGCACGTCCTCGACGAGGAGCAGCCGCAGCGGCGCGCCCGGGACCTCGCCGGCCGCCGGAGCCGCGGCCGGGGGCGGCCGCGACGGCCCACTCGCGTCGGCCGCGGCGCCCGGGGCCGCGGTGTCCCGCTCGCCGCGGGGCAGCACCAGCCGGAACCAGAAGGTCGAGCCCGCCCCCTCGCGGCTCTCGACCCCGATCTCGCCGCCCATCAGCGACACGAGGTGCCGGGAGATCGCGAGGCCGAGGCCGGTGCCGCCGAAGCGCCGGCTGATCGAGCCGTCGACCTGGCTGAACCGCTTGAACAGCCGGTCCTGCTGCGCCGGCGCGATGCCGATGCCGGTATCGACCACGGAGAACCGGACCGCGTCGCCGGGGCGCCCGTCGGGAGCGACGCCGTCGCCCTCCCGCTCCGCGGTCACCGTGACCGAGCCCTCGGGCGTGAACTTCACGGCGTTGTTCAGCAGGTTGAGCAGCACCTGTCGCAGGCGCCCGGCATCGCCGACCACGAAGGTCGGCAGGGCCGGGTCGATCCGGGCCTCGATGGCGAGGCCGCTGCGGAGCGCGCTGCCCCGCACGATCGAGACCGTGCTGTCGACGGTCGAGGCCAGCGGGAAGGTGACCGGATCGAGGGTCAGCTCGCCGGCCTCGATCTTCGAGAAGTCGAGGATGTCGTTGACGACCGTGAGCAGGGCCGCGCCGGAACTCTGGATCAGCTCGAGGCGCCGCCGGTCCTCGTTCTGGATCGCGTCGCCGTCGAGGAGCAACTCGGCATAGCCCAGGATGCCGTTCAGCGGGGTGCGGATCTCGTGGCTCATGGCGGCCAGGAACTCGCTCTTGGCCGCGCTCGCCCGCTCCGCCTCGGTGCGGGCCGCCTCGGCGTCGCGCGTGGCGGTGCGCAGGGCCGCCTCGACCGCCTTGCGCTCGGTGATGTCGAGGTGGAGGCCGACCATCCGCTGGGGCTGCCCGTCGGTGCCGCCGAGCGTTCGGCCCCGCGCGTAGAGCCAGCGCGCGCCGACCCGGAACTCGGCCGCGTAGGGGGTGCCGGACTCGACCGCCCGCCGGATCTCGTTCCAGACATCGGAGACGTCGTCCGGATCGATCAGCGCCGTCCACGCGGAGGCCGAGATCGTGTGGGCGCCGCCGGTCTCCGGCAGGCCGTGCATCCGCGCGCTCTCCGGGCTGAGGACGGCGAGCCCCGTGCGCATGTCCCAGTCCCAGGTGCCGGCCTCCGCGGCGTCGAGGGCGATGTCGAGCAGGCCGCTCGCCTCCTCGACGGCGAGCCGCGCCGTGACGATGTCGTCGACGTCGAGGGCGGTCCCGAGCCACTCCGCCACCGCGCCGTCCGCCGGGTCGAGGCGGATCGGGATCAGCGAGAGCTTGTGCCACCGGTAGACGCCGTCCTGGCGCCGGATCCGCCACTGGCCGCTGTAGCCCGTGCCGGTCTCGACCGCCCGGATCCAGGCCGCCTCCATGGCGGCGGCATCCTCGGGGTGGTTCCGGACGAGGCGCTCCGCGCGCTCGGGCCCGATCGGCCCGTAATAGGCCTGGAACTGCGCGTTGGCGTAGGTCGCCTGACCGTCCCCGACCCGCATGGTCCAGACCAGGAGCGGCAGCGCCTCCGCGAGGCCCCGGTAGCGCAGCTCGCTGCGGCGAACCTCGTCCTCGGCGCGCCGGCGCTCGGTCACGTCGATCAGGACGCCGAACAGGCCGGCGCCCGCCCCCTCCCCCCGGGCCATGCCGCGCACGACCACGTCGCGCAGCGCGCCGTCCGGCCGCAGCAGCCGGGCCTCGAAATCGAACCGGACCCCGCGGGCGATCGCGTCGGCGACGATCGCCTCGAGCCGGGCGCGGTCGTCGGGGTGGTAGATCTGCGCGAAGGCGTCGAGATGCGGCGGCGGCGTCGCCGGGTCGCGGCCCGCGATCGCGTAGAGGCTCGCCGACCAGACCGGCTGCCCGTCCGCGAGCTCCACGCGCCAGTTCCCGACGCTGGCGAGCTGCTCGGCCATGGTGAGCTGGTGGTTCGCCGCCTCCTGGGCGCGGGCCCGGGCGTTGATCTCCCGGTGCTGCTCGCGGATCAGCGCCTCGCGGATCGCCGCCTGCGCGATCTCCCGGTCGCGCCGCGCGTTGGCCTCCGTGAGGCGCAGATGCGCCACGACGATTTCGGCGAGGTCGCGGAGGGCGGCCGCGTCCTCGGGCGAGAAGTCGGAGCGGGGCTCGGGATCGGCGAGGCAGAGGGTTCCGACCCGCAGGCCCGGCTGGAGGCTCAGGGCGACGCCCGCGTAGAACCGGATCCCGTCCGGCGCGGCGGCCACGGGCAGGTCGCGGAAGCGCGCGTCGAGCCGCGCGTCGGGGACGACCACGAGGGCGTCGCTGCGGATCGTGTGCTGGCAGAAGCTCTCGTCCCGCCGCATCGTGGTCGGCACCCCGGCACAGGGCGTCTTCAGCCACTGGTGCGTGTCGCCCAGGAAGGCCACGAACGCGCTGCGCACGCCGAACAGGCGCCGGGCGGTCCGGCAGACGGCCTCGAAATGCGGTTCCGGCGGTGTCCCGAGGATCGCGAGGGCCTCGAGGGCCGCGAGCCGGTCGCGCTCGTTGTCCGGCTGTGTGCTCACGTACCGTCTCCGGGTGCCGATCGGCCGCGACCGAGCGATGCCGCGCCTAGCGCCGCGTTTCAAGCGCGCCCGCCTGCGGCCGGGTGCCCATGCGCAACCGCGCGGCCTCCAGCGCCCAGACCATGCCCAGCATCATGTAGACGTGGCGCCACTTCTCGATGTCGATCTGGACGGCCTGCAGGAAGAACATCAGCAGCGCCGGCCAGACGATCTGGGCGTGCGCCCGGACCGGCGACGGCCGCGCCAGGAGCCGGAAGCCGACGAGGCCGGTCGCCACCACGAGGCCGATGAACACGGCCCCGCCGAGCCAGCCGCCGTTGGCGAAGGAGCCGATGTAGGAATTGTGCGGTTCGAGCCCGAAGATCAGCCGCCAGTGCATCGGCCCCATCCCGAACGGCCGCTCCAGCAGCATGGCGAAGCCGCGGATCTGGTTGCCGAAGCGGCCGGTCTCGCCCTGGTCGTAGTCCTGGGTCAGGGCCGCCCGGGTCTCGAACATCTTGTGGACGTGGTCGACCGAGAGCAGCCCGATCACCGCGACGGTGCCGAGAACGACGGTCGCCAGGGTCAGGAGCACGATGCGGCGGCGCAGGCGCGGGGAGTCGCTGCCGGCGTAGACCGATCCCACCATCAGCAGCACCGCGACGGCGCTCCCGCCCCAGGACCCGCGCGAGAACGACAGGAAGATGCCGGCCACGATGATCAGCAGGCCGGCGAGGGACACGAGCGGCCGGCGCGTGGAGCCGGTGAGCAGGCCGTGCATCAGGTAGAGCGCGCCGAGCGTCAGGAACGAGCCGAAGACGTTCGGGTCCTGGAACGTGCCCGAGGCCCGGTCGTACTTGTAGAACAGGTCCTCGATCCCGAGCCATTGCAGGTAGCCGACGATGCCCAGCGCCGCCGAGAACACGCAGCTCGCCGTGTAGGCCTTGAGCGCCAGCTCCATCCGGGCGTGCGTGTCGTCCGCGAAGAACATCGCGAAGAAGATGCAGGTGATCGAGAGATAGACCAGCTGCACCGTCCACGTGACCGGGAACTCCTCGTTCAGGTAGGGCAGCAGCGCGGTGACGATGCCAGCGAGGTAGAGGAGCAGGAGCGCCACCAGGGGCACCGCCCCGCGGTGCAGCCGGACGCCGAGGCAGAGCCAGAGCAGGATCGTGGGGATCGCGACCGCGTCGTAGGGCGAGGTCTCCGAGAAGGCGAAGCAGGCGAAGAAGACGAACGCCGCGAACAGCGCCTTGCCCAGCCCCTCGACGGCCGCGATGAGCGGGATTCCGCCCGCCGACCCGGACGGGACCGGGCCTGCGGGCGCTGCGGTGTGGGCCATGGATACGCGGGCTCCGCGGGCCGGTTACGCGGGCCCGCGCCGTCCGTGATGCCACGGAAACGTTGAGAATCGCCTTCCCGGCGCGGGGCGCCGGGGAGGCGGCGCCCGTTCAGGCGCGGCAGGCCTCGAAGCCCTCCTTGATCGCCGCCGGATCGAGGTTGCGGCCGATGAACACCACCCGCGAGACCCGCTTCTCGTCCTGGCCCCAGTCCCCCTGCACGTCGCCGTCGAGGATCATGTGCACGCCCTGGAAGACGAAGCGCTTCGGCTCGTCGGGGAAGGCCACGATCCCCTTGCACCGCAGGATGTCCGGACCCTGCGACTGGGTGAGGTTCGAGATCCACGGCATGAACTTGTCCGGGTCGACCGCGCCCTCGATCTTGGCCGAGATCGAGCGGATGTCGGAATCGTGATGGTGGTGGTGCCCTGCCTCGAGGAAGTCGGGCTCGACGTCGAGGATGCGGTCGAGGTCGAAGGCGTTGCGCTCGAGGACCGCGTCGAGGGGCACGGCGCAGTTCTGCGTGCGGTGGAGCTTGGCCAGCGGGTTGATCGTGCGGATCTCGGCCTCGACGCGGTCGAGGTCGGCCGGGGAGACGAGGTCGCTCTTGTTGAGCAGGATCACGTCCGCGAAGGCGATCTGGTTCTTCGCCTCCGGCGCGTCCTTCAGGCGGTCCGACAGCCACTTGGCGTCGGCCACCGTCACCACGGCGTCGAGGCGGGCGGCCTCGCCGACATCCTGGTCGACGAAGAAGGTCTGCGCCACGGGGGCCGGGTCGGCGAGGCCGGTCGTCTCGACGATGATCGCGTCGAACTTGCCCCGGCGCTTCACCAGCCCGTCCATGATCCGGATCAGGTCGCCGCGCACCGTGCAGCAGACGCAGCCGTTGTTCATCTCGAACACCTCCTCGTCCGCGCCGACGACGAGGTCGTTGTCGATGCCGATCTCGCCGAACTCGTTGACGATCACGGCGTAGCGCTTGCCGTGGTTCTCGGTGAGGATCCGGTTGAGGAGCGTGGTCTTGCCCGCACCGAGGTAGCCGGTGAGCACGGTGACCGGGATCTTGCCGGCGGCGGAACCGGGAGCGGCCGGGGCGGAAGCGTTGCTCGTATCGGACATGACGGCTTCTTCGGTGACGGGTGCGGGATCGCGCGGGCCTGGACCCGCGAGCGTTGTCATATTGTAACAAATCCCGTCAAAGGAAGACGGGGCCACACGGTTTCGCGACCGGGGCGCCGGATCGATTGCCTGTCGGACAAGCTTTGCTCTAGGCACGCCGTACCGCCCGAATCTTCCCGCGGCGCGCCATAGAAAAGCACCAGCGACCGCATTGATGTAGGCGTCGTCCGGGCACGTATCGTACTCTCGTCACCCAGCCCGGACTCTCGGTCCGGACCTAGAAGATCATCCGCATGGACGCCCGAAATCCGCTGGACCAGGACGAGGCCGTCGCCGTCTCCGCGCGCGGGCGCCGGTGGCCCGGCCTGCTGATCGCCGCCGTCCTGCTCGCGGCCGCCCTGGGCGCCGCCATCGCGTTTCCCGACCG
Organism: Methylobacterium sp. Leaf361; assembly: GCF_001424445.1. Taxonomy (NCBI): domain Bacteria; kingdom Pseudomonadati; phylum Pseudomonadota; class Alphaproteobacteria; order Hyphomicrobiales; family Methylobacteriaceae; genus Methylobacterium; species Methylobacterium sp. Leaf361. Next base: position 420,601 of record NZ_LMPY01000012.1, on the reverse strand, counting down.
GACCCGCGAGGCCGCCGCGCACCTCGTCGCGGCCGTGACCGGGCTGTTCGCCCCGGGCAACCCCGACCCGGGCATCGACGTGGAGAAGGCCGGCCCGGTGGAGCGGGTGTTCCGGCCCTCCAAGGAGCAGCGGGCCGCCTTCGAAATCTTGCCGGTCGCCAACCTCGTGTTCCGGCCCGAGGGCTCGGCCGAGGGACGGATCGCCCTCAACGAGGACGACAACGTCCCGGTGGTCTCGCCCTATGCCGGCCGGGTGACGAAGGTCCTGGTCCGCGCCGGCGACGACGTGAAGGCCGGCGACGTGCTGCTGACGCTCGAGGCCACCGACATGGTCCAGGCGCAGAACGACTATCAGGCGGCCGTGAACAACCTCCAGAAGCAGCAGGCGCTCCTGAAGCTCGACCAGACCATCGCGCAGCGCCAGCAGGAGCTGTTCCAGGCCCGCGCGACGGCACTGAAGGACTACCAGTCGGCCCAGAACGACGTCATCGCCGCCCAGAGCGACCTGAAGACCGCCGAGGGCGCCCTCGACGCGGTGCGGAGCCGCCTGCGCCTGCTGGGCAAGACCGACGCCGAGATCGCCGCCTTCGAGAAGAACGGCACGATGAGCGCCGAGACGCAGATCCGGGCGCCGATCGCCGGCACGATCGTCCAGCGCAAGGTCGGCATCGGGCAGTACCTCTCGGCCTCCAGCGACCCGGTCTTCGTGATCGGCGACCTGTCGACGGTCTGGCTCGTGGCCAACGTCCGCGAGAGCGAGATCCCCAAGATCCGCATCGGCCAGGAGGTCGAGGCGAAGGTGGCGGGCTTCGGCGCGCGGGTGTTCAAGGCCCGGGTGAACTACATGGCCTCCAGCCTCGACCCGGCGACGCGGCGCCTCGCGGTGCGCAGCGAGGTCGACAACCCGGACCGGGTGCTGCGCCCGGAGATGTTCGCCACCTACACGATCATCACCGGCAAGGGTGAGCCGAGCCCGAGCGTGCCGGTGGCCGCCATCGTGTACGAGGGCGACCGCACCCACGTCTGGGTGGCGCGGCCCGACGGCGCCGTGGAGGCGCGCGACATCAAGCTCGGCCTGATCAACGGCGACAACGCCCAGGTCGTCCAGGGCCTGAGCGCGGGCGAGCAGGTCGTCACTCGCGGGGCCCTGTTCATCGACCGGGCGGCGACCGGCGACAAGGCGTCCTGAGCGGGGATCCGATGAACGCCCTGATCGCCTTCTCGCTGCGCCAGCGCGTGCTGGTGGTGCTGCTGTTCGTCGTGATGCTCGGCGTCGGCTACGGCGCCTACACGCAGCTCAACATCGAGGCCTACCCGGATCCGGTCCCGCCGCTCGTCGACGTGATCACCCAGAATCCGGGCCAGTCGGCCGACGAGATCGAGCGCTACATCACCATCCCCCTGGAGGTGGCGCTCGCCGGCATCCCGAACGCCCAGGTGGTCCGGACGATCTCGCTGTTCGGCCTCTCGGACGTGAAGGTCCAGTTCAACTACGAGTACACGTACGAGCAGGCGCTGCAGCGGGTGCTCAACCGCCTGTCGCAGGCCCCGACCCTGCCCAACGGCGCCACACCGCAGATCTCGCCGACGAGCCCGGTGGGCGAGATCATGCGCTACAAGCTCGTCGGCCCGGCGGGCTACTCGCCCATGGACATGAAGACCCTGCAGGACTGGGTGCTGCAGCGCCGGTTCAAGGCGATCCCCGGCGTCGTCGACGTCACGGCCTTCGGCGGCAAGGCCAAGGAGTACGAGGTCGCGGTCGACCTGAACCGCCTCCAGGCCCAGGGCCTGACCCTGGTGCAGCTGACCAACGCGCTGAACAACGCCTCGATCAACGTCGGCGGCCAGACGCTGAACGTCGGGCAGCAATCGGCGGTGGTGCGCGGCATCGGCCTGATCCGCGACATGGACGACATTCGCGACACGATGATCAGCCTCGTCAACGGCACCCCGGTGCTCGTGCGGGACGTGGCGGAGGTGCGCGTGTCGAACGCCCCGCGCCTCGGCATCGTCGGCCACGACAACCAGCCCGACATCGTCGAGGGCATCGTGCTCATGACCCGCGGCGGCAAGAGCCTGCCGACGCTGGAGCGGGTCGAGGCCGAGATCGACAAGATCAACAGCTCCACGATCCTGCCGCCCGACGTGAAGATCGAGCGGATCTACGACCGCTCGGGCCTGATCCACACCACCACCCACACGGTGATGCACAACCTCGTCTTCGGCGTGGTGCTGGTCTTCGTGGTGCAGTGGCTGTTCCTCGGCTCGCTCACGAGCGCGATCATCGTGGCGGCCACGATCCCGTTCGCGCTCGGCTTCGCGATCCTGATCCTGGTGGTGCGCGGCGACTCGGCCAACCTGCTGTCGCTCGGCGCGATCGATTTCGGCCTGATCGTCGACGCGACCGTGATCATGGTGGAGAACGTCTTCCGCCACATCGCCGAGCCCGATCACGTGAAGGGCGAGGATCCGCCCGACGGCCTCACCGGGCGGCTCGGCACCATCGCGGTCGCCGGGCGCGAGGTGAACCGGGCGATCTTCTTCTCGGCGACGATCATCATCGTCGGCTTCCTGCCGCTGTTCACGATGACCGGCGTCGAGGGCCATATCTTCGGCCCGATGGCCAAGACCTACGCGTACGCGCTGCTCGGCGGCCTGCTGGCGACCTTCACCGTCTCGCCCGCGCTCTCGGCCCTCATGCTGCCGAAGAAGCTCGAGGAGCGCGACACCCTGATCGTGCGGGTGCTGCGCGTCGGCCACGAGGCGGCCCTGCGCTTCGGCCTGCGCAACCGGATCCTGGCGGTCGCCGTGATGCTGGCGGTGCTGCTGGTCTCGGGCCTCACGGCCCGCAACCTCGGCCTCGAATTTCTGCCGCGTCTCGAGGAGGGCAACCTCTACGTGCGCGGGACGATGCCGTCCTCGATCTCGCTGGAGGCCGGCAACGGCTACGTCCAGCGCATGCGCAAGATCTTCCAGGAGGTTCCGGAGGTCACCACCGTCCTGTCGCACCAGGGCCGCCCGAACGACGGCACCGACGCCACCGGCTTCTTCAACGTCGAGATCCTGGCGCCGCTCAAGCCGATCGACCAGTGGCGCAAGGGCCTCGACAAGGAGACCCTGATCCAGGACCTCAGCAAGAAACTGGAGGCCGAATTCCCCGGTATCGAATTCAACTTCTCGCAGTATATCGAGGACAACGTCCAGGAGGCGGCCTCGGGCGTGAAGGGCGAGAACTCGGTCAAGATCTACGGCAACGACCTCGCGCAGCTCACCAAGACCGCCAACGCCGTCAAGGCCGCGCTCGCCACCGTCCCGGGCGTCACCGACCTGTCGGTGTTCGAATCCCTCGGCCAGCCGACGGTGCGGATCGACGTCGACCGCCACAAGGCCGCCCGCTACGGCCTCTCGATCGGCGACGTGAACACCACGATCCAGGCGGCGATCGGCGGCCAGACCGCGGGCGACCTCTACGAGTACGGCTCCGACCGCCACTTCCCGATGCGGGTGCGGCTCGCCAAGGAGTACCGCTCCTCGCTCGCCGGCATCCGCAACATCGCAGTCGGCGCCCAGAACCCCAACGGCGGCGTGATCCAGGTGCCGCTCTCCGAGATCGCCGACGTCGACCTCGTCTCCGGCGCCTCGTTCATCTACCGCGAGGACCAGCAGCGCTACATCCCGGTGAAGTTCTCGGTGCGCGGCCGCGACCTCGGCAGCGCCGTGCTCGAGGCCCAGCGAAAGGTCGCCGACGCGGTCGACCTCCCGCCAGGCTACCGGCTGGAATGGGTCGGCCAGTTCACCAACCTGAAGGAGGCGGCCGCCCGCCTCAGCCTCGTGGTGCCGATCACGCTGCTGCTGATCGCGCTGCTCCTCTACATCAACTTCTCATCGGTGGCCGACATGCTGCTGACCCTGTCGGTCATCCCGATGGCGATGATCGGCGGCATTTTCGCCCTGGCGCTGACCGGCACGCCGTTCTCGATCTCGGCGGCGATCGGCTTCATCGCGCTGTTCGGGATCTCGACCATGGAGGGGGTGATCCTGCTCGCCTACTACAACCAGCTGCTCGACGAGGGCTGGAAGCGGCAAGAGGCGGTCTGGCACGCCGCCGTGGTCCGCATGCGCCCGGTGATGATGACCTGCGTGGCGGCCTGCGTCGGCCTGCTGCCGGCCGCGGTCTCCACCGGCATCGGCTCGCAGGTGCAGAAGCCGCTGGCGCTCGTGGTGGTGGGCGGCATCATCCTGGCGCCGAACCTGATCCTCGTGATCGTCCCGGTGCTGATCTCGCTGTTCTCCCGCCGCCGCCCGAACCCGGACGCCCGGGCGCGGCCCGCGCACCGGGCCGCCGCGTGAGCCGGCTCACGACCACGCGGGCCGGCGCGCGGCCCGTTGCAGGGGGGCCACAACGGCCGCGCCGCGCGCGCCGCCTGGGGACGGTCGGATTGACTTGGCAGCGGGTCGCGCCGCTCTACCGAGGTGAGGTTTTCGGGGGCGGGATGGTGAGCTTTGCGCCGAGACGGTGCGGACGGGCGACCGCGTGGCTGGCGGCCTCCCTGGGCCTGTCGGCCTGCGCGGTCGGCCCGAACTTCGTGGCGCCCGAGGCTCCGCCGGTCGGCCGCTACACCAAGGAACCGCTGCAGAATCCCTCCGCGGCCGACAACATCCGGACCCGGCAGGGCGGCTCGGCCGACCAGAGCTTCGTGTCCGGCGCCGACATCCCGGGCGAGTGGTGGAGGCTGTTCCACTCGAAGGCCCTGAACCGCGTCGTCGAGCAGGCGCTCGCCAACAACCCGACGCTGGAGGCCGCGCAGGCCTCCCTGCGGGTGGCGCAGCAGAACGTGCTGGCCCAGAAGGGCACCCTCTACCCGAGCCTGACCGCGACGCCGCAGGTCCAGGGGGCGCTGGCGCCCGGCCTCGACCTGCAATCGCCCCTCAACAATCAGAGCCGGTACCTCTACAGCCTGTCCACGCCGCAGGCGGTGGTCTCGTACAATCCCGACGTGTTCGGCGGGAATCGCCGGCAGATCGAGTCGCTGGAGGCCACCACCGAGAACCAGCGCTTCCAGCTGGAGGCGGCCTACCTGAGCCTGACCGCCAACGTCGTCGCCGCCGCGATCCAGGAAGCGTCCCTGCGGGCGCAGATCGACGCGACCCGCAAGGTGATCCAGGCGCAGACCGAGGTCCTGCAGCTCTACAACAAGCAGCTCTCGCTGGGTCAGATCGCCGGGGCCGACGTGGTGCAGCAGCAGGCCGCGCTGGCGCTGTCGCAGCAGCTCCTGCCGCCGCTGGAGAAGGCGCTCGCCCAGCAGCGCAACCTGCTGACCGCCCTGGCGGGACGCCTGCCCTCCGACGAGGTCTCCGAGACCTTCGACCTCGCCGCCCTGCGCCTGCCGACCCGGCTCCCGGTGAGCCTGCCCTCGCGGCTCGTGCAGCAGCGCCCCGACGTGAAGGCGGCGGAGGCCCTGGTGCAGCAGGCGAGTGCCAATGTCGGCGTCGCGTTGGCGAACCGCCTGCCGCAGTTCAGCCTGACCGCCACGGGCGGCTCCAGCGCCACGCGGATCGCCCAGATCGCCAACCCGGGCGCGGCGTTCTTCACGATCGTCGGGCAGGCGACGGCGCCGATCTTCGATGCCGGCACCCTGTTCCGGCGCCAGCGGGCCGCCGAGGAATCGCTGACGGAGGCGCAGGCGCAGTACAAGGCGACGGTGATCACCGCCTTCCAGAACGTCGCGGACGCGCTGCGCGCGCTCCAGGCCGACGCGAAGGCCGTGGCCGCCGCCGACGCGGCGGTGAGCGCCACGAACCAGAGCCTCGCGCTGATCCGCAAGCAGTACACGGCCGGGGCGATCACCTCCTCGCAGGTGCTGATCGCGCAGCAGGGCTACCTCTCGGCGCTGGTGACCTCGGCGGCGGCGCGCGCCACCCAGTACGCCGACACCGCCGCGCTGTTCGTGGCCCTCGGCGGCGGCTGGTGGAACCGCGCCGACGTGGCGCCGCCCCCGCCCGAGAAGGACCCGCTGAAGTTCCTCTGACGGGGCCGCCTCAGGTGTACATCGCGATGGCGTCCTGCAGCATCTGGTCGGTGGTGCTCATGACCTTGGTGTTGGCCGTGTAGGCCTGCTGGGTCTCGATCATCTTCGAGAACTGATCCGAGATCCCGGCATTGGACTGCTCCACCGAGCCGGCCGTGATGGTCGCGCCGTTGAGGCCGTAGCTCGGCGTCCCGGACTGGCCGGTGGCCACGTAGGTGCCGCCGTCGAGCGAGGCGAGGTTGTCCTGCATGCCGAACTGCGCCAGCTGCAGCGTGCCGAGGGCCAGGGTGCTGCCGTCCGCGGCTGTGCCCGTGAGGGTGCCGGCGGGCGAGACCGCGAGGCTCGCCAGGGTGCTCGCCCCGGTCGGAACCTGGACGGGGGTCGTCGCCGAGGGGCCGGCGAACAGGTAGTAGCCCGCGCCGTTGGAGAGGTAGCCGCTGGCGTCCGGCGCGAAGTCGCCGCGCCGCGTGTAGCCGGTGTCGCCGGCGAAGGCCGGGCTGTCCGGCGTCCCGGTGTTCTTCTTGACGACGAAGTAGCCGTTGCCCGAGATCGCGAGGTTGGTCGCCACACCGGTCGACTGCATCGTGCCCTGGATGTTGAGGCTGTTGCGCGTGCTCGGCAGCACGCCGCCGGTCAGCTGCGTGCCGTCCCGGGTCTCGGCCAGCATGTCGGCGAACCGCGTCTCGGTGGACTTGAAGCCCACCGTCTGGGTGTTGGCGATGTTCCCCGAGATGTTGTTCAGGGCCAGGGACTGCGCCGAGGCGCCGGAAATCGAGTTCGAGAGCGCGGTGTAAAGGCCCATCGGGGTCTCCGTTCGCCGGAGCGGCACGGTCCCCGATCCGACGGAGGCCGATAAGGACCCACTATGGTTAACCGACGGTGTGTGACCGCGTGTTGCTGAGCCGGCCCGCGCCGCCCGCGCGACGCCGGCGGACGCGTCACGCCCCGAGGACGCTCAGCACGATCTCCCGCCGGTGCGGCCGGTCGCGGTGCTCGATCAGGTAGATCCCCTGCCAGGTGCCGAGCGCCAGCGCCCCGCCGACCAGCGGGATGGTCAGGGCCGAATCGGTGACCAGGGTGCGGATATGGGCCGGCATGTCGTCCGGCCCCTCGGCGCCGTGGACGTAGCCGGCGTGGCGCGGCGCGAAGCCGTCGAGCGCGGTCATCAGGTCGGTCTGGACGTCGGGATCGGCGTTCTCCTGGATGGTCAGCGAGGCCGAGGTGTGCCGGCAGAACACCGTGACGAGACCGTCCCGGACGCCGCTGCCGCGCACGAACGCGGCCACCGCGGCGGTGAAATCCGTGAAGCCCGGACCCGGGGTCGCGATGGTGAGGCGCCCGCTCGCGTGGCGCTCCACCGCGCCGGAGGCGAGCGTCTCGACCGGCCCGATCCTGCCCTCCCGGCCGTGTCCCTGCCTCATGCGGTCTTCTCCATCAGGGCCGCGCCCGGCGCGATCTCGCGCTCGCCCCGGGCGAGGATCCGTTCCAGCACGTCGATCCGGTCGGCCTCCGCGGGCGGCTTGTCCCAGCGGATGCGGCTGACCCGGGGGAAGCGCATGGCCACGCCCGACTTGTGCCGGGTCGAGCGCTGCACGCCCTCGAAGGCGATCTCGAGAACGAGCCCGGCCTCGCGGCCGTGGGCGACCTCGCGCACCGGGCCGAAGCGCTTGGTGGTGTTGTTGCGGACGTAGCGGTCGAGCTTGGCGAGCTCGGCGTCGGTGAAGCCGTGATAGGCCTTGCCCACCGGCACCAGCTCGTCGCCGCCCTCGGGCGCCTCCCGCCAGACCCCGAACGTGTAGTCCGAGTAGAAGGACGAGCGCTTCCCGTGCCCGCGCTGGGCATACATCATCACGGCGTCGACGATGTGCGGCTCGCGCTTCCACTTCCACCAGGGTCCCTTGGGGCGTCCCGGCAGGTAGGGGCTGTTGAGGCGCTTGAGCATCACGCCCTCGATGGCGTCGGCATCCGCGCCGGCGCCCACCGAGGCCGGGTCCGCCCGGGCGGCCGCCAGGGCCTCCCAGTCCGCGAAGGGCACGAGCGGCGAGATGTCGATCCGCGCGTGGTCGAGGCGCGTGACCAGCGCCTCCAGCTTCCGCCGCCGCTCCGCGAAGGGTTCTGCCCGAAGGTCGTCGCCCTCCAGGGTGAGGAGGTCGTAGGCCCGCACGTGGGCCGGGAACTCCTCCAGGAGCTTGCCCGTCACGGCCTTCCGGTTCAGGCGCTGCTGCAGCACGTTGAAGCTCTGCACCCGATGCTCGCGGAGGATCAGCAGCTCGCCGTCGAGGGCGCCCGCGAAGGTGATGGCCTCGGCGAGGTCCGGGAACGCCCCGGTGATGTCCTCGCCGGTGCGCGAATAGACCTTCCCGACCTGCTGGCCGGCCCGGTCGAGACCGCCGACGAGCTGGACGCGGATGCCGTCCCACTTCCACTCTGCCGAGAACGCCCCGGCCTCCAGCTTCTCGAGGTCGGCCTCCTCCTCGATCGGGTGCGACAGCATCGGCGGCCGGAACGGCGCGGGGTTCAGGGTCTCGGGCCGCTCGGCCCGGCCCTCGACCCAGGCGAACAGGGTCTCGAAGGGTGGGGTCAGCCCGTGCCAGACCTCCTCGACGGCGTCGGCGTCGTGGTTGCCCAGCGCGCCCACCGCCGTCTTGGCGAGCCGCGCCGAGACGCCGACCCGCAGGTTGCCGGTGACCAGCTTCAGGAGCGCCCAGCGCCCGGTCTCGTCGAGGGCGTCGAGCCAGTCGGCGAGATGGCGGGGCAGATCGCGCTTGGGGATGGTCGCGAGGGTTTCCACGACCTCGGCCAGGGTCGGGACATGCGGCGGCGGGTTGTTGTGGCCGGGGCCCGGTTCCCGCGGCGCCTCCGCCGGTCCCGGCCAGATCAGCGCCGTCGTCTCCGCGAGGTCGCCCACGTAATTGTGCGACAGCCGGAACAGCACCGGGTCGATCCGCTCCTCGACCAGTCCCCGGATCAGGGCCGGCTTGGCCTCGCGGAAGCTCAGCGTGCCGGTCATGGCGCCGAGCGCGTAGCCGCGCTCGGGATCGGGCGTGCGCGCGAAGTAGTCCTGGAGCATGCGCAGCTTGGCGTTGCGGCGCGGCTCGTAGGCGAGGCGGTCGAGCAGGTGGGCGAAGTCGTTCACGCCGCCGCCTCCGCCTCGGAGCCTGCCTCCGAGGTCCCCTCGACCTCGCCGTCATCGCCGTAGCCCAGCAGGTGGAGCGGCTTCGCCCGGATCCCCTGCGTCCCGCACCAGTGGACCAGCGCGTCCTCCTGGCCGTGGGTCACCCAGACCTCGCCGGCGCCGGTGTCGCGGATGGTGCGGCACAGGTCGGGCCAGTCGGAATGGTCGGAGATCACCAGCGGCAGCTCGACGCCCTTCTGGCGGGCGCGGGCGCGCACCCGCATCCAGCCCGAGGCGAAGCAGGTCACCGGGTCGGGGAACTTGCGGGACCACAGGTCCTGGATCGACGAGGGCGGGCAGAGCACGATCGCCCCGTGCAGGTCCTTCCGCTCGGCGGCCACGACCTTGGGCGTGTCGCCGAGCGGCACGCCCTCCTCCTTGTAGAGCGTCGTCAGCTTCTCCATGGCGCCGTGCAGGTGGATCGGGCGGTCCCAGCCCTCCTCGCGCAGGAGCGCCATCACCCGCTGCGCCTTGCCGAGCGCGTAGGCGCCCACGATGTGGGCGCGCTCCGGGAACAGCTTCACCGATTCGAGGAGCTTGCGGACCTCGCCCCGCGTATCGGGATGGGTGAAGACCGGCAGTCCGAAGGTCGCCTCGGTGATGAACACGTCGCAGGGCACGACCTCGAAGGGCAGGCAGGTCGGGTCCGGCGCGCGCTTGTAGTCGCCCGACACCACGACGCGGACGCCGTCCCGCTCGATGGCGATCTGCGCCGACCCGAGGACGTGGCCGGCCGGGGCGAAGCGCACGGTCACGTCGCCGACGCGGAGCGCCGCGCCGAGCTGCGCCTCCTGCCGCTGGCGGCAGAAATCCGCGCCGTAGCGCACCGCCATGATCCGCAGGGTCTCGGGCGTCGCCAGCACCTGGCCGTGGCCCGCGCGGGCGTGGTCGGCGTGCCCGTGCGTGATCAGCGCGCGCTCCACGGGCCAGGTCGGATCGACGTGGAAGCGCCCGAGGGGGCAGTAGAGACCCTCGCGGGTCAGGGTGAGGAGATCGCTGGCGCGTATCGGCATCGGGTCCGTGCTGCCGGTGGAGTCCGCCGGTGGCCCCGGTATATAGGCGCCCCCGACCCGGCAGACGCATGGCCTCGCAGCTCAGTTCCGGCGACCTTCTCGCCGATCGCCGCTACCGCTACGCCGAGGCCTGCCTCGCCGAGGGCGACCACGCGGGCGCCGCCGACCTCGCCGAGCAGGTCTTGGAACGCGCCCCGCGCTACGCGCCGGCCTGGCTCCTGCTGGGCCGGGCGCGCGCGGGCTTGGCCGCCGCCGGCCCCGATCCGGCCCTGCGCGACGCGGCGGCGCAGGCCTTTTCCCGCGCCCTCGACATCGATCCCGAGGACCGGCTGGGCGTGCGCGCGCATCTCGTCCGCCTGGGCGGCGGCGACACCCTCCCGGTCCTGTCGCCGGCCTATGTCCGCGCCCTGTTCGACGGCTACGCGCCGCGGTTCGAGCGCCACCTCGTGGACGGCCTCGGCTATGTCGGCCCGCAGATTGTCCGCGACGCCCTGCCGCGCGTTCCGGAGCGCTTCGCGGTCGGTCTCGATCTCGGCTGCGGCACGGGGCTGATGGGCGAGGTCGTGCGCGACCGGGTCGACCATCTCACCGGAATCGACCTCTCCCCCGGGATGCTGGCGCTGGCGCGGGCCAAGACGGCGCGGGGTCGGCCGCTCTACGAGCGCCTCGTCGAGGGCGACCTCGGCGCCGCCCTGGCCGACCTGCCGGAAGCCTCGGCCGACCTCTGCCTCGCCGCGGACGTCCTGATCTACGTCGCGGACCTCGCGACGTTCCTGGCGCGGGTGGGGCGGGTCCTGCGGCCGGGCGGGCTCGGCGCCGTCACGGTGCAATCCCACGACGGCCCCGGTTCCGTCCTGGGCGAGGACGGCCGCTACGCCCACGCGGAGGCCCACATCGCGGCGACGGCAGCCGCGTCCGGATTAGAGCTGCTGACGACGAGACCGGCGGAAGTCCGTCGCGAGGGCGGACGGCCGGTGCCGGGGCGCGTCGTTGTGTTGCGGCGCACATCGGCATGAAACCGCTCCGCTATTCGTCCATTGTCAGTCGACCGCGACTAGGCGCGGCGGCTCGATCGGGGGATCAGCATGGCGGAATACGGAAGTCGGACAGGTGGTGCAGCACCGGAGCGGAAACCTGAGCCACCGGCCGACAAGTCGTTTCCCGCCGATCCGCGAACCCGCATCCCTTTCGCGATCGCCCTCGCGGCGCTCGCGGGCTGCGCCGACTCCATCGGCTTCCTGGAATTCTCGCAGCTCTTCATGTCGTTCATGTCGGGCAACACCACCCGCTTCGGCGTGGCGGTCGCCAACGCCGACTGGGAGAATGTCAGCCGCGTCGCCAGCACCATCTGCATGTTCTGCTTCGGCGCCTTCCTGGGGACGCTGATCGCCGCCTGGGTCGGGCGCTGGCGCCTCGCCGTGCTGCTGACGCTCCAGGCCCTGCTGCTCGCCGGCGGCCTGCTGATGCCCTGGGGCACCTTCGCCTACCCGCTCCACGCCTACCCGATCGTGCTGGCGCTGGGCCTCCAGAACGCGACGCTGCAGGACGAGGGCGGCCGCTCCCTGGCGCTCACCTACGTCACGGGCGCCGTGGTGCGTTTCGGCACGGGCTGCGCCAACCTGCTGCTCGGCACGGTGGCGCCGTCCTTCTGGATCCAGGCGCCGCTCTGGGCCGGGCTCAGCACCGGCGCCGTCGTCGGCGGCCTGCTCGACATGCGCTACGGCGAATCGGCCTTCCTGTTCCCGGCGGCGCTGGCCGCCATCCTGGCGATGATCGCGATCGTCCTGACCATCGCCAAGCCGGGCAGCACCCTGGTGGCGGGCTCCTCCCCGGCGCCCGACGCCAGCCCGAAGGCCGAGGTCATCGACGCGATCCACTGAGACCCGGCCGCGGCGGCGGGATCGGGGTCAGCCGTCCGAATCCCGGACGCTGCCCCGGCCCTGCTTGATCGCGGCGCGGCTCTTCTTCGCGCCGATGCGCCGCTCCTGCGAGCCCCGGGTCGGCTTCGTGGGCCGGCGGATCGGCGGCGGCGGCTTGGCCGCCTCCGCCACCAGATCGACGAGCCGCTGCAGCACGTCGGCCCGGTTGCGCTCCTGCGTCCGGTGCCGCTGCCCGGCGAGGACGAGCACGCCGTCCTTGGTCATCCGCCGCCCGGCGAGCCGCACCAGATTGGCCCGCACCCGCTCGTCGAGGGCGGGCGAGGCCAGCGCCGCCCAGCGCAGCTGGACCGCGGTCTCGACCTTGTTGACGTTCTGTCCGCCGGCGCCCGAGGCGCGCATGAAGGACAGCTCGATCTCGTCCTCGTCGATGGCGATGCGCGGCGTTACCCGCAGGGGCATGGCACCCTCCCCGGCCGCGCGCCCGCGTCTGGTGCGCAGCCCGCGGGCGCGCGGATGCGGATCGGCGGCTCCGTCACCATATCTGTCCCGTGCCTCCCGTCCCGTACCCCGTCGGCGCGATCCCGCCCGCGTCCCCAGCGGGGCCCCGATTCAGGCCGCCTCGGCCGGCGTGCGGGCGCGGAGCGCGAGGGCGTGTAGGCCCCGCTTGAACGCGTCGTCGAGCAGCGCGTTCACCAAGCGGTGCCGCTCGACGCGGCTCTTGCCCTCGAATGCCGACGCGACGATGTCGAGCCGGTAATGGGTCTCGCCCCCCGGCCGCGCTCCCGCGTGGCCGGCATGCAGATGCGACTCGTCGATCACGTCGAGCCGCGCCGGCGCGAGTTGCTCCCGCAGCCGCGCCTCCATCCAGTCCCGCAGGGTGCCGCCCGCGCCCGCACCGTCCGTCATCGTGCCCTCGCGTCGTGTCCGTGGGCGCCGTCAAGCCCGATCCCGCGCATGCGTCATCAGGCCCGGTGCCCTTGTGTCTCAGGTCCGCCCCCTCATAATCGGCCCGTCATGGATCTCAACTCGCGCCTGTTCGACAGCATCCGGATCAAGCCGACCTGCGACGAGCCGAAGCCCGCCGCGGAAGCCGGCTGCGAGAGCCCCGGCTGCACCCATCCGGGCCTGTACCGGGCGCCGAAGGGGCGGAAGGCGGAGGGCCAGTACTGGCGCTTCTGCATCGACCATGTCCGCGCCTACAACGCCACCTACAATTACTTCGATGGCATGAACGACGCCGCCGTTCAGGCCTACCAGAAGGACGCGATCATCGGTCATCGCCCAACCTGGGCGATGGGCGTGAACCGGACCGGCGAGGCCAAGCCGGCGGACGAGCCGGTTCGGGACTGGGCCTACGTCGATCCCCTCGGCATCCTGCGCGGCGAGGGCGTCGGCGACGCGCGCCGGCGTGCCCGCCAGCCCGAGGAGCCGCGCAAGCCCAAGCACTCGGCGACGGTGCGCCGCGCCCTCGACGTGATGGGCCTCGAGGAGGGCGCGGACGCGGCTGCCATCAAGGCGCAGTACAAGGTGCTGGTGAAGCGCTTCCACCCGGACGCCAACGGCGGCGACCGCTCCTTCGAGGAGCGCCTGCGCGACATCATTCGCGCCCACGACGTGCTCCGCGCGGCCGGTCTCTGCTGAGCGGCACGAACGATGCACGCCGGTTCGCACCCAGGATAGGGCAAACCGCGCGGGGCGGCCCTATATGGGATCCATGCCGGTCGGTGGCGCGCGAGCGCGCCGCCGTCTAAGGATGGCTCCGCCCCGCCGCGGAGGCCCGGCTCGACGTCCTTCCGCGCGGATGCTTCACTGTTTGGGAGTGGAGCGCCCGCGCCTCACGAGGTTCCGAATGCTCTCTGACGCTACGCCCGCCGCGCTGCCCGACCGCACCGTCTCCGTCCGCGATGTCTTCGGCATCGACCTCGACCTCAAGGTGCCGGCCTTCGCCGAGCCCGAGGAGCACGTGCCGGATGTCGACCCGGACTACATCTTCGACCGGGAGACGACGCTCGCGATCCTGGCCGGCTTCGCCCGCAACCGCCGCGTGATGGTCACCGGCTATCACGGCACCGGCAAGTCGACCCATATCGAGCAGGTCGCCGCCCGGCTGAACTGGCCGTGCATCCGGATCAACCTCGACAGCCACGTCTCGCGCATCGACCTCGTCGGCAAGGACGCCATCGTCCTGCAGGACGGCAAGCAGGTCACCGCCTTCCAGGACGGGATCCTGCCCTGGGCGCTGCAGAACAACGTCGCGCTCGTGTTCGACGAGTACGACGCCGGCCGCCCGGACGTGATGTTCGTGATCCAGCGCGTGCTGGAGCTCTCGGGCCGGCTGACGCTCCTCGACCAGAAGCGCGTGATCCGCCCGCACCCGGCCTTCCGGCTGTTCGCCACCGCCAACACGGTGGGCCTCGGCGACACGTCGGGCCTCTATCACGGCACGCAGCAGATCAACCAGGGCCAGATGGACCGCTGGTCGATCGTCACCACGCTGAACTACCTGCCGCACGACCGCGAGGTCGACATCGTGCTGTCGAAGGCGACGCATTACCGGGGCGACCAAGGCCGCGACATCGTCAACCGGATGGTGCGCGTGGCGGATCTCACCCGCAACGCCTTCATGAACGGCGACCTCTCCACCGTCATGAGCCCGCGCACGGTGATCACCTGGGCCGAGAATGCCGACATCTTCAAGGATATCGGCTTCGCTTTCCGGGTGACGTTCCTCAACAAGTGCGACGAGCTGGAGCGGACGCTGGTGGCCGAGTTCTACCAGCGCGCCTTCGGCAAGGAGCTGCCCGAGAGCGCGGTGAACGTCGCGCTGAGCTGACCCGCATGGAGGACGCGATGGCTCATCCGGCCCCGACGCGCGAGGACGCCCCGGCGACTGCGCACGCGCGGGGACGGACCCGCCACGCGGACGATCTCTACACCTGGGTTCAGGAGCAGGTGGCACTGCTCCGCGCCGGCCGGGTGGACGCGCTCGACCTCGACAACATCGCCGAGGAGCTGAGCGACGTGGGTTCGGAGCAGTACGATAAGCTCGAGAGCGCGATCGAAGTGCTTCTCGCCCACGCCCTCAAATGGGATCACCAGCCCGAGCGGCGCAGCCGAAGCTGGTCGCTGACGATTGCGGAACAGCGCGTGCGGATCGACAGGCAGGTGCGCAAAAATCCAGGTCTCAAGCCGCGCATCGCCGAAGCCGCCAGCGAAGGCTACCGGGTCGGTCGGATCCGAGCCGCTCGCGAGATGAAGCGATCGCCCGAAACCCTGCCCGCGGACTGTCCCTACAGCTGGGACGAGATCCTGAACCGCCCCTTCGCGTTCGAGGACGACCGGTAGCGCTGATGTCCATCTCCAACCGCAAGCCCGGCGAGCGCCGCGAACCTGTGGCCGAGCCCCTGAAGCGCTCGGTGGCCGGGTGCCTGCGCGCCATCGCCCGGCGCTCCGAGGTCGAGGTCACCTACGCGACCGACCGGCCGGCGCTCACCGGCGACAAGGCCCGCCTCCCCGAACCCCCGCGCAAGCTCTCGGCGCAGGACGTCGCGGTGCTGCGCGGCAACGCCGACGCCATGGCGCTGCGGCTGGGCTGCCACGACGTGGCCGTCCACCGCCGTCTCGCCCCCGAGAACGCACCCGCGCGCGCCGTGTACGACGCGGTCGAGCAGGCCCGGGTCGAGGCGATCGGGTCGCGCCGGATGGCGGGCGTGGCCAGCAACATCTCGGCGATGCTGGAGGACCGCTACCATCGCGGCGGCAAGTACGAGTCCATCACCGACCGGGCCGACGCTCCGATGGAGGATGCCGTCGCCCTGATGGTGCGCGAGCGCCTGACCGGCCAGAAGCCGCCCGAGGCCGCGACCAAGATCGTCGAGCTGTGGCGCGAGCATATCGAGGCCAAGGCTGGCCCGAACCTCGACGGGCTGCTCGGCTCGATCGAGGATCAGCGCAAGTTCGCCCGCTCGGTGCGCGACCTCCTCACCTCCCTCGACATGTCGGACGAGACGCCGTTCGACGCGGAGGACGACGAGAACGACGACGAGAACGACGCCCAGGACGACGAGCAGAACCCCAGCGAGGGCGATTCGGAGGAGAAGAGCCAGGGCGAGCGCGCCGAGATCGAGACCTCCGAGGAGGCCTCCGACGAGATCGAGGAGGGCGCCCAGGAATCCGCCGACGCACCGTCCGGTGAGTTGCCCGAGGAGGCCGAGGACGCGGAGTCGGAGGAGGCCTCGGAGGCCTCGCGCCCGCCGCAGCGGCAGGGCAACGAGGCGCGCGGGCCCGAGTACAAAGTGTTCAATCCGCGGTTCGACGAGGTCATCCACGCCGAGGAGCTGTGCGACGCCGACGAGCTGTCGCGCCTGCGCTCCTACCTCGACAAGCAGCTCTCGCACCTGCAGGGCGTGGTCGGCCGCCTCGCCAACCGGCTCCAGCGCCGCCTTCTCGCCCAGCAGAACCGCGCCTGGGAGTTCGATCTGGAGGAGGGTCAGCTCGACCCGGCTCGGCTCGTGCGCGTGGTCATCGACCCGTACCAGCCGCTCTCCTTCAAGCAGGAGAAGGACACCAATTTCCGCGACACGGTGGTCACGCTGCTCCTCGACAATTCGGGCTCGATGCGCGGCCGGCCGATCACCGTCGCGGCGACCTGCGCCGACATCCTGGCGCGGACATTGGAGCGCTGCGGCGTGAAGGTGGAGATCCTGGGCTTCACCACCCGGGCCTGGAAGGGCGGCCAGAGCCGCGAGGCGTGGCTCGCCGCCGGCAAGCCGCCGAATCCCGGTCGCCTGAACGACCTGCGCCACATCGTCTACAAGTCGGCCGACGCGCCCTGGCGGCGCGCGCGGAAGAACCTCGGGCTGATGATGCGCGAGGGGCTGCTCAAGGAGAACATCGACGGCGAGGCCCTGGACTGGGCGCACAAGCGCCTGCTCGGGCGGCCGGAGCAGCGCAAGATCCTGATGGTGATCTCCGACGGCGCGCCGGTGGACGATTCGACCCTGTCGGTGAATGCCGGCAACTACCTGGAGCGGCACCTGCGCTGGATGATCGAGGAGATCGAGACGCGCTCGCCGGTGGAACTGCTGGCCATCGGCATCGGCCACGACGTGACCCGGTACTATCGCCGCGCCGTGACGATCATCGACGCCGAGGAGCTCGGCGGGGCGATGACCGAGAAGCTCGCCGAGCTGTTCGAGGAGGACGGCGCGGCGCCGACGGGGCGGATGCTGCGCGCGGCGGGCGGGCGGCGGTAATCACGCCCCGCGCTGCCGCGCGCAACAGACGATCCGCGTCGAGGAAGCCGGCAGATCCGGACCGAACCTCGACACAGTTCATGTTCGCAACTTGGACGGCGAAGCCCCCTCCGTCATCACGAGCGCAGCGAAGTGACCTAGGGCAGCGCGGGGCTTGTCCACGTGGCGCCGCCTGGATTGCTTCGCTCCGCTCGCAACGACGGCGCAGGGGCATCGGCCGGACATTGACGGCAGCCTGCGGCCGAGCTCTGGATTGCTTGGAGTGGCATGCCAGCCGCAAACAAGCGGAAACCGCCGCGGCCTCGACGGCCACGGCGGTTCAAACCGTCCGATAGGGGCGTGAAGCCCGACGACTCAGGCCGCGGCGGCCGGGGTCTCGGCGAGCTTCTTATGGATCTCGCGCTTCAGGAGGCGGGCAGTCTGCGACAGGTCACCCTCGCCGGCCTTGATCAGGAAGGCGTCGAGGCCGCCGCGGTGCTCCACCGAGCGCAGGGCGTGCGCCGTGACCCGCAGGCGGACGCGCTTGCCCAGCGCGTCGGACTGGAGGGTGACGTTGCACAGGTTCGGCAGGAACCGGCACTTGGTCTTGCGGTTCGAGTGGCTCACGAGGTGGCCGACCTGAACGGCCTTGCCGGTGAGTTCGCAGCGGCGCGCCATGATAAAAAACGATCCCGTCTCGTTCCGCCCGGTGAAGACCCGATCGCGGCCGGCGCGATCATCGTCGCAGCGGGCGGCGCCCATTGCGTGTTCCAGGTCCGGCGGAGTCCTGTTGAAGGCGCGAGCCTATAGGCGACGAAGGCGCGGTGCGTCAAGGTGCCGGCGGGGTTCAGCATCGCGCCGGACGACCAACGGTCTGTTAACCACGATGCCGGGATATAGCCTTCTTCCACCTGCAGGAAGGCGCCTCTCCCCGCTCCGTGCGTCGCAGAGGACGTCGGCGAGCGGGTGTGTTCGAGAGGGTGCGTTCGAGCGAGTGTCTTGGCCCGCCCGCCCTGGGATGCGATCCGGATCATGAGCGCCACGCCAATCCGTCGAATGATCAAGCCGTCGAAGAAGCACGCTGCCGGGCGCCTCGCGGGCAGCCTCCTCGCGGTCGCGGTCCTCGCGGCCCCGACCGATGCCGGCGCGCGGACGTCGCGGGCCAAGCGGGCCGCGCCCGCCGCCGCGACCGTGGCGGTCGATTACGGTATCAACCTCGCCGGTCTCCCGATCGGCACGGCCCGCCTGGCCGGCTCCTTCGACCGCGACCGCTACCTGATGGACGTGTCGGCCGTGCTCACCGGCCTCGTCGGCGCGATCACCGGCGGCAAGGGCTCCGCCCGGGCCTCGGGAAGCTTCTCGGCCGCGCCGCAGCCCGGCGCCTTCGCCATCGCCACCCAGACGGCGAGTTCCGGCATCGCGGTGCGCATGGCCCTGGCGCGCGGCAACGTCGTCCAGGCCGAGATCACGCCGCCGCTCGTCGACATGCAGGACCGCGTGCCGGTCACCCCGGCCAACAAGCGCGGCATCATCGACCCGGTGAGCGCGCTGCTGATGCCGACCCAGGGGCGCGGCGAGCCCCTCGACCCGGAGAACTGCAACCGGACCCTGCCGGTCTTCGACGGCGCCACCCGCTTCAACGTGGTGCTGAGCTACGCCGAGACCCGCCCGGTGCAGAAGCCCGGCTATGCGGGGCAAGTCCTCGTATGCAACGCCCGCTACCAGGCGGTCGCCGGCCACCGGCCGGACCGGCCGGGCGTCAAGTTCATGGAGGAGAACCGCGAGATGTCGGTCTGGCTCGCCCCCGTCGAGGGGACGCGCGTCCTGATCCCGCTGCGCATCTCGGTGCTCACCACGATCGGCACCAACATCATCGAGGCCACCCGCTGGAGCCAGAGCGGCACGCCGACGACCACCGGCACGGCCGGCGCCGCTGGCAACAGTGTCGCGCAGGCGAGCCTGCCCGGGCAGTAGCGGCTGCACGGGCAACTGCCGCAGGGAGCGTTTGACCGGCGGCCGGTTTCCCGGCACCTCGGCGCGGCGCGGCAGCCGCGCGGGGAGGTCAGCAGTGCCGAAGGGCTACATCATCGTCCGGATGACGGTCACCGACCCGGACACCTACAAGGACTACGCCGCCATGGCCTCCGAGGCGATGCGCAAGTACGGCTGCAAGCCGCTGGTGCGCGGCGGCCGCTGCGAGGCGCTGGAGGGCGAGGGCCGTCCGCGCAACGTCGTGCTGGAATTCGAATCCTACGAGGCGGCGCGCACCTACTACTTCTCGCCCGAGTACCAGGCCGCCGTGGCCAAGCGGCGGCCCGCGGGCATCGGCGAGGTGGTGCTCGTCGAGGGCGTCGACTGATCGACGTACCGGTCGCAGCCGGGCTCGACGCGGCCCGCGCCATCGGCGCGTGCTGCGAGATGACCCAGGGAGGCGCCGGGCCGGTGGGAACCCTCGCGGCGGGGACCGCGGCCGCGCGGGTGGAGGGAATCTTCACGTTCCCGGCGATAATGCCCGGATGTGCTCGCCTGCCCTCCGAATCGCCCTCGCCCTCGCCCTGGCCGCGCTCGCGGGGCCGGCCGCGGCGCAGTCCCTCAGTGCCGGGTCCGCCGATCCGGGGTGCGGCGGTGACGCCTTCTCGTCGGCCGAGGTCGTCGAGAACAGGCCGCCCCGCCGCGGCCCCCTCGTCGCGACCCCCGACACGCTCTGCGCCGACCTCGCGCCGCAGCCGGGCACGCCGACGACGCAGATCGACGTCTACCCGATGATCACGCCGCAGATTGGACCTGGCGGCGGCGGCATCCCATATGGGGGAGGACCGTACCGGCCCTAGCGTCCCCGACGCGGTCGGCCGGTCGAACCCGCCTCCCCGCCCGCGCCGCGACGGCGCCGCGACGGCCTTCCCGCTCGAAGGAACCGCCGACCATCGACGCGCTGCTCCGCCCCACGCCCAGCCGCTCGCTGTCCCGCGAGGCCCGCGCCCGCGGCGTCACCGCGGTCCTCGGGCCGACCAACACCGGCAAGACGCATCTCGCCATCGAGCGGATGCTCGCCCACCCGACCGGCATGATCGGGCTGCCCCTGCGGCTGCTCGCCCGCGAGGTCTACCTGCGCGTCGTCGCGAAGGTGGGCCCCGAGAAGGTCGCGCTGGTGACCGGCGAGGAGAAGATCAAGCCGGACCGGCCGCGCTACTGGATCTGCACCATCGAGGCGATGCCGCGTGACCTCGACGTGGCGTACGTCGCCATCGACGAGATCCAACTCGCCGCCGACATGGATCGCGGCCACGTCTTCACCGACCGCCTGCTCTACGTGCGCGGCCGGGAGGAGACCCTGCTGATCGGTTCCTCGACCATGCTGCCGCTGGTCCAGGACCTCATTCCCAACGTCCATACGACGACCCGGCCGCGGCTCTCGCAACTCACCTTCGCGGGGGAGAAGCGGCTGTCGCGCCTGCCGCGGCGCACCGCCATCGTCGCCTTCTCGGCCGAGGAGGTCTACGCGATCGCCGAGCTGATCCGCCGCCAGCGCGGGGGCGCCGCGGTGGTGCTGGGCGCGCTCTCGCCGCGGACCCGCAACGCCCAGGTCGAGATGTACCAGGCGGGCGACGTCGACTACCTCGTGGCCACCGACGCGGTCGGGATGGGCCTCAACCTCGACGTCGATCACGTCGCGTTCGCGGCCAACTGGAAGTACGACGGCACCCGCTTCCGCAAGCTCACCCCCGCCGAGATGGGCCAGATCGCGGGGCGCGCCGGCCGCCACCTCGCGGACGGTACCTTCGGCTCGACCGGACGCTGCCCGCCCTTCGAGGCCGAGTTGGTGGAGCGGCTGGAGAGCCATGACTTCGATCCCCTGCGCATCCTGCAGTGGCGCAATCCGGATCTCAGCTTCGGCAGCCTGGAGGGCCTGCAGGCGAGCCTCGACGAGCACCCGCGCGAATCGGGCCTGGCGCGCGCGCCCATGGGGGAGGACCAGCAGGCCCTCGAGATCCTCATGAAGGAGGACGACATCCGCGACATGGCGCGGAGCGCCGCTACGGTGCGCCGCCTGTGGGACGTCTGCGGCGTGCCGGATTACCGCAAGGTCCACCCGCAGGTGCACGCCGATCTCGTGGCGCAGCTCTACCGGTTCCTCATGAAGGGCATGGCGGGCCGCATCCCCGACACGTGGTTCGCCGAGCAGGTCGCGATGATCGACCGGACCGACGGCGACATCGACACGCTGTCCCGCCGGATTGCCCAGGGACGCACCTGGACCTTCGTGGCGAACCGTCCCGACTGGCTGCGCGACCCAGAACATTGGCAGGGCGAGACGCGTCGGGTAGAGGACAGGCTGTCCGACGCCCTGCACGAACGCCTCGCGAGCCGCTTCGTCGACCGGCGCACAAGCGTCCTGATGCGGCGCCTGAGAGAGAACACGATGCTCGAAGCCCAGATCACCGCCGACGGTGACGTCACCGTCGAGGGTCAGCATGTCGGCCACCTTCACGGATTCCTGTTCGTTCCCGATGCCAGCGCCGAGGGGCACGAGGCCAAAACCCTGAGGAGCGCCGCCGAGAAGGCGCTCGCCGGGGAGATCGAGTCCCGGGCCGAGCGGTTTTCGGCAACGGCCGATTCGACCCTCGTGCTCTCGCACGACGGCACGCTCCGCTGGACCGGCGCGCCCGTCGCCAAGCTCACCCCCGGCGAGAAGCTGTTCGCCCCGCAGATCCGTCTGCTGGCGGACGACAGCCTGACCGGCGCGCATCGCGAGAAGGTCGAGGCGCGCCTCGACGCGTGGTTGAAGGCCTACATCGTGCGGCTGCTCGGGCCGCTGATGGAGATCGAGACCGCGGCAGACCTCACCGGCCTCGCCAAGGGAATCGGCTACCAAGTGGTCGAGGCGCTGGGCGTGCTGGAGCGCTCGAAGGTGGCGCACGAGATGCGCAGCCTCGATCAGGAGGGCCGCGGCGCCCTCCGCCGCCACGGCGTCCGGTTCGGCGCCTACCACATCTTCCTGCCGGCGCTGCTGAAGCCGGCGCCCCGCACGCTCGCGGCCCAGCTCTGGGCCCTGCGCAACGGCGGCCTCGACCAGCGCGGCCTCGACGAGATCGCGCATCTCGCCGGCTCCGGCCGCACCTCGATCAAGGTCGACCGCGAGATCGCCAAGGGCCTCTACCGCGCGGCCGGCTTCCGGGTCAGCGGCGAGCGGGCGGTGCGGGTCGACATCCTGGAGCGGCTCGCCGACCTGATCCGCCCGGCGATCGCCTACCGGCCCGGTACCACCCCGGGCGCCCCGCCGGACGGCACCGCCGACGGCGACGGCTTCGTGGCCACCGTCGGCATGACCTCGCTGGTCGGATGCTCGGGCGAGGATTTCGCCTCGATCCTGAAGTCGCTCGGCTACAATTCCGAGGCGCGCCCCGGCCCGGCCATCACGGTGTCGCTCGTCCCCGCTGCCGCCACCGCACCGGCGGCGCCGACCGCCGCCGAGGCGTCCTCCGAGGAGGCTGTCGCCGCGCAGGCTGATGCCGCCGAGCCGGTGGGCGACGAGGCCCCGGCCGCCGAGGGTGTCGAGACCACCGCCGATCACGCTGACGCGGCCGAGGAAGCCCCGGCCGCCCCCGAGGCGGAGCCCGCCGAGGGCGAGACTGCGGACGAGTCGGCCGGCACGCCGGTCGACGCGGCCACCGAGGCGCCCGCGACCGAGGCGCTCGCGACCGAGACATCTGCGACCGAGTCGCCCCACGCCGAGGCGGAGCAGCCGGCCGAGGCGGACGCCGCGCCGGCGGCCGAACCCATCGCCGAGGAGACCGCGGCCGAGACGGCCGAGACGGCCGAGGCCGTTGGTGCCGAGGGCGAGGGCGCAGCCGAGATCCCGCAGATCGAGGTCTGGCGCCTGCAGCGCCACCAGCGCCCGGCCCACCAGCGCCCGCAGAACCGTCCCCGCGGGGCGGGGCGGGGCCGCGACGGTGGCCAGCAGGGCCAGCACCCGGGACAGGGGCGTCCCGACGGTGGCCGGCCCGAGCAGCGCCGGGCCGAGGGCGACGGCGGCCCGCGCCCCGGCCGGGACCGCGGTCCGCGCCGCGACCGCTTCGAGGGCGGCCGTCCAGAACGCCGCGACGACCAGCGCGGCGCCGAGCAGCGCCATTCCGGCCCGCGGCCCGACCAGCGGCCGCCGCGGCGCGAGCGGGCGCCGGATCCGGACTCGCCCTTCGCCAAGCTCGCGGCTCTGAAGGCGCAGCTCGAGGCCGGCGACGGCGGGAAGCGCTGATCCGCGGCGGATGCGCGAGGACCGGCAGCGCCTCGACAAGTGGCTGTGGTTCGCGCGCTTCGCGCGGACCCGGTCGCTCGCGGCGCGGCTGGCCTCCGACGGCTTCGTGCGGGTGAACGGCAGCCGGGCCGAGAACCCCGCGAAGGCCATCGGCATCGGTGACGTGGTCACGGTGGCGGCGCCCCACGCGACCCTGGCCGTGCGGGTCCTCGGTCTCGGCCTGCGCCGCGGCCCGGCGTCGGAGGCGCGGCTCCTCTACGACGACCTGTCGGGCGGCACCCTGTCGGTCGAGGACGGGCCGGACGGGCCGTCCGAGTGATGAGGTCGCGCCACAGCGGCCGCGCGAGCGACCCGACGCGAACCCTTGCGGCGCCCGCACGCTTGTCAGTCCGGGAGGCAGCGTCTAGAGCCGTGGGCCTCCGAGATCCGTCCCCGTGTCGGGTCTCACCGGCGTTCCCCTCGCAGCACCCTCCGGGCGCGCGGGCCGTCTCCAGGCTCCGCCCGGGCCAAGTCGAGTTTTAGGACGAAGACATCCGATGACCTACGTCGTCACCGACAATTGCATCAAGTGCAAGTACACGGACTGCGTCGAGGTCTGTCCGGTGGACTGCTTCTACGAAGGCGAGAACATGCTCGTCATCCATCCGGACGAGTGCATCGATTGCGGCGTCTGCGAGCCGGAATGCCCCGCCGAGGCGATCAAGCCCGACACCGAGTCGAATCTCGACACGTGGCTGAAGCTGAACGCCGACTACGCCAAGTCCTGGCCCAACATCACGCAGAAGAAGGAAGCCCCGGCCGACGCCAAGGATTGGGACGGCAAGAGCGGGAAGCTCGAGGCGCATTTCTCGCCCAACCCCGGCTCGGGCGACTGACCCCGCGCCGGCCCCGCAGGTTCTGACGCCGGCCCGCGGCCCGCTTCCCAGATTGCGGGAAGATCTGTCGGGCCCGTGCCGCCGCTGAACCCCGCGGCGGGGCTGCGTCATACGAGGGCCTGATACGCGGCCAGGTCATTCCTGTCCCGCCGCACCAGTGTAAAACTCTTTGGCGCCGCGCTTGGTCCGCGCGTGCGTCTTCAGGGATGCTTTGATCTGCGCGCCGGATTGTGGTAGACAATCCGCCTGCCGTCGCTCGCGCCTGACGTGCTCCCTCCGGCTGAAACGCCTTCGCTTTTCGTGGGTTAGGAGTAGTACGCGCTCGACCGCTGGAGGCGACTTCGGCGGGCGGGCCAGGCGTTCGCACGGCCGCGCCGGGGAACGCCCGGATTCGTGCGCTCGGCGCCGGGTCCGGGAGCGGCGAGGCAGACCGGGTGTCCCGCCCGGAAGAACACGGTTTCGCGCGGCGCCGAACGCTGCGCGCCAGTGGAGGCCCTTCTCGCATGACCACAGCCAAGAAGACGACGACCGCAGGCCGGCAGGGCTTCAAGACCGGCGAGGCTGTCGTGTATCCGGCCCACGGCGTCGGTCGCATCACCGCGATCGAGGAGCAGGAGATCGCCGGCTACAAGCTTGAGCTGTTCGTCGTATCGTTCGAGAAGGACAAGATGGTCCTGCGCGTCCCGACCGCGAAGGCCAACAGCGTGGGCATGCGCAAGCTCGCCGAGCCGGAACTGGTCAAGAAGGCGCTCGACCTGCTGACCGGCCGCGCCCGGATCAAGCGCACCATGTGGTCGCGCCGCGCGCAGGAATACGAGGCCAAGATCAACTCGGGCGACCTGCTCGCCGTCACCGAGGTCGTGCGCGACCTCTTCCGGTCCGAGGCTCAGCCGGAGCAGTCCTACTCCGAGCGCCAGCTCTACGAAGCTGCCCTGGACCGGATCGTGCGCGAGATCTCGTCGGTGAACCGCATCACCGAGACCGAGGCCCTGAAGCTGATCGAGCAGAGCCTCGCCAAGTCGCCCCGTCGGGCGAAAAACGAGGCGGAGCCCGAGGCCGAGGCCGACGGTGACAGCGAGGGCGACGACATTCAGGAGGAGGCCGCCTGAGGCGCGCTTCCCCTCGCGGACGACATCGAACCCGGCCCCTGTGGCCGGGTTTTTTGTGCCCGGACCGGTCCGAACCGGCGCACCGGCCCGGTCGTTTCGGGACATCCGGGCTGGACGGCGCGCGGCCGGATCCCATCTGATCGGAACAGAACACGATTTCGTGGCCGCCCGGTTGTCGCATTGTGGGGCATCGGGACGGAACTTTCGCGTTTTGCCTTCCGTTGTCGGTTGCCTGGCGTCGCCTCCCGGTGGCGCCTGCGCGTCGGGCTATCGGCTCGACGCCGCAACAGCACTCGACAACAAGAGGCAGGCGGATGGCTGAGATCGCGGGAATTCGACGGCAGTTCATACGGACTGCCATGGAGGCACCCTTCCTGGCCCGGGAAGAAGAGCGCGGCCTCGCCGTCCGCTGGAAGGACGAGCGTGACGAGCGGGCCCTCCACCGACTGATCTCCGCCCATATGCGCCTCGTCATCGCCCTGGCGGGGCGTTTTCGTCACTACGGCCTGCCCATGGCCGACCTCGTCCAGGAAGGGCATGTCGGCCTGATGGAGGCCGCCGCCCGGTTCGAGCCCGAGCGGGACGTCCGCTTCTCGACCTACGCGACGTGGTGGATCCGCGCGTCGATCCAGGATTACATCCTGCGCAACTGGTCGATCGTGCGCGGCGGCACGTCCTCCGCGCAGAAGGCCCTGTTCTTCAACCTGCGGCGGCTGCGCGCCCGGCTGATGCAATCCACCGAGGAGCATGTCGGCGACGAGATCCACCGCCGCATCGCCAGCGCCATCGGCGTGTCGCGGGACGACGTCGCCCTGATGGACGCGCGCCTCTCCGGTCCCGACATGTCGCTCAACGCCCCGGTGGGCGAGGACAGCGACGCCTCGTCGGAGCGGATGGACTTCCTCGTCGACGGCGCCGACCTGCCGGACGAGACCGTGAGCGCCACGGTCGACGGCGAGCGTCGCTTGAGCTGGCTCCAGCAGGCCCTGACCGTGCTGTCGGAGCGCGAACTGCGCATCCTGCGCGAGCGCCGCCTCGCCGAGGATCAGGCGACCCTGGAGGCCCTGGGCCAGCGGCTCGGCATCTCCAAGGAGCGCGTCCGCCAGATCGAGAACCGGGCCCTGGAGAAGCTGCGCCGCGCCCTGGCCGACCGCTTCCCCGCCGCGACCGGCAGCCCGCATATCGGCTGAGCCCACGGCCGCGACACCGACGCGAAGCCCGGCCCCGAGGCCGGGTTTTCGCGTTTCCAGAGGCCCCCGCCTTCGGCACACCGCCGTCGCCACGCGGCGATCCGAGGTCGGGCGCGGCAGTCGGGCCGGCGCTCTCCGGCGGCTCCGCAACGCGCGGGGGACGGGCCCGGTGACGGGTCGACGCGGGGTTCCCGATCGCGCGGCCGGCTCAGGCTCCCTGAGCGGCGGTGCTGCGCCGCTCCCGCCGGCGGCTGCGCCGGCCGGGCTCGGGCGTCGCGTCGAGCCAGATCACCAGCGCGAGGGCGATAAGCGCCGGCAGGCCGAGGGCCAGGAAGGCGCCGGTCCAGCCGAACATCCCGTAGGACAGGCCGCCGTACCAGCCCGACAGGGCGCCGCCGACGCCCTGGACGGCGTTGACGCTGCCGATGGCCGTCTGGGTCCGGCCGGATCCCCAGGTCAGGTCGGCGACGATGACCGGCACCGCCACCCCGACGATGCCAGAGGCGACGCCGTCCAGCACCTCGGCGGCGATCAGCCAGACCGGATCGTCGATGAGGCCGGATAGCAGCGCCCGCACCGGCAGGACCGCGAAGGCGACCATCAGCAGCTGGCGGCGGCCGCGCTTGTCGGCGAGCGATCCGGCGAACAGCGCCACCGGGACCATCACCAGCTGGGCCACCATGACGTAGCGGGCCGTCCAGGTCGTGGCGTCGGCCGCGGTCGCGACCAGCTTCTGGCCGAGCAGCGAGAGCATGCCGCCGTTCCCGAGATTGAACAGGGTCAGCGCCACGGTCAGCACCAGCAGGCGACGGTTCCCCAGGACCTGGCGGAGGCCGCTGCGCTCCGGCTCGTCCGAGTCGTCCTCCTTCCAGCCGACGGCGCGGCGGCGGCTCCACGCCTTGGCCGGCATCGTCGCCGTCGCGACGATCGCCGCCAGCGCCATACCGCCCAGCACCCAGAAGGCGATCGCCGGGCCGAAATAGCCGGTGCCGAGGCTGATGGCGCCCGCGGCGATCAGGATGCCGACGTGATTGAAGGCCTGGTTGCGCCCCTGCTGCGCGGGGAACCGGTCCTTGCCGACGATACCCAGGGTCAGCGCCGCGACGGCCGGCAGCAGCAGGGTGCCGCCGGCCGCCGCGAAGAGCTGCGCGCACAGCACCGCCGGGAAGCTGCGGGCCGGCAGGAGCAGCAGCGTTCCCACCAGGATCGCCCCGCAGGCCAGCGCGATCAGCAGGCGCGGGCGCGGGAACCGGTCGACCAGGGCGCCGAACGGTCCGCTCAGGAACAGCGTGCCGATGCCGACCAGCGTGATGACGAACCCGACCCGCGCGGGGCTCCACGAGGCCGATTCTGCCAGCCAGGTCCCGAGAAAGGGTCCGAGGCCGCCCTGGATGTCCCCGATGAACAGGTTGATCAGGGCGAGGTTTGCGGTGGGGGCCATGCGATCCTGGAGCCGTTTCGGGCCCCGGACCTGTACTCCCCCCCCGGAACGGTCAAGCCCGGATCGCCGCCATCATCGCCGCACCGCTCCCGCGGCGGACTCGCTGCACCGGCCTCACGGCTCCGGCGGGCCGTACTGCATCAGCCCCTCCCCGAATGACCAGTTCTCCGGGTTGACCTCGACGAGGTTGATGAAGACGTCCCCCGGCGCCACGCCGGGATCGCAGGCGAGGTTGCGGGTCACGGCGGCGTAGAGGGCGCGCTTCTGCGCGGTGCCGCGCGTCGCGTTGGCGGTGATCTGGACGATCACGAGGCGGTCGCTGCGCCGGATCCCGAGATAGTCGGGACCGTAGACGAAGTCCGACGCGTCGTGCTGGTGCACCAGGGCGAACAGGTCGCCCTCCGGCACCGCGAAGGTCTCGCGCATGGCGTCGTAGACACCCGCGACGAGGGCGGCCCTGTAGGATTCGGTCGTCCCGGCACGCAGGGAGATGCGGGTCAGAGGCATGATCTGGCTCCTCGATGGGTGGGAAATCAACGGCCGCGCGCCGCGGCGAGGCCCGGCGCGGCGAGATGGGCGATCGCGGTTCCGGACAGTCCGGCGGCCGCCTCGGCACGGAGGGTGAAGCGGGTGAGGCGCCATCCGTCGGGATCGAGCCCGGCCACGGTGGCGAGGACGTCGCGCCCGGCCGCGATGTCGCGCCCGCGTCCCCGCTCGTCGTCGCGCAGGGCGGCGAGATCCTCCGCGGGCCCGACGAGACGCGTCTCCTCCGAGAGGGCGCCCGCCGCGTCCCCCGGCCCGAACGCGGCGGCGACCGCCAGCCACGTCTCGATGCGCGGCCGGCCGAAGCTCGCGATCACGGCGCCGAACCCGGCCCCGGCCAGGAACGCGGCGGCGGCGCCGGCATCCTGCCAGAGATAGAGAGAGCTGTAGGCGTTGGCGGCGGCCCCGCGCGCCCGGTCCTCGACCGTGAAGGCCTTGAAGACGAGGCCGGGCACCGCGTCCCAGGCCGGTGCGCGGGCGGCGACGCGCGCGCGGATCCTGTCCATGGCGTAGTCGGCCGGCAGACGATGGCGGTAGCGGGTGATCAGCATGGGGCACTCCCGGAGAGGCCCGCAGGCTTGCACGCCGCCTCGATAACGGCGACATATCGGCGCTGATATCTACGATAAGAGTGCGTTATGGTCGCCGACCGTCCCCTCGACCTCGAAGGCGTCCTGGCCTTCGTGCGCGTGGTCGATCTCGGCAGCTTCACCCGTGCCGCCGAGGCGCTCGCCACGTCGCAGGCGGCGATCAGCCTGCGGCTGAAGCGGCTCGAGGACCGGCTCGGCACGCGCCTCCTGGACCGGACCCCGCGGCACGTGGACCTGACGCGCCAGGGCGCCCTGTTCCTGCCGGCCGCTCGGCGCCTCCTGGACGCCCATGACAGCGCCGTGGCCGACGCGGCGACGGCGCAGCCCGCCCGGCTCAGCCTCGGGATCAGCGACCACGTCGCCGGCCCCGACCTGCCGGTGCTGCTGCGGCGCCTGGGCCTGGATCGGGCCGGGCTGATCACGGAGGTGCGGATCGTCCCGTCGCGCGACCTCGCGGCCGCGTTCGGATCCTCCGGCGAGGGCGGCTACGACGCGGTGATCTTCCGGACGGAGGACGAGGCCGGCCACGGCGGCGCGGTCCTGGCGGAGGAGCGGCTGGGCTGGTTCGCCGCACCGGATTTCCCGGCGCCCCGGCCGGGCGAGACGCTGCGGCTGGCGGGACTCGCGGGCCCCTGCACGGTCCGGGGCGCGGCGACGCGGGTTCTCGACGCGGCCGGGCTCCCCTGGACCGAGGTCTTCGTCGGCGGCGGCGTGCTGGCGGTGGGGGCAGCCGTGATGGCGGGGCTGGCGGTGGCGGCCCTGGCGCCGAGCACGGCCCCGGCCGGTGCCGTGGAGGTCGGCGGCCGGTTCGGGCTGCCGGAACTGCCGCGCACCTTCGTGGTGCTGCGCGCCCGCCGCCTGGCCGGGCGCCCCGCCGAGGCGCTGCGCGCCCTGGCGGCGGCCTATCGCGGTCCCGGCGGCCGCTGACCGGCCGCCGGCTCGTCCGGTCCTCAGGAGGCGAGCGGGCCCTGGGCGCCTTGCTGCTCCATCACCTTCTGCCGGTAGAGGCCGACGAAATCGATCGGGTCGATGTAAAGCGGCGGGAAGCCGCCGTTGCGCACCGCCTCGGCCACGATCTGGCGGGCGAAGGGGAAGAGCAGGCGCGGGCACTCGATCATCACCGCCGGATGGATCTGGTCGGCCGGGATGTTGAGGAGCCGGAACACGCCGGCATAGGTCACCTCGAAGGCGAACAGCACCTCGTTCTGGATCTTGGCGTCGCCCTCGAGCTTCAGCTCGACCTCGAAATCGGTCTCGGAGAGCTGCTGCGCGTTGACGTTCACCTGGATGTTGATCTGCGGCCCCTGGCCCTCCTTGGGCTGGAGCGAGCGCGGTGCGTTCGGATTCTCGAAGGAGAGGTCCTTCGTGTACTGCGCCAGGGCGTTGATGGTCGGCGCATCGCCCTGCGGCATGCCGCCGCCGTTGCCGTTCGCTGCCGGGGAATCGGCCATGCGGATCATCCTTCTCGATCGACCGGCAGGGCCGGCGCGGGTTGTTGTCGCGGCGGGAGCGGCTGGATCACGCCGCGGAACTGCCCAAACGGCAGGGCCGCTAACACGCGGGCCGAGCCTGGACAAGCGAGCGGGCGCGGCGCTGGCGCCGGCGGCCCCCACGACCCATATCGACCGGATCGCAATTGACGCGTGGTTTCGATCAACCGGCCGACACAACCGGCTCGCTCCCGACGCGTTGGTCGGATATGAGTCGGCCAGACCTCTGCGCGCTTAGCCGGCGCCGCACCGCGCGCGACCTGAGCAAGGGGCACAGGGTCTCGCCGCGGCCACCATCGGATCGGTGATGCAGGACAGTTTCGACGTTACGACGATCATCTTCCTCGCGCTGGCCGTCTTCGTGATCTGGCGTCTGCGCTCGGTGCTCGGTCAGAAGACGGGGGCCGAGCGCTCGCCGTTCAAGCCGGTCGACCGCAGCCGGACTGAGCCCCAGGCGCGCTCCGACGGCGACAACGTCGTTCGCTTGCCCGGCGCCGACCGGGTCCAGGCCGCGCCGCAGCCCGCCGCCGCCCCGCGGGACTGGCGCGGGATCGCCGAGCCGGGATCCGAGGTCGCGCGCGGCCTGGAGGCCTGCATCCAGGCGGAGCCAAGCTTCGACCCCCGCGCTTTCATCGAGGGCGCCAAGTCGGCCTACGAAGCCATCATGATCGCCTTCGCCAAGGGTGACCGGAAGACCCTGCGCGGCCTCCTCTCGAAAGAGGTCGGCGAGGCGTTCGAGCGGGCGATCGCCGAGCGCGAGCGCAACCGGCAGACGCTCGAGACCACCTTCGTGTCGATCGACAAGGCCGAGATCGTCGCCGTCGAGGTGCGCAACCGCGTGGCGCACGTCACCGTCCGCTTCCTGTCGAACCTGATCACCGCCACCCGCGACGCCGACGGCAAGGTGGTGGACGGCAGCGCCGAGACGGTGGTCGAGGTGCCGGATGTCTGGACCTTCGCCCGCACGCTCGGCTCGCGGGACCCGAACTGGCAGCTCGTGGCCACCGAGGCCGGCGCCTGAGTCCGTGAGCGGCGTTCCGTGACGATCTTGCCGTGCCGATGTCCCGCGCCCGGTCCGGAGCAGTCCCGGCCGCCCTCCTCGCGTCCCTCCTGAGTCAGGCCGTGTCCGCCGCGCCGACGGCAGTCGGCGGCGCGGTGCTGACCCCCGTGGCCGCGGCGGACCTGCCGGGCTTCCCCGGCGCGGGGGCTGAGGCGGCGCTCGACGCCTTCCGCCGCGTCTGCGCGGCCCCGCCGCCCGCCCTGCCCCAGCCCGACGGCGTCGCGGGAGATCCGGCCGCCCTCGCCGAGGCCTGCGCGGCCGCCGCCGGCCCCGTGCCCGACGCCGCCGCCTTCTTCCGCGAGCGGTTCGAGGCGTTCCGCGTCGCGCGGCCCGGCGCGGACCGGCCCGGCTTCCTGACCGGCTATTTCGAGCCGGAACTCACCGGCTCCCTGGAGCCCGGCCCGGATTTCCAGACGCCGGTCCTGGCCCGCCCCGACGACCTGATCTCCCTCGGCCCCGGCGAGACCCGCCCGGGGCTCGACCCGGGCTTGCGTGCCGCCCGCGCCACCGCGGACGGCTTCGCCCCCTACCCCGACCGGGCCGCGATCGACGACGGCGCCCTCGGCGCGCGGGCGAAGCCGATCCTGTGGCTGCGCGACGCGGTCGACCTGCTGGTCCTGCAGGTCCAGGGTTCCGGGCGCGTCCGGCTGCCGGACGGGCGCGCGGTGCGGGTGCTCTACGACGGCCGCAACGGCCGCCCCTACACGGCGGTGGCCAAGCTGATCGTCCAGGAGGGCCACCTGCCCCTGGAGGGCCTGACGCTCGCCCGCTGGACCGGCTGGCTGCGCGCCCATCCCGAGACCGCCAAGCGCCTGATCCGCGCCAACGCCTCCTACATCTTCTTCCGCCTCGCTCCGGTCGCGGATCCGGCCCTCGGGCCGCCGGGCGCCGCGAACGCCCCGCTCAGCCCGGGCCGCAGCCTGGCGGTGGATTCGACCCTCTGGCGCTACGGCCTGCCGTTCTGGCTCGCCGGCCCCCTCCCCGGCGCGACTCCAGGTGAGGCCGGGCGCCTCGTCATCGCCGCCGATACCGGCTCGGCGATCGTCGGCCCTGCCCGCGGCGACCTCTTCGTCGGTACCGGTGCGAAGGCCGGCGTAGCCGCCGGCAACCTCCGCGACGCGATCGGCTTCGTGGTCCTGCTGCCGCGCCGCGCGGCGGTGCCCGGAGCCGCGCCGTGAGGGCCCCGCGCCGCGGGCGCCGCCTCACCGCGGGAGAGACCCGCCTCTGGGACGCGATCGCCAAGCTGGTCACGCCGCTGCCGGGCCGCGCCGCCCCGGTGCCCGAGACACCTCCGCCGCCGGGCCCGACCGCCACCATGCCGGCCCTCTCGGCGCCGATCCTGAAGCCCAGCGCGCCGCCGGCCGCCAAGAGGCCGCGGGCGAAGCACCCGCCGAAGCCGGCCCCGGAGCCGGCGCGCCCGGCCACCGCCGCTCCCTACCAGGCGCCGCCCCAGCGGCACGCGCCGAGTGCCGGGCTGGAGCGGAACGCCAAGCTCGGCCTGCGCCGGGGGCGGCTCGCGATCGAGGCGCGGATCGACCTGCACGGGATGGTGCAGGCCGAGGCGCACGCCGCGCTGACGGGCTTCCTGCTCCGCGCCCGGGCCGCCGGGCATTCCTACGTGCTGGTCGTCACCGGCAAGGGCGGCCCGGGCCACGCGGACGCCTTCTCCGAGCGGGGCGTCCTCCGCCGCAGCGTGCCGCACTGGCTGCGGGGGCCGGATCTGCGCGGCATCGTCCTCGGCTTCGAGGAGGCCGCCCGCCACCATGGCGGCGGCGGCGCCCTCTACGTCCGCCTGCGCCGCCGCTAGGGCGGGCCTCGGCGCGGGACGCGCGGCAAACCGCGCCGGTTCCCCGCGGTTGCGGCCCGGACCGATCCCGCCGATATCCGGATCCGGCGCACGGGGCGCCGCGCACGGAGATGCCGCGAGAGCGATGCCGGAGCTTCCAGAGGTCGAGACCGTGCGGCGGGGATTGGCGCCCGCCCTGGTCGGCGCACGGTTCAGCCGCGTCACCCTGCGCCGGCCCAACCTGCGCTTCCCGTTCCCTGAGCGCTTCGCCGCCCGCCTCGAGGGGCGGACCGTCACGGGCCTCGCGCGCCGGGCGAAGTACCTCACCGCCGCCCTCGACTCGGGCGAGACGCTGGTCATGCATCTCGGCATGAGCGGGCGGTTCGACGTGGCTCTGCCCGACGGCAGCAACCTGTCCCCGGGAGACTTCTACCTCGAGGGCGCCCAGGGCACGCCCCGGCACGACCACGTGGTCATGGCGATGAGCACCGGCGCCACGGTGACCTACAACGACGCCCGCCGCTTCGGCTTCATGGATCTGGTCCCGAGCGCGGAGCTCGCGGCCTGCCGCCACTTCGCCCGGATGGGCGTGGAGCCCCTCGACGGGCTGACCGGGGCTGTGATCGCGCAGCTCTTCCGCCACAAGATCGCGCCGCTGAAGGCCGCCCTGCTCGACCAGCGCCTGATCGCGGGCCTCGGCAACATCTACGTGTGCGAGGCGCTGCACCGGGCGCGCCTGCATCCGGAGGCGCCGGCCGGGAGCCTCGCCCGGCCGGACGGGCGCCCGACGCCCAAGGCCAACGCCCTGGCCAAGGCGATCGTGCAGGTCCTCGAGGAGGCCGTGAAGGCCGGCGGCTCGACCCTGCGCGACTACGCCCACACGGACGGCAGCGCGGGCGCGTTCCAGCACGCCTTCCGGGTCTACGACCGGGTCGGCCTGCCCTGCAGCCGACCCGGATGCGCCGGCGCGATCACCCGCATCGTGCAGGCGAACCGCTCGACCTTCTACTGCGCCACCTGCCAGCCCCCGGGCTGAGCGCGCCGATCGGCGCCTATCGCGTCGCGGAACGGCAATTTCGCCACAAACCCGACTAGGGTTACGCCCCTCGACGTGCGCACCCGGTTGCGGGCAGCCGATCCCGGCCCGCGACGCGTTACGGGTCGCGCGGGCCCAGACAGGATCCCGATGTTCTTCCGCCGCTCAAAGACGCCCGCGCCCGAGACCGCCGCGCAGGATCCGACGGACGAGCCCGCCCTGCCGCAGCGGCTGTCGCCGCGCTCGCCCGGCGAGGCGATCAAGCCGACCGTCGCGCCCCCGCCGCCGGAGAAGCCCGAGCGCGAGCGGAGCGGCCTCGTGGGCCTGATCAGCGGCGCCCTGACCTTCGCGGTCGTCATCGCCATCGCGGCAATGATCGGGATCACGCTGTTCCAGCGGCAGGTGCGCGAGCCGGGCCCGCTCGCGGCCGACAAGGTCGTGGTCATCCCGACCCACAGCGGGACGGCCGAGATCGCCGAGACCCTGAAGCGCGAGGGCGTGATCGACCATACCGGCCTGTTCGAGTTCGCCGCCCGCTTCGGCGGCCGGCCGGCGCTGCGGGCCGGCGAGTACGTCTTCAAGGCGCACGCGAGCATCTCCGACGCGCTCGACACGATCGCCACGGGCCGGCAGGTCCAGCACGCCATCACCTTCCCGGAGGGCCTGACCTCCGAGCAGATCGTCAACCGCCTCAACGACAACGACGTGCTCGCCGGCGAGATCAACGAGATCCCCCCGGAAGGCTCGCTCCTGCCGGATACCTACAAGTTCGAGCGCGGCGCCACCCGGCAGCAGATCGTCAACCTGATGAAGGCCAAGCAGCGCGAGGTCCTGAACCAGATCTGGCTGCGGCGCAGCGCCGACGTGCCGGTGCGGACCCCGGCCGAGATGGTGACCCTCGCCTCCATCGTCGAGAAGGAGACCGGCCGCGCCGACGAGCGGCCCCGGGTGGCCGGCGTCTTCATCAACCGCCTCAACAAGCGGATGAAGCTGCAATCCGACCCCACAATCGTCTACGGGCTCGTGGGCGGGCGCGGCACCCTCGGCCGCGGGATCCTGCGCTCCGAGATCGACCGGCCGACCCCCTACAACACCTACGTGATCGAGGGCCTCCCGCCGGGGCCGATCGCCAATCCCGGCCGCGCCGCCCTGGAGGCGGTGGCCAACCCCTCCCGGACCAAGGACCTGTACTTCGTCGCGGACGGCACCGGCGGCCACGCCTTCGCCGATTCCCTCGAGGCGCACCAGCGCAACGTCGCCCGCTGGCGGGCGGTCGAGAAGAGCCGGCAGGCGCCGCCGGACGCCGTCGACAAGGTCGAGCCGGGCCCGGATTCGACCACGCCGGGCCGCGCCTCGGCCTACGCGCCGGGCGGCGCCCCCGCGGGCAACGGGATCAACACCAACGCGGCCTTCGCCCTGGATACCGGCACGCCGGGCACGCGCGCCTTCGACGCCTCCGAGGGCACCCGCCTCGATCCCCTCAAGAACCGCAGCTACGATCTGGGCTCGCCCAAGACGGTCCCGACCCTGAGCGAGCCGGCACCGGCGCCGCGCGGCCGCCGCTAGGCAGCCGCGCCGGTCCGCGCCGCCGGCTTCGGCGCCGTCGGGGCCACCCTCAATGCGCCCGCGGGTTCCGCGGGCGCCGCGGCGCCTCCGGCGGCTCGCCCGACAGCGAGGCCGCGATCTGCCGTCCCAGCTCGTAGAGCAGCGCTTCGAGCAGCGGCTGCACCCGCGTCGCCTCGCCGGGCCCGAGATCGCCGACCAGCTCCCACAGGCGCATCGCGTAATCGGCCATCCGCTCGACGGCGGTCCCCGGCTCGGTCGGAGCCCCGAGAAAACCGACCGGCGGCTCGTACGGGCCGTCGACCCGGCTGTCGGTGATGTCGATCACGATGCCCCGACCGTAGATGTGCCCGTCCGCGCGGCGCTCGAACCGGCCCCGCGCCAGGACCCAGCGCACGACGCCCGGCGCGGGCACGATGCGGTGCTCCCAGGCGAAGAGACCGCCCTCCTCGCGGACGCGACGGCGCTCGCTCTGGTCCCGGGCGAGGTCCTCCGGGTGGAAGAGCGCGGAGAGCCGCTCCCAGGTGATGCCGTCCGCCGCCTCGGCCTCGGTCAGGCCGAAGATCCGCGCCATCGTCGCGTCCCCGCGCACGCATCCCGTGTGCGGCGCATCCTCCCAGATGCCGACGCCCAGCGCGGACATCCCGAACGGCGTGAGCGCGGTCCTCCCCAATACTGATCGCGGCATGCGCCATCCGAGTTCATGTGCAGACGAGCGGGATTTCGAGCACACCTTCACTGCGGAATGCAACGTCGGCCGCGCGACACGAAAGTGAAAACGTGACCACCGCGACCGCGCGGGCGACGGCGGACGGGGCCCGCTTCGCGGGCGGGCGGCCCTACCGGTCCCAACAGCGTGCCGGGTGCCGCTCGACTGCACGGCGCCGCCCGAGATGGCCGGGCGTGCGGCGCGCTCGACGCGCGCCCGACGCGCCTCGCGACGCGGCGACGGCGGCGACCGGCCTCTTCCCACCGGAGTGATCCGTGCTACAGGCCCCGATCTTCACGGGGACGGGGGTCGGCGTGGCCCAGATCGCGAGCATGACCGGTTTCGCCCGGACGGCGGGCAGTGCCGGACCGGTACACTGGGCCTGGGAGGTCCGCAGCGTCAACGGGCGCGGCCTCGACGTGCGCACCCGCGTGCCGGCCGGCTATGACGGGCTCGGCGAGACCGCGCGCACCGCGCTCCAGAAGACACTCACCCGCGGGCAGTGCCAGCTGACGCTGACCCTCACCAAGCCGGAGACGACCGCGCGGGTGCGGATCAACGAGACCCTCCTGGCGAGCCTCGCCCAGGCGGTGGCCCGGGTGCCGGTCCCCGAGGGCGTGGCCCCCGCCACGATGGACGGGCTGCTCGGCGTGCGCGGCGTGATCGAGGTCGAGGACGAGGCGGCCGACACCGACACCCTCGCCCGGGACCTGGCCGCGGGCGTGGTCCAGCTGGTCGCGGATCTCGTCGAGGCGCGCCGCGCCGAGGGGCGCCAGCTCGAGCAGGTCGTCACCGCCCAGGTCGACCGGATCGCCGCGCTGACCCAGGCCGCCGAGGAGAACCCGGCCCGCCAGCCCGAGGCCGTGCGGGCACGGCTGGAGGCGGCCGTCGCGGCCCTCGGCGGCAGCGGCCTCGACCCGGACCGCCTGCACCAGGAGGCGATGCTGCTCGCCGGCAAGGCGGATGTCCGCGAGGAGCTGGACCGGCTCCGCGCCCACGTGGCGAGCGCCCGGGACCTGCTGGCGGCCGGTGGCGCGATCGGCCGGCGGCTGGACTTCCTGGCCCAGGAATTCGGCCGCGAGGCCAACACCCTGTGCGCCAAGGCCAACGATATCAGCCTGTCGCGGATCGGACTCGACCTGAAGGCCGTGGTCGAGCAGTTCCGCGAGCAGGTGCAGAACATCGAATGATGCCGGGCACGATGCCGGGCACGATGCCGGATCGGGACGTGAGGATACGGATGCGAAACGTCGGGGAGCCACGCGCATGACCGAGCCGGCCGGGAGCGTCTCCGACTCGATCGCGCGGCGCG
The DNA here is from genome assembly GCF_001424445.1 of Methylobacterium sp. Leaf361. Taxonomy (NCBI): domain Bacteria; kingdom Pseudomonadati; phylum Pseudomonadota; class Alphaproteobacteria; order Hyphomicrobiales; family Methylobacteriaceae; genus Methylobacterium; species Methylobacterium sp. Leaf361. The sequence continues at coordinate 382,313 of NZ_LMPY01000012.1, read as the reverse complement.
GGTTGATCCTGATCCTCTCCTCGCCCTCGGGCGCGGGGAAGACCACCCTGACGCGGGCGATCGCGCAGGATCCGAGCTGGGCGCTCGACCTGTCGATCTCGGTGACCACGCGGGGGCGGCGTCCCTCGGAGATCGACGGGCGGCACTACCATTTCATCGATCGCGAGGCGTTCGACGACCTGCGCGAGCGCGACGATCTGCTCGAATGGGCCGAGGTCCACGGCAACTTCTACGGCACGCCCCGTCGGCCGGTGGAGAAGGTGCTGGGCTCCGGCCGGGATATGATCTTCGACATCGACTACCAGGGCACGCGGCAGGTGCGGTCCAAGCTCGCCCAGGACGTGGTGACGGTCTTCATCCTGCCGCCCAGCATGGCCGAGCTGCGCCAGCGCCTGGAGCGCCGGGCGGAGGATTCCGCCGAGACGATCGAGAAGCGTCTCGCCAACGCCCGGACCGAGATCCAGCGCTGGGTCGAGTACGACTACGTCATCGTCAACGACGACCTGCAGAACGCCTTCCGGGCCCTCCAGGGGATCCTGGCGGCCGAGCGTCTCCGGCGGGCGCGCCGCACCGGACTCGCCCCCTTCGTCGAGGGACTGCTGGCCGAGACGCCCTGATCCGGCCCTGGAGCGCTCTCCGCCGAAGTGGATACCGGTCCGGCGCAAGAGAGCGTGTCAAGACAAAGGCTTGGAGCCGTGCTCGGTTGCAGCGCGATCGCGCACGGCTCTAGCGGCGGATCAGCACGACGCCGCCGATCAGGAGCGCGATCCCCAGGAGGCGCGGCAGGTCGACGGGCCGCTGCGCGAGGCCGAGCAGGCCGGCGTGGTCGAACAGCACCGAGGCGACCATCTGGCCCGTGACGAGGAGCGCGAAGAAGGTCGCGGCGCCGAGCTTCGGGACCAGCAGGATCGCGAGCCCGATGAACACCGCGCCGAACAGGCCGCCGCTCCAGGTCCACCACGGGATCCGCTCCGCCACGCTCGTCGTCGGCACCGGATCGCGCAGGGCGGCGGCAAGGAGCGCCATGCAGGCGAGGCCGACCGCGTAGCTGGAGACGCCGGCCCAGGACGCCGAATCGAGGCCCGCGCGGAGATTGGCGTTCAGGATCTGCTGCAGGACGAGGCCGGCGCCCGCCAGCACGGCGAGCAGGGCGGAGAGCGCGAAGGCGAGCATTGCGGGACGGGCCTCGGGGTCGGGACGGCGGGCGGCATTGACAACCGTCCCGGCCGATGCCGTCAAATGCCGCGCTGACCCGCGTCCATGCAGTTTCGGCATGATGAACCCCGCACATCTCGACCTCTTCCGCGCCGTGATGCGCCACGGCGGCATGACGCGGGCCGCCGAGGTCCTGGGCATCGGGCAGCCCCATATCAGCCGCGCCATCGCGCAGCTGGAGGCGGCCCTCGGCTTCGCGCTGTTCGTGCGCGGGCACGGCAACGCGTTCCCGACCCCGGAGGGCGAGGCCTTCGCCCAGGAGGTCGCGCAGACCTACGCGGGCCTCGATCACCTGCAGCAGGCCGCGCGCCGGATCCGCGAGCGCGGCACCGGCGGATTGCGCGTCGCCTGCCAGCCCTCCCTGGCCGCCGGATTGCTGCCGCGCGCCATTCGCCGCCTCGACGCGGAATGCCCGGATCTGCGCATCTCGGTCCACGTCCCCAGCCCCGACACGATCTGGTCGTGGACCGCCTCGGGCCAGTGTGACCTCGGCCTGGCCCGGCCGCGCTCCGGCCATGCCGGGGTGAGCGCCGAGCCGTTCCTGCGGGTCGCGGCCGTGTGCGCGCTGCCCCGCGGGCACGCCCTGGCCCGCCGGCGCGTCGTCACGGCGGCGGATCTCGCCGGGGTGCCGCTGATCGCGGCCGGGTCGAGCCCCGTGCAGGCGGCCACCGAGGCGGCCTTCGCGAGCGCCGGCGCGACGCCGCGCTTCGCCCTGATGGCCGAGTACACGGCGGCCCGCTGCGGCCTCGTCGCCGAGGGACTCGGCGCCGCCATCGTCGATCCGGTCCCGGCACGGGCGCTCGGCGGGCTGCCCATCGTGCTGCGGCCGTTCCGGCCCGAGATTCCCATCGAGACGCTGCTGCTCCGGCCGGCGGGCCGGCCACCGGGGCGGCTCGTCGAGCGGCTGATGCTCCATCTGGCGGCGGAGCGCGACGCCCTCGTCGCCGCCTGAGCGGCTCAGGCGGCGGCCGGCAGCTCCGGGACCGGGCAGAGCCACGCGCGCATCGCCGCGAAGGTCGACACGGCCGCGCCGGTGAGCGCGGCCTCCGCGGCCGGGTCGTCGCCGAACGCGTCCAGGCGCGTGCGGAAGGCGGCCCACATCGCCCCCGCGGCGGGCCCGTGCGCCCGGTAATAGGCGAGCCCCGCGTCGGAGAAGCCGTGCAGGCCGGCGATGTGGCGGCCGATCAGCTGCCCGCCGAGGGTCGATCCCTCCAGCACGTAGAGCGCGCCCGTGGCGGCGGCCGGCCCGCGGAGAACCGGAGCGGCCGGTCTCGGGAGCGCCGCGACCGCGCCGGGCTGGAGGCCGAGATGGACGAGGTCGGCCGCGAGGAGCGCGAGTCGGCGGCGCGGCGCCAGGAACGGCTCGTCGGCGAGCCCGGACCCGATGGCCGATTCCCAGACCGCATGGAAGCCGTAGAGGCGTCCCAGCAGCTCCCGGTAGCCGCCGAGCGTCGCCACCCGCGCCTGCCAGTCGAGGGACGCCTCCAGCGCCCGGTGGGCCGGATCGGTCGCGGCGCGCAGCCGCGCGTGCAGGCCTTCGCGGGATCTCACGCGGTGATCGTGAAGCAGGCGCCGGGAGTGTTGGCGACGGTGAGCTTGGCGTTGATCTGGTCGAGCATCGCCCGGATCAGCTTCATGCCCAGGCCGGAGCCCTTGCTCCGCGCCTTGGCGTCCGCCCAGTCGTCGGGCAGGCCGGCCCCGTCGTCGCAGACGCGCAGCTGGATCTCGCCGGGGCCGGAGGCCGAGACTCTGACCTCGACGCGGCCGATGCCCGCCGGGTTGGCCGCGTATTTGAAGGCGTTGGTGACGAGTTCCGTGGCGATCAGCGAGAGCGCCACGGCCTTGCGGTAGGGCACCATCAGGCCGGGCTCCGCCGACAGGTCGACCGCGTGCCCGTCGCCAGCCAGCCCCGCGAGGTCGTTGCACAGGCTCTCGATGGTCTGGCCGAGATCGACCTCGTCGAACCGATCCGCCTGGTACAGGCTGTCGTGCACCCGCGCGACGCTCATCACCCGCGCGGAGGTGTCGGCGAAGGCCTGCCGGGCCTCGCCGTCGGCGATCTGGCGCCGCTGCATCTGCAGGAAGGCCGAGACGATCTGCAGGGAGTTCTTGACCCGGTGGTCGATCTCCCGCGTGAGCAGGTCCTTCTGCTCGAGCAGACGCTCCTTCTCGGCGAGCAGGCCGGTGAGCTCGTCGATCTTGCGCCGCTGGCGCAGCACCACGCCCTCGACCGCCTCGGCCAGGGAGCCGGCGAGCTGGACCTGCCATTCCGCGAACGGCGCGGCGAAGCCGGTGCGCTCCTCGACCCAGCGCTCGAACGAGCTGCGGGGCAGCACCGCCACGGGACCGCTTCCGGCGAGCACGGGCTTGCGCGGGTCGCCACCCCACGTGACCGTGCTGGGCACCTCGGGCCGGAACCAAACCAGCAAGTTCTCGCGCGAATCGTCCACGAAGGCCGCGAGCAGGCCGCTGGCGATCTCGCGATGCGGCCCAGCCTCCGGAAAGTCGGCGCCGAAGCTGTCGCTGCTGTAGACGACCTCGCCCTCCGGCACGCGCGCCCGCAGCCAGCTGGCGATCGCCGCCACCATCTCTGCCGGCGGGGTCCGGCCGATCAGCGTGACCCGCTCGCCCGAGACGATGCCGGCGCCGGTGGCGCTGAACAGGTCGAGCAGCGTCGTCGTCCCGGCCGTCAGGGCGGCCACGAAGTCGTCGGATCGCGTCAGGCCGCGCACGAGGCGCCCCTCGACGTCGAGATGCGCCTGCCGCTCGGCCCAGAGGCGGCGCGACTCGATCTCCTGCACCCGCATGGCGAAGGCGTCGGTGAGCACCGTGGCGGCCGCGCGCGTCTCCGGCGTGACGTAGTGCGGGCGGCGGTGGTGGCCGATCATCAGGCCCCACAGCCGCCCCTCGACCATGATCGAGATCGACATGGACCCGTTCACGCCGAGGTTGCGCTGGTACTCCAGGTGGATCGGCGAGAGCGTGCGATGCTGGGCGAAGGTCAGGTCGATCGGGCCGTTGCCGGCGCCGGGGGCCGAGACCAGCCCGACCGGGACGCTGTCACGGTCGATGACGAAGCGGCTCTTGGCCTTGGTGTAGAGGGCCCGGGCCTGGGCGGGAATGTCGGAGGCGGGGAAACGCAGGCCCAGCAGGCTGCGCGACCAGCCCGGCACCTTGTCCTCGGCCACGGCCTCGCCGTTCCAGTCCGGGTCGAAACGGTAGACCAGCACCGCCTCGAAGCCGGTCAGGGCCCGGATCTCGAGAGCCGCGATCCGGGCGGCCTCGGCCAGGGTCCCGGCCTCGCGCAGGCGACCGACGGCCAGCTCGGTATCGACCTGGCTCGCCGTGGCGAAATCGTCGGCCGAGTCCGGCTCGAGCTCCATCTCGACGATGACGCGGCCGGCATGGGCGTGGACGACGGCGTGATAGGCGCCGCGATCCGGAAAGGTCAGGGTCCGGCGCATGGAGGCGCCGTCCTCGAGGGTCCCGCTCGCCAGCCGCGCGCGGATCGCCGCGACGACCTCCGCCGGCAGCACGTCCGCCAGGGGCCGACCCGCAAGCGGCGGCTCGATCGGGTCGATGATCTCGCCGACATTGGCCGAGTAGGCCGCGACCAGGAGGGTTCCGGCATCGGCCGCGAGCATCACGGCGTTGGGCTGGATCGAGCCCGGGATGTGGATCGGCTCGCGCTCGCAGAGGCTGGCATCCACCGGCTCGGCGCGCACCCGCCGGCCGATCGCCGCCATCACGGCCTCGCGCGACAGGTCGGCGCCGAGGCTCTCGACGGGATCGATGGTCAGCCACGTCACCGGGCGCGTGCCGCCGATCTGGCCGTGACGCATGTGGATCCGGGCCCGGAGCGGCTGCGGTAGCCGGCCGAAGACGTAGTCGAAGGTCTCGTCCAGGGCGCCGCGGCGCGCGCCCGCCAGGAACCGGCCGCGGAAGCTCGGCACGTTGGTGCCCGGCATCACGTCGCGGAAATAGTCGCGCCCGAGGACGGCCTCGCGCGACAGCCCGGAGATCGCGCTCGCGCCCTCGCTGAAGGCCACGACGGTGCCGGCCGCATCGAGCCCGATCACGCCCTGGTCGAGGCGGTCGAGCGCGTCCGGCGCGATGACGTCGAGATCGACGTCCGTATCGGGGGCCTGGCTGGGCGGCATCAGGAGCGAAACCGGCTCATTCAGACCGGTATGGCGACCGAAATGGCCGAGCGCAATGCTAGTGATGTCAGCAAGATCAACGCCTCAGCTTCTCTGTATGATCTTAGACATAATACTGATAAGCCCTTCTTCAACCGTAGGATGGTATACCGGGCGATCATGCACGGCCTGGGCCGTCTGCTTGTCGGCGACGGCGTACGTGAGCAGGTGCGCGAGGTGTTCCACGGCCGGCCCGAGCATCTCGCCCCCGAGCAGCCGCCCGGACCGATCGGCCCATATCCGCATGCCGCCGCGGTTCAGTCCCTCCACGCGGGCGCGCCCCTGGCCGGAGAAATCCAGGGCGCCGACGATCCGTCGATCGTCCTCCGGGTCGTAGGGCGCGCCGATCATCGCCGCCTGGGGATGGGTGAAGACCATCGCGAGGCTCGTCCACGGCTCCGGCGTCGCGACCGGGCGGCCCGCCACGAGGGCGGCCGCGTTGGCGCCCGCGATCGTGCCCTGGCGGCTCGCCTCGTGCAGCACCGGTCGCCAGCCGTCGACGTCGCCGGCGATCAGGATCGGTGCCCCGGCGCAGACGAGGCTGCGCCGGTCGAAGTCCGGCACGCCCGTCTCGCCGATTCGAAGGCCGGTCGCCTCCAGCCCGAGGGGCTCCAGGTTCGGAGAACGGCCGGTGGCGGCCAGCACCCGCGCCGCCCGCGTGACCTGGTCGCGACCGTGGCGGTCGACCCAGTCGAGACGCACGCCGTCGCTGTCCGCAACGGCGTCCCGAACCTCGGCGCCGAGGTGAAGATCCATCTCCGAACCGAAGATCGCGGCGGCCTGCCGGGCGAGGTCGGGCTCGGTCAGGCCGGCGACGGTGTCGCCCGCGTCGATGACCGTGACGGCGACGCCGAGCCGGGCCATGGCCTGGGCGATCTCGATCCCGACGGCACCGGCCCCGAGAACGGCCAGCGAGGCCGGGAGATCGGGGATCTCGAAGAGCGTGTCGGTGGTGAGGACGTCCGCGCCGAGGCCCCGCAGGGGCTCCGGGACGATCGGGCTCGAGCCCGTGGCGATGACCGCGGCCCGGAAGCGGATCCGGATCGCGTCGTCGATCAGCAGGGTGCGGTCGCTCTCGAACCGCGCCGTGCCGCCGAGGCGCTCGTCTTCGGGGAGATCGTCGAGACCTTCGAGGACGCTGCCGACGAACCGGTCGCGCTCTTCGCGGAGGCGCCGCAGCACGGCGGGCCCGTCCACCGCGACGTCCGGAACCCGGATGCCGAACAGGTCGGCGGTGCGGGCGACGTGGGCGGCGGTGCCCGCGGCAATCAGGAGTTTCGAGGGCATGCAGCCGACCCGCGCGCAGGTCGTGCCGCCGGGGCCGCGCTCGATCAGGACCGACCGCGCCCCCGCCGCCGTCGCGGCGCGATGGGCCGCAATTCCGGCGGTCCCGGCACCGATCACCGCCACGTCGTAGTCGAGTTCACGCATCAGCATTCCGGACCGTCCGCCGGGGCCAAAGCGTCACGGCTCAGGTTCGTTCCGCCTGCGCGCTCTCGTCTCAGCCCGGCCTGGACCGGCCGGGGCTCCGCGCGCTCCGGCGGCGCGGAGCCGGCGTGTCAGGCGCTGCGGCCAGGGGCCGTGCCGCCGAGGTGGAACACCCGGTGCGGGACCAGCTCGCCGCGCTCCACGTCGCCCACGGCGACCAGGATCCCGGCGCAGGTCGCGAAGGCCTTGCCCTCCACCGGGGCGTCGCGGCCCCGCAGGATGACCGACTGCCCCCGCATCAGGCGCAGGCCCAGATCGCGCGACACCGCGACCTCCGGGATGGCGTCGAGGGCCGTCTCCACCGGTCGCAGGTAGGCGAGGGCCGCCTCGGGGCTGCCGTCGGTCAGGGCCGAGACCGGGCAGGCCTCGGCTTCCGAGAAGGGTCCGACGCGGGTCCGGCGCAGGGCGGCCACGTGGCCGTAGCAGCCGAGCATCCGGCCGAGATCGCGGGCCAGGGCCCGCACGTAGGTGCCCTTGCCGCACTCGGCCTCGATCACGGTCCGCTCGCCGTCGTGCTCGACGATGGCGAGTCGGTCGATCTGCACCGGCCGGGCGACCAGCTCCACGGTCTCGCCCTCGCGGGCGAGGTCGTAGGCGCGCTCGCCCTGGATCTTGATGGCCGAGTAGCGCGGCGGCACCTGCTCGATCGCGCCGACGAAGGCCGGCAGCGCCGCTTCGACCGCCGCCCGGTCCGGGCGGGCGTCGCTCGTCGCGACGGGACGCCCCTCGGCATCGTCGGTGTCGGTCTCGATGCCCCACTGGACGGTGAACCGGTAGGCCTTGCGGCCGTCCATCACGAACGGGACGGTCTTGGTCGCCTCGCCGAGGGCGATCGGCAGGATGCCGGAGGCCAGCGGGTCGAGGGTGCCGGCGTGGCCGGCCTTCTTGGCGTTGAAGGCGCGCTTCACCACCGCGACCGCGTGGGTCGAGGTCATGCCGACATGCTTGTCGAGGATCACCCAGCCCGAGACGTCCCGGCGCTTCGGCCGGTCCGGACGCGGCCCGCGCTGCGGACGGCGCCCCTCCGGCCCGCGGCGCTCAGCGCTCGGCGGGGGAGCCTGGCGCTCGGCCGGCGGAAAATCTTCCATGGAAACCGTCATGTCCGCGTGTCCCCCGGGGTCGATGCCCCGTCCCTTTCTGCTTGGTATCGGGACTCAATGCCCCGTCCCGGTCTCCGGTTCGTCGTCCTCGGGCCCGGACTCGAGGTCCCGCTGGACCCGCTCGTCCCGCAGCAGCCGGTCGATGCGCGCGGCCTCGTCGAAGGTCTCGTCCCGCCGGAACCGCAGTTCCGGCGCGAATTTCAGGTTCACCCGCCGGGCCACCTCCTGGCGCAGCACCTTCCGGTGGCGCTCCAGGGCGGCGATCACCGGCGCCTCGTCGAGGCCGCCGAGCGGCATCACGTAGGCCGTGGCGAGCTTCAGGTCCGGCGACATCCGCACCTCCGGCACGGTCACGACATGCGTGCCGAGCACCGGATCCTGGATATCGCCGCGCTGGAGCACCTCGGCCAGCGCGTGGCGCACGAGTTCGGCCACGCGCTGCTGGCGCTGCGAGGGGCCGGTGGAGGTCGGTTTCTGGGCCATTCTGTCTCGGGCCGGCCCGCCGGAGCGGACGGCGCACGTCCTGAAAAAAGAAAAGACGGCCGCGGCAGGTGCCGCGGCCGCCCTGTCCGGATGAGTCCGGAGCGTCAGAGGGTGCGGCGGATCTCCTCGACCCGGTAGCACTCGATCACGTCGCCCGCGCGCATGTTCTCGAAGTTCTCGAAGGCCATGCCGCACTCCTGGCCGGAGGTGACTTCCTTCGCGTCGTCCTTGAAGCGCTTGAGTGTCTTGAGCTTGCCCTCGTGGATCACGACGCTGTCGCGGATCAGGCGAACGTGCGCGCCGCGCTCGACGATGCCGTCGGTGACGCGGCAACCCGCGACCTTGCCGACCTTCGAGACCTCGAAGACCTCCTGGATGGTCGCCTCGCCGAGGCGATCCTCCCGCAGGGTCGGCGGCAGCATCCCCGACAGCGTGGCTTTGATGTCGTCCACGAGATCGTAGATGATGTTGTAGTACCGGATCTCGATGCCGGCCCGCTCGGCGGCCTCGCGGGCCTCCTTGAGGGCGCGCACGTTGAAGCCGATGACGACCGCCTTCGAGGCCTGTGCCAGGGTGATGTCCGACTCGGTGATGCCGCCGACACCCGCCAGGAGGATGCGGGCCGCGACCTCGTCGTTGCCGAGCTTCTCGAGCGCGCCCGAGATCGCCTCGACTGAGCCCTGGACGTCGCCCTTGATGACGACCGGCAGCTCCTTGCGGCCGGCGCCTTCCTTCAGGTCGCGCATCATGTCGACGAGCGACCGGTTGGCACCGCCGGTGCGGGCGTTCTGGCGCTCGCGCTTCTGGCGGGCGCGGTACTCGGTGACCTCGCGGGCGCGGGCCTCGCTCGGCACCACGGTCACGCGGTCGCCGGCATCGGGCGTGCCGTTGAAGCCCAGCACCTCCACCGGCACGGACGGGCCGGCATACTGGACGTTCTCGCCGAGGTCGTCGATCAGGGCGCGCACGCGGCCCCACTCGGCGCCCGCCACGACGATGTCGCCGGTGAAGAGGGTGCCGCGCTGGACCAGGACCGTGGCCACCGGGCCGCGACCGCGGTCGAGCTGGGCCTCGATGACCGTCCCCTCGCCGTCGCGCTTCTCGTTGGCGCGCAGGTTCATGATCTCGGCCTGGATCTGGATGCCCTCCAGAAGCTCGGACAGGCCGTCGCCGGTCTTGGCCGAGACCTCGAACTCGAGGGTCTCACCGCCCATCGACTCGACCTGGATGTCGTGCTGCAGCAGTTCCGTGCGGACCCGCTCCGGCTTGGCGTCCGGCTTGTCGATCTTGTTGACCGCGATGATCATCGGGACGCCGGCCGCCTTGGCGTGCTGGATGGCCTCGATGGTCTGGGGCATGACGCCGTCATCGGCCGCCACCACGATCACCACGATGTCGGTGACCTTGGCGCCGCGGGCGCGCATCGACGTGAACGCCGCGTGGCCCGGGGTGTCGATGAAGGTGATCATGTCGCCGGACGGCGACGCGACCTGATAGGCGCCGATGTGCTGGGTGATGCCGCCGGCCTCACCTTCGACCACGTTAGCCTTGCGGATCGCGTCGAGCAGAGACGTCTTGCCGTGATCGACGTGGCCCATGATGGTGACCACCGGCGGACGGGGATCGAGATCCTCCTCCAGATCCGGCTCGTCGGACGACAGACCCTCCTCGACGTCGGATTCGGCGACGCGGCGGACCGTGTGGCCGAGTTCCTCGGCGATGAGCTGGGCGGTGTCCGAGTCGATCACGTCGGTGATCTTGTGGATCTGGCCCTGCTTCATCAGCATGCGGATCACGTCCACGGCCCGCTCCGACATGCGGTTGGCGAGTTCCTGGATGGTGATCGTCTCGGGGATCGTCACCTCGCGGGACAGCTTCTCTTTCTGCTCGACATGGCCGCGGCCACTCATCCGCTGCTGGCGGCGGCGGAACGAGGCGACGGAGCGCGTGCGCTCGTCCTCACCCGACGTGGCGGTCGCGATGGTCAGACGGCCGCGGTTGCGGTCGCCTCCCGGCGACTTCGGCGTCTTGGGCGGCGTGATGATCTTGAGCGGCATGCCGGGACGGCGGATCACCCGCTTGGTCTCGGACTCATCGTCGTTGGTCTGGGCTCCGCGACCGGCCGGGCGCGCGGCGGCACCCGCACCGGCAGGACGCGCCGCGGTCGCCGGCGTCGCGCTCTTCTCGGGCTCGGGGGCCGGGGCCGGACGGGCCATGAAGTTGAGGTCGCGCGGCTTGCGCGTGTCAGCCGTGATGGTCTTGCGCGGCTCGCCCGTGGAGGGTCGCGGCGTCAGAGGCGGACGCGGAGCGGCCGGAGCAGCGGCGGGCGTGGCACGCACCGCGGCCGGACGCGCGGCCTCGGTCTGACGGGCCGGAGCGGCCGGACGGGCCGGAGCAGCGGCGGCGGCCGCCGGGCGGGCCGGCGTGGCGGCGGGCTGGGCAGGTGCCGGAGCCGGGCTGGACGGCGCGGCGGCGGCAGCCTCGGCGGCGGGAGCCGGAGCGGCAGGCGCGGGAGGCGGAGCCGCGGCAGCAGCCTTGGCTGCCTCGGCCGCTTCCGCGGCGGCGGCAGCGGCCGCTGCCTTGCGCTCTTCCTCCTCGCGGCGGCGGGCCTCGGCGGCCTCACGCTCGCGGCGGGCCTGCTCCTCGGCCTCGCGGCGGCGCGCCGCGGCTTCGGCTTCCGCCTTCTGGCGCGCTTCGGCCTCGCGACGCTGCGCGTCGGCGAGGGCTGCGGCGCGGGCCGCGCTCTCCTGCTCGCTCAGGGTGCGGAGGACGACACCCGAGGCGGCGCGCTGCGCCGGACGCGGGGGCGGCGCCGTCGGCGCGGCGGCTGCCGGGCGCGGGGCGGGGGCAGGCTCGCGGGCAGGCGCGGCCGGTGCCGCACCGATCACGCGGCGCTTCACCGTCTCGACCACGACCTGCTTGGAGCGGCCATGGGAGAAGCTCTGACGCACGGTGCCCGCCTCGATCGGCCGCTTGAGGCCGAGCGGCTTCGGGGAAGTCCGGTTCAGAGTCTTGTCGCCCGGGTTGTTCGTATCGCTCATTCAGCCTGAACCCTGAGGGTTTCCATCGTCCCGTGAACCGACACCCGGTGGCGCCGGTCAAAATAGTCCTGCGTCGTCAACGTGAGGCTTCGTCGATCCCGCCGATTCGGGCTGGATCGGGCTCCCCGGTCGCCGCGGCGGCGCCCTCGAAGGAGCGTAGCCGACGCCAACGCGACAGGCAGCCGGCGGCTCCGGCTCCTGCGACGAGCGCAGCGTGTATCACATGATCCCGACCTAAGGCCATGTCCAATTCGTCCTCGGACAGGTCATCGATGATCGGGATCCTTGACATGGCCCCGCCGTGGCGCCTGTGCAAGGCCGACGCGATCTTGCGCCGGCCGTCCGGGCTCGCCTCGGCGGCATGAATCACCGCAATGGCACCCGGCTGCCCGCCGATCGCGGCCTCGACCTTCGAGAAGCCCGCGACCACGCAGCCCGCCTTGTTGGCCATGGCGATGGCCTGCCGCAGGTCGTCCCGCAGCCCGGCGGCGATCCGGTCCGGCAGGTCGGGGGCGGCCGGGGTCGGCCCCTTGAACGCCCGCGAGAACAGGTTCTTCCGCACCGCGGTCGCGACAGCCTCGCGCCGGGCGCTGATCCAGGCGCCGCGGCCCGGAAGCTTGGCGCGCAGGTCGGGCACGACGCTGCCGTCCGGCCCGCGCACGAACCGGATCATCGCGTCCGGCGCCTGGACGACGCGCGTGACGATGCAGGTCCGCTCGGGCGAGCGGCGGCCGGGGCCGGCATCGAGCCCCCCGGCATCCAGCCCGTCCTCGGGCAGGGTCGTGTCGACCGCGACCATTGCGCCTCCGCCGCCGGCGCCCGCCTCAGGCCTCGGCCTGCGCGGGGGCGGCCTCGTCGCCCTCGGCCGCCTCGGCACCCTCCTCGGCCTCCGGCTCCGGCAGGGCCTCGATCCAGCCGGCCTTCAGGCGGGCGGCCATGATCAGGGCCTCGGCCTCGGCGCGGGACAGGTCGAACCCGTCGAGGTAGCCGGCGTGGCGCACGGCCTCGGGACCGCGGCCCTCCGTGTAGCCGACGAGGTCGTCGGTGGCGCAGCCCGCCAGATCCTCGACGGTCTTCACGTCGTTCTCGCCGAGGGCGACCATCATGGGCGTGGTGATGCCCTCGATCTCGCGCAGCTCGTCGGCGACGCCGAGCTCGGTGCGGCGGGCGTCGTGCGCCTGCTCGATCCGGGCGAGGTGGTCCTGGGCGCGGGCCTGGATCTCCGTGCCGGTCTCCTCGTCGAGACCCTGGATGCCGGAGAGCTCCTGGATGTCGACGTAGGCGATCTCCTCGACGTTGCGGAAGCCTTCCGCGGCGAGCAGCTGGCCGACGGTCTCGTCGACGTCGAGCGCCTCCATGAACACCTGGGTCCGCTCGGCGAACTCCTTCTGGCGGCGCTCCGATTCCTCGGCCTCGGTCAGGATGTCGATGTCCCAGCCGGTGAGCTGCGAGGCGAGGCGCACGTTCTGGCCGCGGCGGCCGATCGCCAGCGACAGCTGGTCGTCCGGCACCACCACCTCGATGCGGTCGGCCTCCTCGTCGAGCACCACCTTCACCACCTCGGCGGGCTGGAGGGCGTTGACGATGAAGGTCGCCTCGTCCTCGGACCACGGGATGATGTCGATCTTCTCGCCCTGCAGCTCGCCGACGACGGCCTGCACGCGAGATCCCCGCATACCCACGCAGGCGCCCACGGGATCGATGCTGCCGTCGCGCGAGATCACCGCGATCTTGGCGCGCGAGCCCGGATCGCGGGCCACCGCCTTCACCTCGACGATGCCGTCGTAGATCTCCGGCACTTCCTGGCCGAACAGCTTGGCCATGAACTGCGGGTGCGAGCGCGACAGGAAGATCTGCGGGCCGCGCACTTCCGAGCGCACGTCGAACAGGTAGGAGCGGATGCGGTCGCCCGGCCGGAAGGTCTCGCGCGGGATCATCTCGTCCCGGCGCACGATGCCCTCGCCGCGGCCGAGATCCACGATGACGTTGCCGTACTCGACCCGCTTCACGATGCCGTTGAGGATCTCGCCGATGCGGTCCTTGTACTCGTCGAACTGGCGGGCGCGCTCGGCGTCGCGCACCTTCTGGACGATGACCTGCTTGGCCGACTGCGCGGCCACGCGACCGAAATCGAAGGGCGGCAGGGTGTCGGAGATGACGTCGCCGACCAGCGCGCCGGGGTTGTAGCGGCGGGCCTGATCCAGGGTGATCTCGCGGGCGTCGTTCTCCACCTCGTCGACGACCAGGAGGTGGCGCGACAGGCGCAGCGCCCCGGTCTTGTTGTCGATCTCGGCGTGAACGTCGGTCTCGGCGCCGTAGCGCGAGCGGGCCGCCTTGGCGATCGCTTCCTCCATCGCGTCGATCACGATGGAGCGGTCGATCACCTTCTCGCGGGCGACCGCGTCGGCGATCTGGAGGAGTTCGAGCCTGTTGGCGCTGACGACGGCCATCGGTGTCGGTCCTTCTCTTCCGTCAAATTTTTCGGGTCGGCCGCGTGACGGCCGACACTCGGGTCTCAGTGCAGCGAGTCGCGGTCCTTGAGCCGGGCCGCCTTGCTCACGACCGGCTTCTTCGGGCCGGTCCGGGCCTGTTTCTGGGGCTTGGCCGCGGGACTGGCCTTGCGGGGGCCCTTCGGCTGGAAGGGTGCGCGCGCCGGCGCCGGCGCACTCTCCGCGGCGTCCTCCTCGTCCTCGGCCTCGTCGGCCTCGTCCGTGGCGGGCGGCCCGCCGCGGCGCAGCGACTCGCGGATCAGCTCGTCGGTGAGGACGAGATGGGCCTCGGCGAGGTCCTTCAGCGGCAGGTCGATGCGGCTCGGCAGCCCTTCCTTCACGTCGGGCAGGTCGATCGGGACGGTCGCGCCCGTCGGGTCCGGCGCGCCGAGGATGCCGCGGAAGCGCTTGCGCCCGTCCAGCGGCGGGCTCAGCTCGACCTTGGCCTCGTAGCCGGCCCAGCGGGCGAAGTCCGAGACCCGCACCAGCGGCCGGTCGATCCCCGGCGAGGACACTTCGAGGTTGTAGGCGCCGCCCACCGGATCGTCGACGTCGAGGATCGGCGAGATCGCGCGGCTCACCGCCTCGCAATCGTCGATCGTGAAGGTGCCGTCCGGACGCTCCGCCATGATCTGCACGGTGCAGCCGTTGACGTTGGACATCCGCACCCGGACCAGCCGGAAGCCGAGGCCCGCGAGTGGCCCCTCGATCGCCTGCGCGACGCGCGCGGCGACTCCGGCCTCGCGGACGAGGCGCTTCTCGGACAGATCCGCTTCAATCTCGGACGACATGGGTGTTCAGCGCGCAACCTTCGCGGCGTTCTGCCTGGCCGCCCGCGGCGTGGGGCCTCGTGCGGCGAGAGGATGTGCGGCGAAAAAAAAGAGCGGACCCGGTGGGGCCCACTCCCGAACCGCAGCCTCTCGACTGCCATCAGAACTGTTGAGAGCTAGATAGCGGCCCTCGGCCCGGAGCGCAAGGTGGATCCGCCGCGCCGCGCGAGCCCGCTCGTCCCGTCCTCGGCCTCGTCCCGCGGTGCCGGAGCGTCGCGGAGGCCTCGAAGGAGCCCTCCTTCGAGGCTCGCCGCGCTCGCACCCCGGGACGAGGGGTTCGGTCGGAGATCGCCTTTGCTCAGCCGCTGCGCGGCACCCGCCCCTCCAGCGGATAGGCCGGATCGTTGTAGCCCGGCGTCGTCGGATGCCCCGCGGCCACGAACCCGTCGACCAGCGCCTCGTCCTCCGGGGTGAAGGCGTAGTCCAGGGCGCCGAGATATTCCTGCCACTGCGCCTCCGTGCGCGGCCCGGCGATCACGCCGGTGACGAGGCGGTTGTTCAGCACCCAGGCGGTGGCGAACTGGCCGGCCGTGATGCCGCGGGCCTCGGCGTGCTCCCTCAAGGTCCGGGCGATGCGCAGGGATTCCGGGCGCCACTCGGTCTGCATCATCCGGGCGTCCTGGCGGCCGGCGCGCGACTCGGCCGGCGGCGGCGCGTCGGGGTCGTACTTGCCGGTGAGCACGCCGCGCGCGAGCGGCGAGTACGGCACCACGCCGAGCCCGAAATGCGCGCAGGCGGGCAGGTGCTCGGTCTCGGGCATCCGGTTGAAGGCGTTGTAGTAGGGCTGGCTCACCACCGGCCGGTCGATCCCGGCCTCGTCGCAGAGCCGGCAGATCTCGGCGACCCGCCAGGAGCGGTGATTCGAGACGCCGAAATGGCGGATCTTTCCCGCCCGCACGAGGTCGGCGATCGCCCGGACCGTCTCGGCCAGCGGCGTGTCGTGGTCCTCCTTGTGGAGGTAGTAGATGTCGATGAAATCCGTGCCGAGGCGGCGCAGGCTGTCCTCGGCGGCCTTCATCACGTGGACCCGCGAGAGGCCGCGGTCGTTGACGCCCGGCCCGGTCGGGTTGGCGACCTTGGTGGCCAGGACCCAGGCGTCGCGCTCCGCCCGGATCGCCCGGCCGGTGATCTCCTCCGAGCGGCCCTCCGTGTAGACGTTGGCCGTGTCGATGAAGTTGATCCCGGCCTCCCGGGCGCTGGCGACGACGCGGCCGGCCGTGGCCTCGTCGGTGGGGCCGCCGAACATCATCGTGCCGAGGCAGATCGGCGAGACCTTGAGGCCGGAGCGGCCGAGCGTGCGATACTGCATGGGATCCCTCCAACGTCCGTCGTCCCGCTATCTCGCCGCGGGAACGGCGCGGTCAACCACAACACAGGTCAACGCCGCCCTGTAACCCGCGAACGCCCGCGGCGAACCGACCCGTGACGGCACCGATGGCCCGGGCAGCCGTTCCCGCCGGTGGCCCGGGCCACCGGCGCGGCGCCGTCGTCCACCGCGAAGCTTCCGTTCGGACCCATGATCGATCGCTCGGCCGCCGCCCTCGGCATCCCCCTCCCCTGGCTCGACCGGGCCGGCCGCCTCTCCTGGCTGAAGCTCGCGGTGTTCGCGTGCTGCGTCGCGCCCGCGCTCTACCTCGCGGCCGCCTACCGGCTCGACGCCCTCGGGGCGAAGCCGATCACCGCGCTGATCCACGCCACCGGCGAGTGGGCGGTGCGCTTCCTGCTCTTCTCGCTGGCGATCTCGCCACTGCGCCGCCTCGCGGACTGGCCGAAGGTCCTCGTCGTGCGGCGCATGCTCGGCGTCACCGTGATGGCCTACGCGGTGGCCCATCTGACCCTCTACGCCGTCGACCAGAACCTGATCCTCACCAAGGTGATCTCCGAGATCGCGCTCCGGCTCTACCTGACGATCGGCTTCGTGGCCCTGATCGGCCTGATCGCCTTAGGGTTGACCTCCACGGACGCGGCGATCCGCAACCTCGGCCCGAACTGGAACCGCCTGCACCGCCTCACCTACACGATCGCCGTGGCGGCCCTGGTCCACTACTTCCTGCAGTCGAAGATCGACGTCACCGACCCGGTCTTCTCGGCGGGCCTGTTCCTGCTGCTGATGGGCTGGCGGGTGATGCGGCGCTTCCAGTGGCCGGAGCGGCCCTGGTCGCTCCTCTTCCTGGCGATCGTCGCCGGGCTCGCGACCGCCGGCCTGGAGGCCGCGTGGTACGGCCTCGCCAGCGGTGTGCCGGCCAACCTCGTCCTCGCCGCCAACCTGGACTTCTCCGGGCCGATCCGGCCGGCCTGGTGGGTGCTGGCCGTCGGCCTGTCGCTCCCGCTCGTGGCGCTCGTGCGCGGCCCGAAGGCCCCGGCACCGGGCAGGCGACCGGCCCAGGCGGCCCGCCGGGAGCCTATCCGGGAGCCCGTCCGGGAGCCCGTCCGGGAGCCCGTCCGGGAGCCCTTGTCGCCGTCGGCCTGATGCCGCAGAACCCGCTCCCGGTCCTCCGCCGCCGGCGGCCCCGGACCCAGCGGAGCTTTCGAGACGCCATGCGCGGCACGCCTCTCCTGATCGCGGGCTTGCTCGCGCCGACCCTCGCCTTCGCGACGCCCCCCGCGACCCAGGCCGCGAAGCCGGCCGCCAAGGCGGCGCCCGCCGCGCCGCCGCCGGCCGCCGCCGCGCCGGCAGCCGCGGCCTGCACGCCGCCCGCGCCGCCGCCGGCCTCCGCGCGCCCGGCCAAGCCGGAGCTGCCGCCGAAGCCCGCCTGCCTCGACGCCAAGGAGGGCTGCCCGGGCTGGGAGGCCTACAGCTACAACGACGCGATCAAGGCCTATAACCTGCAGGCGCAGGCCTTCCGGCCGATCGCCGAGGCCTACCTGCAGAAGCTCAATGCCTACGTGAAGGCGAGCGCGGACTACGCCCAGTGCGAAGTGAACGCGATGCAGAAGTAGCCGGCTGAACGGCGGCCGACACCGCGGCTCGGAGGCGGTTCAGGCGCCCGGTCGCATCCTCCGGCGATGATGGCCGCGATCCCCGCGTGCCCGCTCACGCCGAGGCCACCGTGCCCGCACGTCGTCTCCTCTTACGAACCGGCTTCTGCGCCCTGCTCCTCGCCGCCGGCCCGGCCCTGGCCGCCGATTTCGACGGCCCCTACCCGCCGCACGGCGACGGCGGGCCCGCCCAGGACGACGAGCCGGAGCGCCGGCCACCGCCGCCCTCTCCGGGACCGCGGCCCGAATCCGAAGTCCGCGGTCCCCGCTTCACAGCGGCGCCCCCAGAAGCGTCCCCGGAGGCGTGCCGAGAATTCGTGCGGCGGCGCTTCGGTCCGGACGGGGAGCCGGTGCTGCGACGGGTGCGGGTCTGCGACGAGCCGGTCGTCGACCGCGGGCCGCCGCCGCCTCCCCCGCCGCCGGAGGACATCCCACCCCGTCGCTGGGGCGGGCCGCGCTGGTAGCGTGGGAATCCGGCTCAGATGCGGGCCGGCGCCTTCCTGAGGGCGGCCGCGAAGGCCTTGAGCTGGCGGTTCAGGTCCGCCAGCTCGTTCAGCGCGATGGTCTTGTGGCCGTCGCGGACCGCGCGCTCGATATCCTCGACCTGCAGGTCGACGAGGCGGCGGATGGCGGTGGCGACTTGTTGTCGGGTCATCGATTCGAGCGTCTCGTCCGAGCGTCCTGGCGGGCCTCAACGGACGGCCGGTGCGCGGCCGTCGACACGTTTCGGTGATAGGCCGGTAGGCTTAACCGATGGTGTCCGCGGCCCCGCCGTTCACAGGGGATCGGGCCCTAGCGGCGCTCGCGCATCTCGCTGCGGCGCATCGGCATCGCGTCGATGGTGGCGAACAGCCTCTGCGGCGCGATCGGCGCCGCTTCGGTGATCTTGGCACCGCCGTCCTTGCCGACCAGGACCGCGCGGAAGCTGTCCGCGGGCAGGCCGAGGCGCTCGCGCAGGGCCCGCGCCTCGGCCCCCGCGCCGACCGCTTCGAGCACCACGAGGTCGCGCTCGGCGACGCCGGTGCGGACCGAGGCCAGCGCCGCCCGCTGCGCCCGGAGCTGCGCGTCCCCGGCCTCGGGCGCCGACAGCACCAGCACCCGCGCCCGGTCGCGATAGCCGTCGAGGGGACCGGCCAGGGCGGCCCCCGCCGCCATAGCTGCCAGCCCGAGTCCCAGTGCCGTCTCCCGCATGCCGCCGCTCCGCGCTCTCGAGTCGGGACAACGCGCGACTCGGCCGCGCGATCGCGGCGGCGCGTTTGCCTCGCAGGACCGGCGCCCCAGATCGGGGCGGAAGCCCGTGTCCCGGAGTCCGGAATGACCACCGCCATGAACCGCCGCATCGTCCTGGCCTCGCGCCCGCACGGCGAGCCGCGGCCCGAGAATTTCCGCCTGGAGGAGGTGCCGGTGCCGCAGCCCGGACCCGGCCAGGTCCTCCTGCGCACCCGCTGGCTGTCGCTGGACCCCTACATGCGCGGCCGGATGAGCGACGCGAAATCCTACGCGGCGCCCGTCGAGATCGGCGCGCCGATCACCGCCGAGACGGTGGGCGAGGTGGTCGCCTCCAACCACCCGGATCACGCCGTGGGCGACCTGCTGACAGCCTTCGCGGGCTGGCAGGAGTACGTCGTCACCGACGCCAAGGGCTCGCGCAAGGTCGACCCCGATGCCGCCCCGCCCTCAACGGCGCTGGGCGTGCTCGGGATGCCGGGGATGACCGCCTATACCGGCCTCCTCAACATCGGCCGGCCGAAATTCGGCGAGACCGTCGTGGTGGCCGCCGCCGCCGGCCCCGTGGGCTCCCTGGTCGGCCAGATCGCCAAGATCCACGGCGCCCGCGCCGTCGGGATCGCGGGCGGCCCCGAGAAGTGCCGCTACCTCACCGAGGAGCTCGGCTTCGACGCCGCGATCGACCATCGCGGGTCCGACCTGCCGGGCGCGCTGGCGGCCGCCTGCCCGAAGGGCATCGACGTGTACTTCGAGAATGTCGGCGGCGCGGTCTTCGCCGCCGTGCTGCCGCTGCTCAACCCGTTCGCGCGGATCCCGGTCTGCGGCCTCGTCTCCGCCTACAACGCCACCGAGGTGCCCCCCGGCCCGGACCGCCTGCCCGGCCTGATGCGCGCGGTCCTGACCAACCGGCTGCACATCCAGGGCTTCATCGTCTGGGACTTCGCCGAGCAGGCGGACACGTTCCGCAAGGAGGTCGCCGGCTGGATCCAGGACGGGCGCGTCCGCTACCGCGAGGACGTGGTCGAGGGGCTGGAGAACGCCCCGGAGGCGTTCATCGGCCTGTTGAAAGGTCGGAATTTCGGCAAGCTCGTCGTCCGCGTCGCCTGAGGGCGGCTTGCTGCCGAAACGGAACGGATATAGAACAAATCGATCCGTCGGCGCTGCGGAAAGCGGGCACAAGCCCGCCCCGCCGGTTGCCGCTCCGGAGGCCCGGGCGCATGGTTCGCGCGCCGCCGGGCAGATGCCCTGTGAGATCCGTACGACTAGGAGAGAGCGATGGCGGGCAGCGTCAACAAGGTGATTCTGGTGGGCAATCTCGGGCGCGATCCCGAGATGCGCCGCCTCGGTTCGGGCGACCCGGTCTGCAACCTGCGGCTCGCGACGTCGGAGTCGTGGAAGGACAAGGCGACCGGCGAGCGCAAGGAGAAGACCGAGTGGCACTCGGTCGTGATCTACAACGACAACCTCGCCCGGGTGGCCGAGCAGTACCTGCGCAAGGGCTCGAAGGTCTACATCGAGGGCCAGCTCCAGACCCGGAAGTGGACCGACAATTCCGGCGTCGAGAAGTACACGACCGAGGTGGTGCTCCAGCGCTTCCGCGGCGAGATGACGATCCTCGACGGGCGCGGCGGCGGCGGCGGCGACTTCGCCGGGGAGGACGAGGGCGGCGGCCAGATCAGCCGCGGCGGCGACTTCGGCGGTGGCCGGGGTGGTGATCGCGGCGGCGATTTCGGCGGCGGTCGGGCCCAGGGCGGCGAGCGGCGTCCGGCCCCGGCCTCCTCGGGTGGCGGCGGTGGCGGTGGCAGCCGCGGCGGCTACGACCTCGACGACGACATCCCCTTCTAGGACCGCCGGCGATCCGGAGGCCCTGTACCGTCACCCGAGTCGGCCTTCCCGACCCGGGTGATGCGGACATCTGGGCTGCGTCAGCGCAGCCGTTTCAAGGCAGCATCCCGGGACCGCGCGGCGGTGCCCGGGATCCAGATCCGCCGGCGTACGTCTCGGGCCGCCTGCCTTCGGCGCCCCGGAGCGCCGCCGCTCAGCCCTTGAGCTGCCGGTTGCAGGCCGAGTAGTAGCCGCCGCCCTTCTCGATCCACTTCATGCCGCCCAGCGTGCCGGCAGCCTTCGCGGCGTTGTAGCTGTCGAGGCAGGTGTGCATCCGGGCCTTGCCGGCCGATTCCTTGGCGTATCTCGGATCGACGGCGCGGGGGAACGTGGCCGACGCCACGGCGGCGGACGTCGTCCCGGCGCGCGGGGCGGCCGGCGGCGCGGCCGGAGCTGTCGTCGCGGTCGGCGAGACAGGGTTCGGCGCGGTCGTCGGGGCGTTGTCGGCCGCCGCACCGCACTCGGCCTTGCGGAAGTCGTTCCACTTCTGGCCGTTGAGCGTGCCGGCCTGCTTGGCGGCCTGATACTTGACCGAGCAATCCTTCGCGGAGAGCGCGGCGGCCGGCGCGGCGCCGGCCACCAGGCCGGCGATCATCAGGGATGCAAATACATAGCGACTCATGACGAAGAATCTCCGGGACACTATGTTGCGTCCCGAAAGAGATTAATACGGCTCTATGCCGTCGTGAATATGGGTTTGTCCGTTCCAGGGGGACAACGCGATGGCCGAGCACTGACCCGGCACAGGCCGGCCGCGGATCCGGATCGCGCGCGGCGACCCGAACTCGGGTCGCCGACGCGGATCACCAGCCGCCGTAGGACCGGCGCGGGCCCTCGTAGCCGCCATAGCCGCCGTAGCCGCGGTCGTAGCCGCCATAGCCGGGCCGGCCGCCGTAGGGTCCCCGCGGTCCGCCCCAGCCCCAGCCGCGCTCGTTCGGCCGGCAATGGCCCCAGGGATTGGGATGGAAGCCCGGACCGCAGCCTCCGGCCACGCGCTCGATCACCGATCCGGCATCGGGCGGCCCGTAGCCGAACGGCGCCGCGTTGGCCGTCGTGGCGGTCGCGAGAGCCGCGGCGGCCACCGCGACGAGGCCGATCACCTTGGCGCGCATCATGACACGATCTCCTGAACCTGCGGCCCGGACGCGCCGGGCCGATGACAGGAGGATGCGCCGGCCGCTGTGAACCCGGACACGCTCGGGCATTCATCGAGCCGACACTCTCGGCCGGCCGGGCCTCCGCGCGGCGGGTCGGTCAGGCGGCCTGGAGCTGGATCGGCGCCGGTTCGGGCGCCCGCGAGCGCGCGAAGAGGTCGGCGCCGACCGTTTCGCCCGCAGCCCTGACCAGCGTGGCCTCGTCGCAGGAGCGCGCGACCTTCAGGCCGAGCGCCTCGAGCCGCGCGTGCTCGGCGCAGTAGGCGGCGATCCGGGCGCGGCCGTAGGCCGGCATCGGCGCGAGCAGCCGGTCGCGCTCCGCGTCGTCGGCGCGGAACAGGGCCGAGATCAGCTCGATCGGAACCGGATACCGCGCCAGGGCGCTCGGGTGGGGTCGGTTGCCGTCGCGCGCCATGGGTGCCTCTCCGCTTCGCTGTGCGGTGGAAGGTTCGGCAACCATAGTTAACGATCAGTTGTGATCGCGGCGGGAGCCCCGGTGAGCCGCCCCGCGGCGCCTCAGCGGCGGGGCGGGCTCACCCAGGTTCCGCCGGCGGCGCGATCCGACTCCGGCGCCGCGAACGGGGGTCGCGCGTCCGCCCAGCGGGCGACCGGGCCCGCGGCCGGCGCGATCGAGCCCGTCGTCTCGGGGTCGGTCCAGACGGGGGCGCCCGCGGCGACCAGCGCGGGTGACGCGGACGGATCCGGCAGGTTCCGCTCGTAGCCGGCGACGACCGCCGCGAGGGCGATCGCCACGAGGACGAACGCTAGACCGTCGACGATCATGGAGCCGAGTCTCGGCATGGTGCCCGCGCCTGTTGACCAAGCCTCCGGGCTACGGCGGCAGGGTTAACGAACCCTGTCCGAACCCGGCGGATCGGGCCGACGCGTTCAGATGTTGCGCGCGCCGCGCAGCGTCTTCAGGCCGATTCCCGTCGACTCGAAGCCGCCGTCGACGGCGAGCTGCTGACCGGTGATGTAGGAGGCGCGCTCCGAGCAGAGGAACACGATTGCCTCCGCGAGCTCCGTCTCCAGCCCGTAACGGCCGAGCGGGACGGCGTCGTGGTAATCCGCCCGGATCTCGGGGCTGTGCACCGCCTTGGCCATCGCGGTGTCCACCGGACCGGGGGCGACGGCGTTCACGCGGATCCCGTACTGCGCCAGCTCGGCGGCCTGCTGCTTGGTGAGCTGCGCGAGGCCCGCCTTGCTGGTGCCGTAGGCGGTGCGGAGCGTCGAGGCGCGCAGGCCCGAGATCGAGGTGATGTTCACGATGGCGCCGCCGCGCTCGGACAGGAGCGGGACGGCCGCCTGCGTGCACAGGAACGGGCCGGACAGGTTGACGGCGAGCACCCGCGACCAGTCGGCGAAGGTGGTCTCGGTCAGCGGCTTGAAGATCGCGATGCCCGCATTGTTGACCAGGGCGTCGAGGCGGCCGAACCGGTCGGCGACCTGCTGGATCGCCGCCGCCACCGCCTCGGGGTCGGAGACGTCGGCCGTCACCGCGAGCGTGGCGTCCGGACGGCCGAGCCGCTCGGCCGCCGCCGCCGCGCCCGGGCCGTCGATGTCGAGAAGGGCGACGTTCCAGCCGTCGGCGAGGAAGCGGGTCGCGGTGGCGAGGCCGATGCCGCGGGCGGCCCCCGTCACCAGCGCGGTCCGGGCCTGGGCGTCGCTCATGGTCGTCTCCGTCGGGATCGGCGGCGCCCGGATGGCGCGGGTCAGCGTTCGGGTCCGCGGCGGTGCCATCACCGCGCGCCGGACCCGGGCGGCCTTCCGGGCCGTCCCGCCGTTGTGAACCGATCCGCCCTCAACGTCTGATGGATCGCGCGCGCGCCGTCGAGGGTCTGCCCGAACATCCGTGCGGCGATGACCGGCGTCAGCGAAGCGGCCCGGGAGCGCCCCGCCCGGCGGATGTCCCGCGGGTCCGGGGCACGTCGCTGCGCTCGGGACGACGGCGTGGTGCCGCCGCAAAGAGCGGCGACGGGTGCGGGATCAGAGCATCGGCATGCCGCCGGTGACCGGCACCAGTGCCCCGGACATGTAGCTGCCCTCGCGTGAGGCGAGCAGCACGTAGGCCGGCGCGAGTTCCGCGGGCTGGCCGGCGCGGCCGAGCGGCGTCTGCGCACCGAGCTGCTCCATCTGCTCCGGGCTCTTCACGATCGGCTGGATCGGCGTCCAGACCGGCCCGGGGGCGACGCAGTTCACCCGGATGCCCTGCGGCGCCAGCAGGTTCGACAGGCCGATGGTCAGGCTCGCGATCGCGCCCTTGGTGGCGGCGTAGATCAGCATGTTCGGCCCGGCGACCTTGGCCTGCACGCTGGTGCTGTTCACGATCGCGCCGCCCGGCTTCATGTGCGGCACCGCCGCCTGGGCGAGGTAGTACATGGCGAAGACGTTGGCGCGGAACGAGCCCTCGATGTCGGACGCCGCCAGATCGTCGAGGCCCTCGTTCACCACCTGGGCGGCGGCGTTGTTCACGAGGATGTCGAGGCGCCCGAAGGCCGCGACGGTGCGCGCAACGAGATCCCGGCACCGGGCCTCGTCGCGGATGTCGCCGGGGAGCAGCAGGCAACGGCGGCCGGCCTTCTCGATCCAGGCCTTCGTGTCCTCGGCATCCTCCTGCTCGACCTCGAGATAGGAGATCGCCACGTCGGCGCCCTCGCGGGCGTAGGCGATGGCCACCGCCCGGCCGATGCCGGAATCGCCGCCGGTGATCAGCGCCGCCTGACCCGTGAGCAGGCCTTTGCCGACGTAGCTCTCCTCGCCGTGGTCGGGGCGCGGCGTCATCTTCGTGGTGAGGCCCGGGCGGGTCTGCTGCTGGTCGCCGGGGAAGGGCGGCCGGGGGCCGGCCTCGCGCGGGTCCTGGGTCATCGGGTGCGGCTCCTCGGCTTGGGACCCGCAGGATCTAGGGCCGTCGCCGCGGCCACCGCCTGCGCCCGGGGGTCACAGGCGGTGGCCGCGACCGGGCCGTCTCAGAAGGCCCGGTTGCGGTTGGCGTGCGGGCCGCCGTAGCGGCGGCGCAGGTAGGACACGACCTTGGGAAGGAGGAAAGCGATCAGGATCTTGCGCATCGGGGCTCGCTCACGTCACGGGTTCGTGAGCGGGCAATGCTCGGACCGCGCCGCAGTTCCGCGCCCGGTCACAGCTCCAGCGTGAGGGTCACCGGGGCGTGGTCGGAGGGGCGCTCCCAGGCGCGGGCCTCGCGCAGCACCTCGACCTTGCGGACGGTCCCGGCGAGGTCGGGCGACACCCAGGCGTGGTCCAGGCGCCGCCCCTTGTTGGCGGCCGACCAGTCGGGGGAGCGGTAGCTCCACCACGTGTAAATCTTCTCCGGCTCCGGGGTGAGGTGGCGCGCCGCGTCGATCCAGCCCGCCTCCCCGCGCAGCACCTCCAGCGCCTCGGTCTCCACCGGCGTGTGGCTGACCACGTCGAGGAGCTGCTTGTGCGACCAGACGTCGTGCTCCAGGGGCGCGACGTTGAGGTCGCCCACGAGGATCGCCGGCCCGGAGACGCGCCTGCCGCCCCAGGCGCGCAGTTCGGACAGGAAGTCGAGCTTGTGGGCGAATTTCGGGTTCAGGTCGCGGTCCGGCACGTCGCCGCCGGCCGGGACGTAGAGATCGTGCAGCACGATCCCCGAGGCCGCCCCGGCCTCCGGCCCCAGCACCGCCGAGATGTGGCGGGCGTCCTGACGCTCGCAGAAGCCCATCACGGCGCGGGTGTGCAGGGGGAAGCGGGAGAGGATCGCGACGCCGTTGTAGCCCTTCTGGCCGGCGAACATCACGTGCTCGTAGCCCGAACCGCGCAGGGCCTTCAGCGGGAAGGCGTCGTCCGGGCACTTGGTCTCCTGGAGGCAGAGCACGTCCGGTCTGTGCTCGGCGAGGAAGCGCAGCACGAGGTCGATGCGCAGGCGCACCGAGTTGATGTTCCAGGTGGTGACGGTGAATTGCACGGGCGGCGCTGGGGTTCTGACGGCGTTGCGCTCCGATAGCCGATTTCGCGGCCCGCGACAGTCCGCTCACCGCCCGCCCCGCAAAAGGCCGTGCGCGACCGACCGGCAGGCGCTATGCCCGGGCCCTGCCCTGTCCCGGGCCCCTCGTCGAGGCCCGCCATGGCGCACGCCCGCTCGCTCCTGTTCGCCGTCTACTGGGCCGCCTGGACCACGCTGTTCCTCGCGCCGCTGGCGATCTTCCTCCTGTCCGGCTCGCCGCAGCGGCCGATCCGCCGGGCGACGCGGCTCTGGGCGCGCGGGATTCTGGGCGGGCTCAGGCGCATCGTGGGGCTGCGCTACGTCGAGGAGGGCCGCCAGCACCTGCCGGACGAGCCCTGCCTGATCGTCGCCAACCACCAGTCGACCTGGGAGACGCTGGCCTTCCTGGTCCTGGTGCCGGACGTGGCGATCGTCGCGAAGCGGGAGCTGCTGGCGATTCCGGTTGTCGGCTGGTTCCTCCGACGCTCGCCGATGATCGTCATCGACCGGGCCAAGGGCACCCAGGCCCTGCGCACCATGATCGACGGCGGTCGGGAGGCGGTCGCGGCGGGGCGGTCGGTCCTGATCTTCCCCGAGGGTACCCGCGGCGCGATCGGCGAGCCGCTTCGCTTCAAGCGCGGCGTCGAGTTGCTCTACGGCCGTCTCGGCCTGCCGGTGGTGCCGGTGGCGCTCAATTCCGGCCTGTTCTGGCCCGGGGGCGCGGCGACCCGGTCCGGCACGGTGGTGGTGAGCTACCTCGCGGCCCTGGCCCCCGGCCTGTCGACCGCGGAGTTCCTGCACGGGACGGAGGGCGCGATCGATCAGGAGTTGAACCGATGGCGGCCCGGCGACGCGGCCGGGCTCGGCGCCCCCTGACGGGGCGACCCCGTCACTTCTGCGATTGCTGGATCTGCTGCTGCATCGCCTTGTCCTCGGACCGTCCGTAATTGATGAAGAACAGGCTGCCGTCGACGCTCTTGCCCTTCTGCAGGTTTGAGAGCGTCACCGTGGTGACGTAGCCCTGCGGGTCGGTGATCCGCCACTGCGACAGGGTCTTCATCTCGGCGTCGAAGAACAGCTGGATCTTCGAGGTGCCGCCGAGGGTGGCGCGGTCCTCCAGGCTGATGCGGACGCTGCCCGGATCGCTCGCCACGTCGGTGACGGTGAGGTCGCGGGCGAGGTCGATCTTCTCTCGCAGGAGGAATTTCAGCGGCGTCTGGGCGATGAAGTAGAGGTCCTGGGTGTTCAGCTTGCGGTCGCGCACCGCCACCGAGGTCCCGTCGGCGACCACCTCCAGCGGCGAGGGCTGGTCGTAGTCGAAGCGCAGGCGGCCGGGCTTGACGAGCGTCAGCTTGCCGCCGATCCGGCGGCCGTCGGCGCCGATCTGCACGAAATTGCCCGTCAGGGTGTTGATGCCGTTGAAGTAGGCGTTGGCCTGCGCCAGCAGCGCGGCGGGATCGGCCGAGTCGGCGGTGACGATCGCCGTCGGCGCGCCCACCGCCGCGACCTTCGGCTCGGGCGCCTTGTGGTCCGCCTTGTCGGCGGCCTTGTCGCCGCCCTTGCCGGACTTGGCCGTGCCGGGCTTCGCCTCCTTGCTCGCCTCCTTGGCCTTGGGCGCGGCCTTCTTGGCCGGCGCAGGGGCCGCCGGGGCGGCCTCCGGCTGCGGGGCGGGCTCCTCCTTGTGGCCGAACAGGCTGTCGATGAAGGCGCCGACCTGCGCGTGGGCCGGGTTGGCGGTCGCGAGCCACAGCCCGGCGGCGATCACGGAGCCGGCTGTGCGGGTGCGGCGGCCGATCATCGGCAGAGTCTCCTGAGGAGCCGCGGGCAAGCTCCGGCGGCGAAACAGAGGTGGGCGGGCCGCTGCGGACGCCTTGCCGTCCCCTCGTCTTCGCGAGCGGAGCAAGGCAATCCAGGTGCGCCACGATACCGGAGGTCGCGCTACTCTGGGTTGCTTCGCTCCGCTCGCAGAGACGGGGCGGGTTTCGCAGCCCCCTTTTAGAACCTCGCCCTGTGGCGAAGATGCGACGTCCGGGCCGCCCCGTGGCGAGGCGGCCCGGACAGCGTCTCACTCGTCGTCGTACATCCAGGATCTCGCGCTTGCCGGCGTGGTTGGCCGGGCCGACGATGCCCTCGATCTCCATCCGCTCCATGATGGAGGCGGCGCGGTTGTAGCCGATCTGCAGGCGGCGCTGGATGTAGCTCGTCGACGCCTTCTGGTCGCGCAGCACCACCTCGATCGCCTGCTTGTAGAGGTCGTCGGAGTCGCCGCCGCTCGCCGCCGCGAAGGCGCCGATGTCGAAGACGGGGGCCTCCTCCTCGGGCTCGTCGGACCGCTCGGCCTTGTCGGCCGCGGCCGCCTTGCCCCGGCCGGACCGGCCGCCCTCCTTGGCGGGCTCCTCGGGCGAATCGTCGGCGGTGACGGCGTCGAGGTAGCTGGGGCGGCCCTGGCGCTTGAGGTGGGCGACCACGCTCTCGACCTCGCTGTCCGAGCAGAACGGCCCATGCACCNGCGTGAAGGCGCCCCGGTCGTAGACGAGGTTGAACCGCCTCCTCGTCATCGGCGGTGACGGCGTCGAGGTAGCTGGGGCGGCCCTGGCGCTTGAGGTGGGCGACCACGCTCTCGACCTCGCTGTCCGAGCAGAACGGCCCATGCACCCGTGTCGTGCGCCCGCCCCCGGCCATGAACAGCATGTCGCCCTGGCCCAGAAGCTGCTCGGCGCCCATCTCGCCCAGGATCGTGCGGCTGTCGATCTTGCTCGTCACCTGGAAGCTGATCCGGGTCGGGAAATTCGCCTTGATCGTCCCGGTGATCACGTCCACCGACGGCCGCTGCGTCGCCATGATCAGGTGGATGCCCGCCGCCCGCGCCATCTGCGCCAGNCGGGAAATTCGCCTTGATCGTCCCGGTGATCACGTCCACCGACGGCCGCTGCGTCGCCATGATCAGGTGGATGCCCGCCGCCCGCGCCATCTGCGCCAGGCGCTGGATCGCCCCCTCGATGTCCTTGCCGGCCACCATCATCAGGTCGGCCATCTCGTCGACCACGATCACGATGTACGGCAGCGGCGCCAGATCCATCGCCTCGTCCTCGTACACCGCCTCGCCGGTGTGGCGGTCGAAGCCGGTCTGGATCGTGCGCGTGATGGTCTCGCCCCGGTCGCGGGCCTCCTTCATGCGGGCGTTGTAGCCGTCGATGTTCCGGACGGCGATCTTGGCCATCTTCTTGTAACGCTCTTCCATCTCGCGCACGGCCCACTTGAGGGCGATGACCGCCTTCTTGGGGTCGATGACGACCGGGGAGAGCAGGTGCGGGATGCCGTCGTAGACCGACAGCTCCAGCATCTTCGGGTCGACCATGATCAGGCGGCACTCCTCGGGCTTCAGCCNTGACGACCGGGGAGAGCAGGTGCGGGATGCCGTCGTAGACCGACAGCTCCAGCATCTTCGGGTCGACCATGATCAGGCGGCACTCCTCGGGCTTCAGCCGGTAGAGCAGCGACAGGATCATGGTGTTGATCGCCACCGACTTGCCCGAGCCGGTCGTGCCGGCCACCAGGAGGTGCGGCATGCGCGCGAGGTCGGCGATGATCGGCTCGCCGCCGATGTTCTTGCCCAGGCACAGCGCCAGCTTGTGCTTGCTCTCGGCGAAGTCGGCCGACGAGAGCAGCTCGCGCAGGAACACGGTCTCGCGGGTCTCGTTCGGCAGCTCGATGCCGATGACGTTCCGGCCGGGCACGACCGCGACGCGGGCCGAGACCGCCGACATCGACCGGGCGATGTCGTCCGACAGACCGATCACGCGGCTGGACTTGGTGCCGGGCGCGGGCTCGAGCTCGTAGAGGGTGACGACCGGGCCCGGCCGCACCGCCAGGATGTCGCCGCGCACGCCGCCGTCTGCTGCAGGTTGAGGGCGTTCTGCTCCAGCACGTCGGCGTCGACCTCCTCGCTGCCGCCCGGCGCCGGCAGGGCGAGCAGTTCGAGGGACGGCAGCTCGTAATCGGCGTTCTCGATCGGCGCGATCTCGAGGTGGCGGCCGGCCGGGATCAGGTGTGCCCGCGGCGCCACCAGGGGGACCGACGCCGGCGCGGGGGCCGGCAGGGCCGCGACCTCGATCGCCTCGACGGCAGCGGCGACCGGCTCGGCCTCGACCCCGATCTCCGCCTCGATCTCCGTCTCGACCGGCTCCGGCTGCGGCGCCAGCTTGCCGCGGAGCAGGACCGGGCGCGGCGTCATCGGGATCACAACGCGATCCGCCTCGGCGCGCGCGGCGACCGGCGCGGCAACGACCGGGGCGGGACCGGCTTCGGGCACGGCCGGGGGTGCTGGCGGGACGGCGGTCGGCTGGCCGGCCGCGCGGATCGCCGCCCGCGCTGCCATGGCGCTGAGAGCCGGCGCGCGGCGGGGCGCCTCGGACGCGGGGGCGGCCGGAGGCTCCGCCGCGGCGCTGCCGGGGCCGAAGACCAGCGACAGGCCGGACGCGGCCGGCGGCGCGACGGGCGGCAGGAAGGCGCTCCGGATCGAGGCGGCCTCGTCCATCCGCTGGCCGGTCTCCGTCCCGTTATCCTGCCCGTCGGCGGGACGCGGCGGCTGGTCGAACCGGACGAGCCGGTCGAGCACGTAGACCGGCCGCGGCGGCAGCGACCGCAGGTGCGAGATATCGAGGGGCATGGAGACGAAGCGCTCGTCGGACGCCGCCGGCGCCGAGACGGCGGCCGGGGTCGGCGCGACCTCGGCGGGCTGCGCCGCCAGGGCCGACCAGGCATCGACGGACAACCAGTCGCCGCCGTCGAACCAGGGCTGGACCTCGGACCAGTCCGGCAGGTCCGACCAGTCGCGGGCCGGGGCCTCGGCGACCGTCTCGACCGGCGCGGCGGCGACCAACGCGGCCGCGACCGGGGCGATCGCCGCCGTGGAGGCGGCCAGCTCGACCGCGGGCCGGACCGGGCGGCGGTCCGGCGTGCGGAAGAAGCGGACGCCCGGCGGCGCGACGAAGGGCTGGCGCCACAGCGGCACCGGCTCCGCGTCCGGCGCGGCGGCTTCCGGCAGGGCCGGCACGGCTGCGGCGCCCTCGGCCGCGATCCGCGCGCGCTCGACCCGCTCCTGCTCGGCCTCTTCACGGGCGGCCCGCTCGGTCTCCAGGGCGAGGGCAGCGGCCTGCGCCTCGGCACGGGCGCGCTCCAGGGCGACGCGCTCGGCCTCGAGGGCGCGCTGGCGGCGCTCCTGCAGAACCGAATCGGGGGTGCGGGTGTAGCGCACCGCCGAGGGCGCGGCCGGCGCCGGCGCGGCGGCCGGCGTCGCGACGTGGTCGGTCACGTGGCCGGTCACATGGCCAGCGGCATGGCCCGCGAGCGGAGCCGCGGCCGGCGCGTAGTCGGGGGCGATAGCGGCGGGGCGGCGCGGCTGGCGCACCAGCACGCCCGGCGAGGAGGCGCTGCGGTCGATCCGGCTCTCGAAGATCGGGGCGTCCAGGGCGTCGAGGCTCGCCCGGTCGTCGAAGACCTGGGCCGGCCAGTGTGGCTCGGGCGCCGCGGCGCGCGGGGCGCGCTCGGAGCCCTCGCGGCCGACCATCGCGCCCGGCGGGGTGAGCCAGCTCGGCTCGGCCCGGCGCCCGGGCGCGCCGTAGGACGGGCGGGCGGGCAGGCCCGCGGGGGAGCCGGAGAGGCGGCGGGTGAGGCTCGCGCGGAGCGCCATCAGCCGGTGCGCCAGGGCTCCCAGGGAGAGGCCCGAGCGGTCGCCGCCGCGGACAGGGCGGGCGGGGTCACGGTGGGAGTACGGAGGCCGTCCCGATGCGCGCATGGGTTCTCAGACGATACTCGAAACAGGGATCCGCCGACGCGCGGCGGCTGTTCCTGAGTTAGGCCATTCGTCGTTAATGGAGGCTTGCCGCCGGCCGCGGTGCGGAAACCATGCGGGACGATCGGCCCGGCGCTCCGGCAGGGCCCCGCATCGCCGCGGCCGGGCCGTCACGGCCACCGGCGACCGATTCGAACGCGGAATCTCGAGGTAACGACGCCCCATGGACCGGAAATCGCGATCTGGGCCCCGTCCCGGTCCGCCGCAGAGCAGTCTCTCGCGATGACGTCGGGAACCGGCCAGGGCGCGAACAGGCTCCGCGCCGCCCCCCGCCCGCGTCCGCTATAGTAACCCGCAGCCACCCCTCACCCGGACAGGTGCCCGTGTCTCCAGCCACCTCCGAATCGCCGGCGCGCTTCCGCTCCCTCTACCGCCACGGCTTCGCCCGGGTCGCGGCCTGCACCGGCCGGAGCCATCCGGCGGAGCCCGAGCGCAACGCCGACGTCATCCTCGACCTCGCCCGGACCTGCCACGATTCGGGCGCGGTGCTGGCGGTCTTCACCGAGCTCGGCCTCTCGGCCTACGCGATCGAGGACCTGCTGCTCCAGCAGACCCTGCTCGACGCGGTCGAGGCCGCGGCCGCCCGCGTGATCGCCGACTCGGCCCGTCTCCGGCCGCTGCTGATCGTCGGCGCGCCCCTGCGCTGGCGGCACCGCGTCTACAACTGCGCGCTCGCCATCCAGGGCGGCCGCCTGCTCGGCGTCGTCCCGAAGACCTTCCTGCCGAACTACCGGGAGTTCTACGAGAAGCGCCACTTCGCCTCCGGCGCCGGGATCGTCGGCGAGACCGTCCGGGTCGCCGGTCAGGACGCGCCGTTCGGCACCGACCTGCTGTTCCCGGCCGAGGACCTGCCGGGCCTCGTGGTCGGGGTGGAGATCTGCGAGGACCTGTGGGTGCCCGAGCCCCCCGGCATGCGCGCCGCGCTCGCCGGCGCCACCGTGCTGGCGAACCTCTCGGGCAGCCCGATCACGGTGGGCCGTGCCGAGTCGCGGGCGCTCCTGTCCCGGGCGGCCTCGATGCGGGGCGCCTGCGCGTATGTCTACGCGGCGGCCGGCCAGGGCGAATCGACCACCGACCTGTCCTGGGACGGCCAGACCAGCGTCGACGAGCTCGGCGTGCGCCTCGCCGAGGGCGAGCGCTTCCCCAAGAAGCCGGTGACGACGCTGGCCGACATCGACCTCGACCTGATCGCCCAGGAGCGCCTGCAGGCGGGCAGCTTCGACGACGACGCGCGCGGCCGCGCCCTGCCCTATCGCCGGGTGCCGTTCCGGCTCAGCCCGCCCGAGGCCGATCTCGGCCTGATCCGGCGGATCGAGCGCTTCCCGTTCGTGCCGGCCGACCCGTCGCGCCTCGCGCAGGATTGCTACGAGGCCTACAACATCCAGGTCGCCGGCCTCGCCAAGCGCCTGGAGGCCACCGGCACCCGCAAGGCCGTCATCGGCGTCTCCGGCGGCCTCGATTCGACCCACGCGCTGATCGTGATCGCCAAGGCGTTCGACCGCCTGGGATACCCGCGCTCGGACATCCTGGCCTACACGCTGCCGGGCTTCGCCACCTCGAACGCCACCAAGACCAACGCCCACGCGCTCATGAAGGCGCTGGGCTGCACGGCCGCCGAGATCGACATCCGCCCGGCCGCCAAGCAGATGCTCGCCGACATGGACCACCCCTTCGCCAAGGGCGAGGCGGTCTACGACGTGACCTTCGAGAACGTGCAGGCGGGCCTGCGCACCGACTACCTGTTCCGGCTCGCCAACCACGCCGGCGGCATCGTGGTCGGCACCGGCGACCTCTCGGAGCTGGCGCTCGGCTGGTGCACCTACGGCGTCGGCGACCAGATGAGCCACTACGCGGTCAATGCCGGCGTGCCCAAGACGCTGATCCAGCACCTGATCCGCTGGGTGATCGGCAACGGCGAGGTCGGCCCGGACGAGGCGCGCACGCTCCAGGCGATCCTCGACACCGAGATCTCCCCCGAGCTGGTGCCGGTGGACCAGGACGACAGCCCGCAGAGCACCGAGGGCACGATCGGCCCCTACGCGCTGCAGGATTTCAACCTGTTCTACACGCTCCGGTACGGGTTCCGGCCCTCGAAGATCGCCTTCCTGGCGCTGCACGCCTGGGGCGACAGGGAGCGCGGCACCTGGGCGCCCGACTTCCCGGAAACCAAGCGGGTCGCCTACGACCTCCCGGAGATCCGCCGCTGGCTCGGGGTGTTCCTGAGCCGCTACTTCGGCTTCAGCCAGTTCAAGCGCTCGGCGCTCCCGAACGGGCCGAAGGTCTCGGCGGGGGGCTCCCTGTCGCCCCGGGGCGACTGGCGCGCGCCCTCCGACGGGTCGGCGCGGATCTGGATCGACGAGTTGAACCGAAACGTCCCTGAAACTTGACCGTCACAAACTCGACCGATTGTGCCATTATGAGCACGGTCAAGCCGATTCTTCGCAATGTGAAATCTTGTATTGGGAAAATTGGCTTCGAGGGCGGCCAGGCGGAGGACTTCGGATGCGAAGCTACAACCTGTTCCAGCTCAAGGGCGAGGAGGGCCTCTGCTGCGCGGTGCCGGAGGCCAGCACGGTCCCACCCTTCATCGGCGCGGGTCGCTGGACCTTCGGCGGCAAGCTGGGCGACGGCGGCCGGCAGCCCCTCGACTTCGACGGGCGGGCCGCCGACACCGCGGTGCGCTTCAACGGCTTCTACCTGTTCCAGACCGTGGACCGGCGCTTCATCGCCTAAGCGGGCCCCGTCCGTCACGGCGAGCGGGACGGCGTCGGGACGATCGGCGCGGTCCTGCCGGGTCGCCGCTCCGGCCACGGAACGACGAACCGAAGTCGTCGCAGGTAAATCGGACCGGCCCGGGGCGCGGACTCGCTCTTCCGGAGCCTTGGCGGCAGCACGTTACCGGTATCGAGCCCTATAGCGGGCCTCGACTCGGCGATCGCGACCAAGATTCCTTAAGGGCTCGCGTGCAGGTTTCGCGGAACCGTCAGCTGTCCGGAGCCGCCCGCATGTCGGAGCATCGCAGAGAGGCGCGCCAGAGGGTCTTCCTCAAGGGCCGCATCGTCTTCAACAACGGGTCGTCGAGCCTCGACTGCCTGGTGCGCGACATGTCCCCCACCGGCGCGCGCCTCGTGATGAGCGAGGCCACCACGCTTCCGGACGCGTTCGATCTCTACATCCCGCAGAAGGACCGGACCTACCGGGCCACCCTGCGCTGGCGCCGGGAGGACGGCATCGGCGTGACCTTCGAGGCGCCGGCCCGGGCCGGCACTTCGCCCGATCCGGCCGCGACGGACGCCTCCGTGACCCTGCTGCTGAAGCGCATCAGCGAGCTCGAGACCGAGAACGCCGCCCTGCGCCGGCTGCTCGCCAGCATGGCCCAGTCGGGCGACTCGGCGAGCGCGGCCTGATCGTAAGGCCTGACCGTCAGGCGTGAGCCTCGAGCGCCGCGCGGATGCGGGCGGCGTGCTCGGCGAGGACCCCGTTATCGGCCATCCCGCCCTCGTGGCGCTTCAGCGGCACGCCCTCGCGCCGCGGGATGACGTGGACGTGCAGGTGGAAGACGGTCTGGCCGCCGGCCGGCTCGTTGAACTGGAACACGGTCAGACCCTCGGCCCGGAACGCCGCCTTCACGGCGCGGGCGACCTTCTGGACGCTCGCCATCAGGGCGCCGAGCGAGTCCGGGTCGGCGTCGAGCAGGCCCCGGGCCGGCGCCTTCGGGATCACCAGCGTGTGGCCCTCGCCCTGGGGCATCACGTCCATGAAGGCCAGGGTGTGGGCGTCCTCGTAGACGCGGTGGCAGGGGATCTCGCCCCGCAGGATCTTGGCGAAGATGTTGTCGGGATCGTAGCGGGCGTCGGCCATGCTGTCTCCGGGACTCCTTGAGCGGCCGCAGGTTGCACGGGGCACCGGCCCGCGTCCACACGGGAACAACCTGCGCGCCGCGACGCTTGCATCGCCGCGGCGGCGGCGCCGTGCCGGGGTCCGAGAGCCCGGTGTCCCCCAGACCGCGCAGGGAGTTCCGGATGGCGCACGAGAGCACGGGAGCGATCTACGCGGCGGCGGGCGCCAACCTCGCCATCGCGGCGGCGAAGTTCGTGGGCGGGGCGCTGACCGGCTCGACCGCCATGCTCGCCGAGGGCGTGCACTCGGTGGTCGACACGGCGAACCAGGTGCTGCTCCTCGTCGGCATGAAGCGGGCCGAGCGCCCGGCCGACGCCCGCCACCCGTTCGGCTACGGGCGCGAGATCTACTTCTACGCCTTCGTGGTCGCGCTGATGATCTTCCTCGGCGGCGGACTGTTCGCCGTCTACGAGGGGATCGAGCGGGTCCGCCATCCCGAGCCGGACGTCGATGCCGAGCTGTTCGGCTACCGCCTGCCCGGCCTCTGGGTGAACGTCGCGATCCTGGGCTTCGCCATCGCGGCGGAGGGCACGTCGTTCTTCGTTGCGATGCGCCAGTTCTGGGCCGAGAAGGGCAAGCACTCGGCCGTGCGGGCGATCCGGCGCAGCAAGGACCCGACCCTGTTCACGGTGCTCGCGGAGGACACCGCCGCCCTGATCGGCCTGCTGATCGCGCTCGCCGGCGTGGCCCTGTCCCACCTCCTGGAGATGCCGAGCCTCGACGGCTGGGCGTCGGTCGGCATCGGCCTCGTGCTGATCGGCATGGCGGCGTTCCTGATGGTCGAGACGCACGGCCTGCTGATCGGCGAGGCGGCCGATCCCGAGGTCGTGGCGGCGATCGCGGAGCTGGTCCGCGGCGAGCCGGGCGTGGTCCACGTCAACGAGGTGCTGACCCAGCACCTCGGCCCGTCCGACATCTTGGTCAATCTCAGCATCGACATGACCGACGATCTCAGCGCCGGCGAGGTCGAGAGCCTCGTCACGCGCCTCGACCGGGCGCTGAAGGCGCGCAGCCCCGACGTGACCCGGGTCTTCATCGAGATCCAGCAGCAGGGCGACCACAAGGTCCGGGCGGCGGCCTGAGGGGTGCCGCCTCGCCGGCGCGCACGGACCTCGGTCAGGCGGCCGCACCGGGCGTCGGGGCCGGCGCGAGCACGCCGTCCCAGGGGACAGGCGACGGGAAGACCTCGTCGAGGAAAGCGAGGAACGCCCGCACGTTCGGGCTGCCGCGCCGGCTCTCCGGCCAGAGCGCCGTGAAGACCGAGCGCTCGACCGCGAAGTCCTGCAGGATCGGGATGAGCGCGCCCCGCCCGACATGCGGTGCGGCGATGTAGGTCGGCGAGATGCCGATACCGCCACCGGCCACCAGCACCGCCGTCACCGCGTCGCTGAAATCCGCGACGATGCCGGTATCCGGCGTGATCTCGACCCTGCGGCCGCCCACGTGGAACGGCCAGCGCAGGGCCTGCCCCGTGCTCTGGAAGCGGAAGTTCACGCAGTCGTGGTGGACCAGATCATCCGGATGCCGCGGCGTGCCGCGCCGCGCCAGATAGGCCGGGGCCGCGAAGGCGCAGACCCGGTGCGGCGCGAGGCGGCGCGAGACCAGCCGGGAATCCGCGAGGTCGCCGACCCGGATCGCGACGTCGATGCCCTCCTCGATCAGGTCCACGAAGCGGTCGCTCAGGCGCAGGTCGACCGACAGCTTCGGATGGCGCGCGCGGAAGCGCGGCAGGGCCGGCGCGAGCAGGTGGACGCCGACCGGGATCGACGCCGCCACCTTCAGGGTGCCGGCGGGCTCGGAGCGTGCCGCGACCGCGGCCTGCTCGATCGCCTCGGCCTCGCGGAGGAGCCGCAGCGCGCGCTCCTGCAGGTCGCGCCCCTCCGGCGTCAGGGTCAGCGAGCGGGTGGTCCGGGTGAAGAGGCTCACGCCGAGCCGCGCCTCCAGCCGCTGCACGCTCTTGCTCACCGCCGAGGGCGAGATGCCGAGGGAGCGGGCGGCCGCCGAGTAGCTGCCGAGGGAGGCGGAGCGGGCGAAGGCGACGATGCCCGTGAGCCGGTCGAGGCCGATCTGTTCCATGACGGAACGACTGAAGCGAAGAGCGGACCGATTATCAAGGAGGGGTCGCTGGCCCAATCTCCCGTCCATCGGCGCCGCGCTGGCGACGACCGGCTAGGTTTCCCGCCATGAGCAGCACCCTTCAGGATCGCACCGTCGTGGTCTTCGGCGGCACCTCGGGCATAGGCCTCGCGGCCGCCCGCCAGGCCAGGGCGGCGGGCGCGGAGGTCGTCGTCGTCGGCCGCCACGCGGTGGGCGCCGAGCGCGCCGCGGCGGAGAACGGCTTCGCCGGCTGGCGCGCCGCCGACGTGACGCGGCCCGAGACGATCGCGACCGCTCTGGCCGACATCCCCCGCGTCGACCACCTCGCGCTGCTGGCCGGGACCTTCGTGGCCGGCAGGGTCCTCGAGGCCGAGGTCGAGCACCTCGCGCGGGCCTTCGACGAGCGAATCTGGGCTGCCATTCATGCCCTGCGCGCCCTCGGCGGCCGGCTCGCCGGGGACGGCTCGGTCACCCTCATCTCCGGCGCCCTGGCGGACCGCCCGAGCGCGCAGGGGACCGCCGTGCTGGCGGCGGCGTCGGCCGCGATGGAGGCCTTCGCCCGCGGCCTCGCGCTCGAACTGGCTCCGGTGCGGGTGAACGCGCTCTCGCCCGGCACCACCGACACCCCGCTCCTGGCCCGCACACTCGGCGCCCACCGCGACGCCTACGTGGCCGGGCTGACCGAGAGGCTGCCGCAGAGACGCCTCGGCACCGCCGAGGAGGCCGGTGCCGCCGTCGTCTTCCTGATGAGCAACGGCTTCATGAACGGCGAGACCCTGCACATCGACGGCGGCGGCCGCCTGATATGAGCCGCCGGCCGCCGCGCGGCACGCCCGACAACCCCCTTCGAAGGAGACGCGCGATGTCCGA
The DNA here is from genome assembly GCF_001424445.1 of Methylobacterium sp. Leaf361. Lineage (NCBI taxonomy): Bacteria > Pseudomonadati > Pseudomonadota > Alphaproteobacteria > Hyphomicrobiales > Methylobacteriaceae > Methylobacterium > Methylobacterium sp. Leaf361. Next base: position 343,542 of record NZ_LMPY01000012.1, on the reverse strand, counting down.
TGGCACGGAGGCCGCGCCGGCGGCAGAGCCCGACTACGACCGGCTGCTGCGCGCCAATCTCGCGCGGATCTTCAACGCGCGGGACGCCGGCGCGCGGGCGGCCGCCCTGGCCGAGCTCTACGTGGCCGAGCCGACCCTGTTCGAGCCGGACAACGTCGTGCGCGGGCGGGCCGCGATCGCCGCGGTCGCCGGGGCGCTCTTAGACCGGTTCGGGCCGACCTTCCGCTTCGTGCCCGTCGGCAGGGCCGCCGGACACCACGGCGTGGGATCGCTGCGCTGGGAAGCCGGTCCGGAGGGCGGCCCGGTCGCGGTCACCGGGACGGACGTTGCCGAGATCGTGGACGGCAGGATCGCGCGACTCTGGGTGCTTCTCGACCCGCCGCCCCCCTGAGACCGCCGCCACCGAACGCTCCGATCTTCAGTCGCTCCGGCCCACCTGCCGGAGGCTCAGCGCCCAGAGCCGCTCCTGGACGGCCTCGTCGCGGCTCTCGGCCGAGGAGACCTTCGGCCGACCGTGGGAGAAGTATCGGCCCGTGACCCCGTCCAGGCCCGGGTCGCTGGCCACGTGGAGGGAGGTCCGCGCGCCCTTCTCGGGCGTGATCAGCAACGGCCGCATCAGCGCCCAGGCCGCGCCGAGCAGGCCGCCGGTGTTCTTGGCGAAGCCGGTATTGACCACCCCCGGATGGACGGCGTTCGCCGTGATGCCGCTGTCGCGCAGGCGCCGGGCGAGCGCGTAGGTGAACAGCACGTTGGCGAGCTTGGCCTGGGCATACGCGCCCATCGCCCGGTAGCGCCGGGCGCCCTCGACGTCGTCGAAGTCGATGTGCCCCCGGTAATGGGCCGCCGAGGCGACGTTGACGATCCGCGGCTTCCCGCCCGCCGCCGCCGCGTCCTTCAGCGTGTCGAGGAGCTCGAGGGTCAGGAGCACGTAGCCCAGATGGTCGAGCGCCCAGGTCCGCTCGATCCCGTCGACGGTCAGCGTGCGCCGGTCGAAGATCGCGCCGGCATTGTTCACCAGCACGTCGAGGCGCGGATAGGCCGCCCGCAGGGTCCCGGCGAGCCGACGGATCTCGGCCTGCGCGGACAGATCCGCGCGGTGCGGCTCCACGGCGGCGCCGGGCACCGCGGCGCGGATCCTGTCGGCGCAGGCCTGCAGCTTCCCGCTGTCCCGGCCGACCATGGCGACCCGCGCGCCGAGGCGCGCGAGGCCGAAGGCCGTCTCGTAGCCGATGCCGCCGGTCGCCCCGGTGACGAGGCAGACCGCGCCGCGCACCGCGCCGGCCTCAGAACACCGCCTGGCCGACCGCGAAGGCGATGACCACGATCACGATGGCGATGAGCAGGAACAGGCCGAACAGGATGCGGGCCAGCGAGCCGGCGCCGGAGGCGATGCCGGTGAAGCCGAGACCGCCGGCGATCAGCGAGATCACGAAGCAGATGAGGGCCCATTTCAGAAGGGTCATGGCGTCACTCCGGCTGCGCCCCGGCGCGGGGCCTGATGCTGCTGCCTCAACCGACGCCAAGCGAGACCGTTCCGCGGATTCCGGACCGGTCCGCTTTTATTCTTACCCGCGTCCGGCCGCTCGGTCGGGGACGCGGTCAGCCGGTCTTCGCCACGGGCTGCGCCGGCACGTCGGCCCGTTCCAGCATGATCTCCGCCAGGGTGTGGTAGAGGCCGCCGCGGCAGATCGCCTTCGAGGCCGCGTCGGCCAGGAGCGCCGCGACCATCAGGGGGATCACCATCGCGTGGTTCTGGGTCATCTCGGTGACGATGACGAAGCTGGTGATCGGCGCCTGCAGCACGCCCGTCAGGTAGGCCACCATCCCGATCAGCACGACGGCGCCGACGGGCATGCCCGGCAGGAATCCGTGGACCGTGCCGCCGAGGCCGGCCCCGACCGCCAGGGACGGTGCGAACAGGCCGCCCGGGATACCGCTGATCGAGCTGAGCACGGTGGCGGCGAATTTCAGGGGCGCGTAGGTCCAGCCGGCCGTCGCGTCGCCGTGGAGGATGGCCTTGGCCTCCTCGTAGCCGGTCCCGTAGGCGGCGCCCCCGGAGGCGAGGCCGCACAGGGCGACGCACAGCCCGCAGGCGGCCGCGAAGATCACGGGCCGCTTCCGGATCAACCGTCCGGCCGCGCCCGGCAGGCCGCGGGCGAACAGGATGACGAGGCGGCTGAACAGGCCGCCGGCGAGGCCGCCGACCACGGCGATCAGCGGCACGATCCAGCTGGCCGCCAGCGGCAGGGCGGCGTCGGTCGTCCCGAAATAGGTATAGTTGCCGAGGAGCCCGAGCGAGGTCAGGCCCGCGGCCACGATCCCGGCCACGATCAGGCCGGAGGAGCGCGCCTCGTAGGCGCGTCCCAGTTCCTCGATGCCGAACACGATGCCGGCGAGGGGCGTGTTGAAGGCCGCCGCGACGCCGGCCGCGCCGCCCGCGAGGAGCAGCCCGGGCAGGCGCTCCGGAGTCAGGCGGCCGAAGGCGGCCATGATCGCGGCGCCGACCTGCACGGTCGGCCCTTCGCGGCCCGCGGAGGCGCCGCAGAACAGGCCCAGAAACAGGACCAGCACCTTGCCGAAGGCCACGCGCGGCGAGATCAGGGAGTAGCGGAAGCCGGTATCCCGCGCGTGGCGGGCGGCGATCACCTGCGGGATGCCCGAGCCCTGCGAGTTCGGGAAGACCGTGAGGGCGAGCAGCGCCGCGAGGGCGAAGCCCGCGGGCGTCAGCACCAGGGCGATCAGCGGCGACGGCGCGGTGAGCCGCCGGAACCCGTCCTGCGCGAGGTCGGCGCCCTTGGCCATCAGCACGGCGGCGAGGCCCACGCCGATGCCGCCCACGAGGAAGAGCAGCCGCCCGCGCCAGAGCGGATAGGCCTCCATCGAGGCCGACCGCAGGCGCATGATCGAGCGGCGGTAGCGCGACCGTTGCGGGGGCGGAGCATCCGTCGTGGCCCGCACCTCGTCCCGCTTCTCGACCATGAAAGAGCACCTCGACCGCGCAGTGAGAGCGGACGCTATAGCGCAATGGTCAAGGAAAGGCCCCCTGCGCGGGACGGCCGAGGGCCGGCACCGGCGTGCCGGCCCCGCCGCTCAGCCGATCACCACCTGTGGTGCCAAGCCGCCCGATGCCAGCCGCCGTGATGGTGCCAGCCCCAGGGGCGATGCCAGCCCGCGTGGCGCCAGCCCCACCGATGGTGCCAGCCCCAGGGACGGCCCCAGCCGTAGGCCACCGGCCGGGCGTAGTAGACCGGGCGGTACGCGTAGGGGCGCCAGTTCGGCTTGCACCAGCCTGACCAGCCCCGGTGGAAGCCCGGGCCGCAGCCCTGGGCAGCCTCCGCCGTACCGGCCGTGGCGGCCAAGGTTCCGAGCGCGAGGAGTGCTGCGCCTGCCAGCTTCATCCGCATCGTCGTCCTCCGTTCAGTTTCGAGCAGCGCGATGATCCGACCCCGGTCCGACCGAGTTGTCGCCGGATCATGTCCGGCCGTCCGCGACGGGCCGGAAGTGGGCTCGAAACATCCGAGCTGGGGAAGCGTTTCTTCACGAACCTGTGCGCGCGAGACGACTGAGCCTCCGCGAAGACAAGCGTCGCAATACGCTGCCGCCCGGTCCGGTCATCGTACGACGATTGCGAGGATACCGAAGCGCCCCAGCGGGCGCGCGGCCGTCCCGCCTCAGCCCTCGGCGGCGCAGAGCTTCTCCACCGCCCGCACATACGCCTTGGCGTCGAACTTCTTGAGCGAGTTCTCGCTCTGATAGCGGACCGTGCCGAAGATCTCGCGCCTCTGCCAGGGCCGATCGTGCAGGCCGTACACCCAGGCGACGTTGGTGAAGGAGTTCGGATCGCGTCCGTCGAGGAAGTAGCGGTTGTTCAGGCGGAGCGTCCGCGCGAAGCCCTCCTCGGGCGACGGGGACCATTCGAGGATCTTCTTGCCCCAGTACATCCGCAACTGGTTGTGCATGTAGCCGGTCTCGCGCATCTCGCGCATCGCGGCGTTCCAGTAGCGGTCGTGGGTCTCGCCGGCGGCGAGCTGCGCCTCCGAGTAGGCGTGGGGGCGCTCGTCCTTCGCGTGCTCGGCCAGGGTCTTGCGCGCCCAGTCCGGCACGGCCCTCTCGTAGGCGTCGTAGCCCTCCGTGTAGAAGACGTGGTTCATGGCGAGCTCGCGCCGGACGATCAGCTCCTCCAGGTAGGCGCCGCGGTCGTCGGCATCGCCGACCTTGGCCTCCCGCACCGCCAGGGCGATCTCCACCGGCGAGATCTGCCCGAAATGCAGGTAGGGGCTCATGTGCGAGGCGGCGGCCGCCTCCGGCATGTTGCGCCCCGCGCCGTAGCCCGAGAACCCGTCCTTCAGGAACGCCTTCAGGCGCTTGCGGGCCTGCGTCTCGCCACCCGTAAAGCGCTTCACCGGGCCGACCTCCCGGTCGAGGGTCATCCCGGCGAGCACCGCCTCCGGATCGGAGACGTCGATCGCGCTCTTCAGCGTCAGGCGATCGGCCGCGCGCTTCACCCGGCGGGGTTTCAGCGCCGCGAGGAACGGGTCCCACAGCCGGTTCAGCTTCGGCCTCAGCGTCCGGGCGGCGTACTCGTGCTTCGGCGAGGCCGTCTCGACCGGCACGACGACGTCGCCCTCGACCTGGACGATCCGCGTCTTCACCGACTTGGCGATCTCCCGGTACCAGCCCTTCTGGATCGCGAGGTAGCCGCGGTCGAGCACGAGGAGCGCGGCGTCCTCGGCGAGGGCGATGGCGATCTTGGCGGGCGAGCACTTGCGCATGACGAAGCCGATCCCGCGCTTCTCCAGGCCTGCCTTCGCGTCCGCGAGACCCTGGAGCAGGAAGGCATAGTGCCGGGCATTGGCCTCGGGAAAGCCGCTCGCGCCGTCCAGCAGGCCGAAGCAGGCGACGACCGGCAGATCGAGGCGGTTTCCCTCCTCGATGGCGAGTTCGAGAGCCGGATTGAACGTCGCCCGGTTGGCCTGCTGCAGGAGATACAGGACGTAGGCGCCGTCTTCGCGCGGCTCGACATCGTTGAGGATCCGGATCCGTTCGCCCTGGATCGCCATGCTCACCTGCTCCTTGCTTGGCGCGCCGCGCCGGAACCTTGGCCGGAGAAGGTAGAGCGGGCGGGATTTTCGTCCGTCCGGACCGGGCGGATGAAAAGCCGCAGTCGAGGCGACTGGCCGAACTCCGGCTCGAGCCGCCAAAACCCCGCCTCATCAGGGACTTGCACGGCGATCGATCGGTCCCGCCCGCGACAATGCAGGTTTCGATCGCGCTGGACGGCCTGCGACATTTTCAACACAGGCGGGAAGCGACGCGTGCGCGAGCGCACGAAAGGACAGCCCTGCTGTCCTGATGCTCTTGAATTTTCTGTCGAGGAGCGCAGATTGTGCAGCGCGGGAAGGCGATGGCGTCGCCCTTCCGCAGCCCTTCTTGGGCGTTTCCTCCCTAGACTTCGGGCCGCTCCTTCGGGAGTGGCCTTTTTTCTGTCCGGAGCAGGCGCGGGCCCCGGTCCGGCCCTTCCACGGGCGCGTTGAGGGGCGGCGCGCTTCCCGCGCAGGCGGGGCGCCCGGGGCGCGACGGACCCCTCTCCGGCGGCCCTGCCTCTCTGGGAGATCCGCGCCGCCGGCGATCCGACAGGCCCTCGGCCACGGCGTGTCAGCGCGTCGCGCTGGACCCCGCCCGGCTCGCCGCCAGCGCGGCGGCCTTGCCGCCCGCCGTGTAGAGGTCGAGGCGCGCGTAGACGCCGAATTCCGAGCCGTCGTCGAGGAAACCGCCGCCCGGCCCCTGCGTCTCGGTGAGGATCGCGTTGGCCTCGTCGAGCGTCAGCGCCGGGAAGGCCGCGGTCAGCAGGTGGCCGGCCTCCGGCGCGACCTTGCCCACGTCCTCCCGCCGGCCGGCGGTGTCCGGATGCACCACGGGCAGGCCGTAGGTCTGGGTCGCCGCGTAGAAGGCGGCGTTGGCGGCCGCGTCCTTGAACCGGCCGGTATCCTTCGCCGCGCAGGCCGCCACCGCGTCGCCGCAGCCGGCCTTCAGCGCCTCGGTCATCGCCGCGCGGGCCTCCGTCAGGAGCGTCCGGTAATCCGTCACGCCGACCGTCCTGTCGGCCTCGGCGGACGCCTTGTCGAGGACGGCCGGGTTCTTCCGGATCTGGCCGACATAGGCCGGATCGTTGGCGAGCAGGTGCGCGAGGGCGTGCAGCGAGGTCGCCCGGCCGCCCAGCACGTCCATGGCGTAGTGCGCCCCGACGATGATCCGGTCGTTGCCGTACTCGGCGGCGCGGGCGACCATCTGCTGGTAGCGCTCGGGTACGAGCAGCGCGAGCACCATGGACTCGGTGTAGCCGTAGGTGGTGTGACCGCTCGGGTAGGACGGGCTGTTCACGAGGTCCTGCGAGGGGCCGCGCAGCCAGTCGAGGCTGTCGGACGCGTCACCGAAATAGTCCTTGCCGCGATACGAGAGGAGGCGTGGCAGGGTCTGGAACGGCCGCGAATTGCCGTAGCGGTCGGCGCCGGGGCTCCCGGCCGGCCGGTCGTAGGCCTTGCCGAAGACATCGGTGACGGCGCCGTTCGACAGGATCGCGGCGGCCTCGTCCGAGACCGGATGCTTGCCGTTGGTCGTGGCATTGGCGAAGAAGTACTTGCCGGAATTCGAATCCGACTTGATCACGTTGTTGGTGTAGCCGATCAGGTTGGCGACCGCCGGCGCGATGCTGGTGAAGGTCTTGTAGTCGCTGTAGGTCGCCTTGGCGTGGTAGGCGCGGGCGAGCGTGGTGCCGAGGCCGTCGGCGAGATTGGCGGCGTTGCCGTCGGTGATGAAGCAGTCCTGCAGGGCGAGTTGCTGCTGCTCGGGGAACGGCAGGAGCGTCGGCTGCTTCAGCGCGCCGCTCTGGATGTCGCCGGTGACCCGCAGGTTCGCGTCGAGCGCCGCCTTGCCGTCGGGCGTCGTCTGCAGCCGGGCCACCGGGACCAGCCCGCGCAGGGCCGACAAGTTGGCGGCCGACTGTGCGAGGGCCTGGAGGGGCAGCGCCGCCCCGAGCAGAGCCAATCCGACCCGCAGCGTCCCGAACATGCAGCCCTCCCCTCGCCGATGCCGTGCCGGACGCTAGAGCCGTTCCCGATCGCGTGGCAATCGGGCGCGGCCCCGACGTCCCCATCTTTGAAGCGCCCCCGGGGCGCCGCGCCGGCCTCCCGCGGCGGCGCGCGCCTCAGCCCCGCGCCCGGGCGCGGATCATGAAGTTGTCGTAGGTGTACTCTGCCACCTGGAACCAGAGGTACTCCTCGTTGCGGAAGGTCCGCATCGCCTCGTAGACGCGGCGGAAATCGGCGTTCTTGGCGGCGATCTCGGCGTAGACGTCATTGGCGTTCTTGAGGGCGGCCTCCATGACGTCCTGGGGGAACGGCCGCAGCTGCGCGCCCCCGGCCACCAGCCGGCGCAGGGCCTGCGGGTTGCGGGCGTCGTACTTGGCCTGGACGTCGGCGCCGACCTCGGCCGCCGCGGCCCGGAGGATCCCCTGGTAGGATTTCGGCAGCGCCTTCCACTTCTCGGCGTTGAACCAGAAGTGCAGCAGGGCGCCGCCCTCCCAGAAGCCGGGATAATGGTAGATCGGCGCGACCTTCTGCAGGCCGAGCCGCTCGTCGTCGTAGGGCCCGATCCACTCGGCGGCGTCGAGCTTCTTGCTCTCCAGGGCCGCGTAGATCTCCGGGCCCGGCACCGCCTGCGGCTGGACGCCGAACTTGGCGAGCACCTGGCCGCCCATGCCGCCGATCCGGAACTTCAGGCCCTGCAGGTCCGCGAGGGTCTTGATCTCGCGACGGAACCAGCCGCCCATCTGGGCGCCGCTGTTGCCGCCCGGCAGGCAGACCAGCCCGGCCTTGGCGAAGACCTCGGCGAAGAGTTCGGCGGCGCCGCCCGCCTGCCACCACGCGGCGGCGCCCCGGGCGTTGAGGCCGAAGGGCACCGCGGTGGCCAGCGCGAAGGTCGGATCCTTGGCCATGCCGAGGGTCGCAGGACCGTGTCCCATCTCGACGGTGCCGGCGGCCACGGCGTCGAGCAGGCCCTCGGCCGGGACCGGCTCGCCGGGGCCCTGGACCTGGATCTGGAAGCGCCCGTCGGTGGCCTCCGCGACGATCCGGCTGAGCGCCTCGGGGGCGCCGTACAGGATGTCGAGGGTCTTCGGGTAGGCGGAGGACAGGCGCCAGCGCAGCTCCGGGGCGGACTCGGCCCGGGCCGGCGCGGCGAGCGGCCCGGTCAGGGCCGCGGCGGCGCCGAGGCCGGCGGTCAGCACGCTGCGGCGCCGCGTCCCGGCCGCGGGGGATCGCGCGAGGTGAGGTTCGTCCAACGGCATCTCGTCCGAGCAGGTCCGACCCGTCCGGGCCGGATCGGGGGTCGCAGGTAGCACGTGCGTGCCGGTTCTCGAAAGCCGCGGGCGGCCCGGGCAGTTCCGTGGCGCCTCGAAACCGGACCGTGCCCGTGCTAGGCGCCCGGGATGCGAACCGAGCCCGCCGTCACCCTGCACACCGTCTGCGGCCTGGAGGAACTGGCCGGCCACGGCGCGCGCGGCGTGAGCCACGTCCTGTCGCTGCTCGATCCCGGCACGCCGGAGCCCGCGGCCTTCACCGCCTACGGCGCCCACGCCCGCACGACCCTCCGGTTCCACGACTGCCTCGGCCCGGGCGACGGTCTCGTCCCGCCCGAGCCGGAGCACGTCGCGGCGATCCTGGATTTCGGGCGGGCGCTCGACGGGGCCGGCCATCTCCTGGTCCACTGCCATTACGGCCTGTCGCGCTCCACGGCGGCGCTGCTGACCCTGTTCGCGCAGGCCGAGCCGGACGCGTCCGCCGCCGCCCTGGTGGAGCGGCTCCACGCCCTGCGCGAGCCGGCTTGGCCGAACGCGCGCATGATCGGCTACGCCGACGTGATGCTCGGGCGGCACGGGGAACTCAGCGCGGCGGTGCGGCGGCTGCACGCCCTGCAATTGCGGGTCCGCCCGCATCTGGCAGAGCTGCTGCGCGGCCTCGGCCGCGGCGCGGAGGTCGAGGCCGCAGAGACCTTGTGAGGTTGCCTGTGCGGGGCCCGCCCCTCACTTGCCGGCCGGCGTGAAGCTCCCGTCCTTCCACACGTAGAGCACGTAGCCCTGGGCGGTGACGTCGCCCTTAGCGTCGAAGCCAACGGTGCCGAGCACGAGATCGAAGCGCTCGGTGTGCAGCGCCTGCGCGATCGGCCTCGGCTCGGTGGAGTGGGCGAAGTTGCCGGCCGCCACCAGCGCCTGCATGGCCGCGTACCCGTAGATCGTCGAGCCCGTGGGATCGACGCCCTCGGCCTTGAAGGCCTTCACGACGGCCACGGCGGCGGGCTGCCGGCTCGGGTCGAGGTAGAAGGTCATCAGCACGCCGTTGCTGGCCGATCCGGCGATCTTGGCGAAGTCCGGCGTGGCGATGGCCGAGGTACCGAACCATTGCGGCCGGAAGCCCCGGTCCGCCGCGATCTTCACGAGGCGGCCCATCTCGGCGGCGTCGCCGCCGTAGTAGACGACCTCGATCCCCGCGCCCTTGAGGCGGTCGACCAGGGCGGCGTCGTCGGCGTCGCTCGGCGAGAAGGACAGGAACAGCGCCTCGTTCACGCCAATGCGGTTGAGGTTGTCCTTGGTGGCGGCGGCGAGGCTGCGCGCCGCCGGCGTCTGGTCCTGGATCAGCGCGATCTTCCGGTCGCGGAACCGCTCGGCCAGCACGGCGGCGGACAGGCGCGCCTGGTCGTCGTCGCGGCCGCAGACCCGGAAGATGTTCGGTAGCCCCCGGTCGGTGAGCCGGGCCGCCACCGAGGCCGCGGTGATCATCACCACCCCGTTCTGGGCGTAGATGTCGGAGGCCGCGATCGAGGCGTTGGAGCAGACATGGCCGACGACGAGACGGACGTTCGACCGGACGAAGTGGTTGGCCACCGCCATGGCGGTGTTCGAGTCGCAGGCATCGTCCTGCACGTCGAGGGTCACGGGCTGGCCGTCGAGGCCACCCATGGCGTTGGCGTCCCGGGCGGCGGCCTCGACGCCGCGCAGAACCTGCTCGCCGACCGCCACGTAGGGACCAGACCGCGGAACCGCGACGCCGACCACCACGTCGGCCACCGCTTGGGTGGCGGGCAGGAGCGCGAGACACAGGCTCAGGGCGATCAGCGCGGGCCGGAGCGGCCCGTGGGCGGGGACGAAACGTCCGATCTTCATCGGGCTCTTCTGGGCATCCTTGCGCGACACGTCGGCGCGACGGCGGATGCGGCTCCGTAGCCTCGATCCCGCCCCGCACCCAGTGCCCATACGCGAGGACGCGGCGAAACGCGATTTTTTTCCGCGGCGGTCCTGTCGACGACCTGGTCCCTACTTGGCGTAGGCGTAGGCCGTCGCGGCGGAGGCGACCGGTCCGGTGACGCCGTTGAAGGCGGTGAGGACCTTCTGGACCTCGGTGAAGGGCGCGTTCGACACGTAGATCAGGTCGCGGTTGCGCATCCGGAACGCCTGGGACACGAACAGGCTGTTGGGRTCGCGCATGTCGATCCGGTAGACCACCGGCACCAGAGGCGTGCCGAGCAGCTTCGAGCCGGGGCTGAGCCGGCGCACGACGCTGGCCGGCTCGAACCGGAAGATGAACGTCCCGGCCGGGTCGGCGGCGAAGTCCGACAGGCCGCGNAGCTTCGAGCCGGGGCTGAGCCGGCGCACGACGCTGGCCGGCTCGAACCGGAAGATGAACGTCCCGGCCGGGTCGGCGGCGAAGTCCGACAGGCCGCGCGCCTTGGCCAGCGCCTGCGCCAGCGTGATGCCGTCGGCCTGGAACGGCAGCTCGGTGCTGTTGCCCAGCGCGCCCACCGCGATGAAGGTCTGCGGGTCGCGCACGAGCGTCAGCACGTCGTTGGGCCGCAGGTAGATGTTCTCACGCGGGTTCGACACCACYGTGGTCAGCGGCACGGTCGCGGTCACCGGCCCGCGCGAGAGCCGCACGAAGGTCTCGTTGACCGGCGCGCGGTTGCCGCCGGCGGCGGCGATGACGTCGAGGATGCGGTCGCCGTGGCCCGAGAGCGGCAGGCGGGCGCCGGCGGCGCCCTCGCCGGTGACGGTGACGGCCTGGGAGATCGGGCGGGTGACCGAGACCAGCACCTGGGGCTGGATGGCCTTGCCGGCGAGCTCGTTCTCGATGAGCGCCTGGACGTCCTGGGTGCGGCGGCCGGCGACCTTGATGCGGCCGGCATAGGGCACCGAGATGGCGCCGTCGCGCCCGACGGGCTGCTCGGGGATGAGGGCGGACTTGGATCCGGCGGAGAAGCGGTCGGCGACGAGGGGTCCGGAGAACAGGCCGCCGGAYCCGGCCTCCCAGATGGAGACCGAGACCATGTCGCCGATGCCGATSACCGGCTCGGAGGAGGGGCGATGGTCGCCGAAGGAGGCGAGCAGGCTGTCGAGGGGGCGGCCGCGCAGGGCCTCGACCACGGAGGGGGTGACGTCGATGATCTCGTAGCGGGCAAGGATCCCGCCGTCGGCCGTGGCGACCTCGGCCCCGGCCTGGATCGCGCTCGCCGTCGGACCCGCCGCGGGCAGGCGGCGACGAGCATATTCTAGGGGAGCAGGCTGTCGAGGGGGCGGCCGCGCAGGGCCTCGACCACGGAGGGGGTGACGTCGATGATCTCGTAGCGGGCAAGGATCCCGCCGTCGGCCGTGGCGACCTCGGCCCCGGCCTGGATCGCGCTCGCCGTCGGACCCGCCGCGGGCATGTACGTGCAGCCGCCGGCAGATCCAGCCGCGAGGGCGGCCATCAGGGCGGTGCACGCCGTCTTACGCAGCATCACAAAGATTTCTCCTCGCCGAGCCCGCGCCATCGCTGGCCCGGGCCGGGATACCCAGTTTGACCGCCAAACGCTGCGATCGCTTTAACGACCGCGCCGGTGCGGCGGCCGCCGTGCGGACGGTCGCGCTATCCGCGGGCAATGCGTCACCAGCGTGGCACGGCCACGCTTATGCCGCGCAAGCTTAACCGTATCATGTCCCCGTGGTGATGTCCGCAGGTGCCGTCGCGAGGGCCCCGCGGAGCGCCCGACCGAGCTCGTCGGCGGCGATGTCGGCGCGGCGCGGGACCGCCTGCGGGCGGCCGAAGCGGAACAGGGCGTACTCGGTCGTCCGCCCGCCGAAGCCCGGTTTGCAGCTCGGCAGCGACGGTGCGTGGTCGCCGAACACGCAGAGCGTGATGGTCTGGCCGCGTTCGCGGGCGACGGCATCCAGGCCCGCGACGAGATCCTCGACCATCCGCCCGGTATTGGCGACGTGATGGAGGTACTGCGCCTGCGGATCGTCGATGCCCGGCAGCCGCCCGGGCTTCCAGGGGCCGTGGTTCTCCATGGTCACGCAGAACAGGAACAGCGGCGCGCGCCGGGACCGGACTTCCGCGAGGAGGCGCGCGCCGAGGGCGACGTCCCCGACATAGGGCCCGACGCGCGGCGCCTCCGCGAACGCCTCGCCCATCACGAGATCGGCGAAGCCGAAGGCCTCCATCACCCGCGCCCGGCGGAAGAAGTCGCGGTGGAACGGGTGCAGGAACAGGGTCCCGAAGCCCCGACTCCCGGCGAGCCGGGCGAGGCTCGTCGGCTCGTCGCCGCTGCGGGACGTGTAGGGGTCGTAGCGGCCGAAGCCGAGGCTCTCGGACGGACGGCCTGTGAGCACCGCGTGCTCGCTGCGCATCGTGTAGGCGCCGTGCGCCGGAACCCGCAGGCGCCCGTACTGCGCGGCCCGGGTTCGGAACAGGTCCATCGCCGGCAGTTTCGCGCCGCCGAGCCGCTCCGGATCGACGAAGGATTCGAGCTGGATCACCACGACGACATCGTCGCCCGGGCCCTCCGGCAGCGTCGGCGCCGCGGGCACCGGCACGCCGCCCGCCATCGCGCGGGCGGTGTAGCCGAGGAGGCTCGCCGGGAGGCCGACCCGGGTCACGTCGGCCTCCAGGTCGGGCTCGGGGAACCAGCGGGCGATCAGCCGGGCGAGCGGCGGCCGCGGGGCGGCCTTGACCAGCAGCCAGAGCGCGAGCGGGAGGCCGAGCATCGCCAGCACCCGCGGCAGGGTCGCGGCGGGCAGCACGCTCGGCTCGATCCAGTACCAAAGCGCGGTGAACGCCGCGGTGAGCAGGACCGGCACGGCGATGCGCGGGTCCCACAGGGGCGGGATGTAGTAGAGCTGCGGATGCCGCGGCACCTGGGGCAACAGGGCGAAATCGCTGAACAGCAGCGGCTCGCCGATCACCGAGCGCTTCGCGCGGCTGACGACGATCAGGATCGCCACGGTGATCACGCAGGTCAGCCCCGCGAGCCAGGGCCGCCAGGAGAACTCGAACCAGAACAGCAGGATCAGCAGGTAGCCGAGCAGCCGCAGGCCGAGATCCCGGGGCGCGAGGCTCGCCCGGGTGGTCGAGTCGCCCGCGAACACCTCCAGGGCGAGGCACACGGCGAGCGCGAGACCGGTGGCGATGAGGAACGTCGTCAAGACACGGGCACTCGGCGTGGGGCGGGCCTGCTCGCCGCCGGCATCCGGTCCGGCAGGAAACAGCGCGCGGGAGCAAGGGCTTGCGAGCCGTTCCTGATCCGGAATGATCGGAAACGGCCCCGGGGCGGGCGGCTGCGGGCGGACTCTAGCAGCGCGCGCTATCGCTTTGGTGTCACATCAGGGGCTCGCGGAACCGGATTCGCGCCGCGCGCCCCGCCCTAGCGCGGTCCGCCGCCGGCCTCGCGGCCGACGCCGCGCCGGCTGCGCAGGGCCCGCACGACGGGATTGAGGAGGCCGTAGCGGGCACGCATCACGAGGTGGGCCGTCCGGCCGAGGGAGAGGGCGTTGCGCGGCGCCGCCGCCCGGGCCGCGCTGAGGCGGTCGAGGAGCTGTTCCGGCGTGCACGGCTTCATCGCCACCGGGTCGAGGTAGCGCGCGTAGAGGATCATGGCGCCGGCCACCAGCTCGTCGAGGCTCAGCCGGCGGCCGCGGTCGGCGCCCGGCGCGAGATCCTCCGACAAGCCCCAGCCGGAGTAGAACGGCCGGCCGTGGGTCGCCACGGTGAGGCCGCGGATCAGGGCCTCGAACCCGGCGAGCGACGTCATGGTCTCGACGTGATGCACCCGGTCGAGGAGGTCGACGATGCTGATGCCGCCCACGATCCGGTCGGCCAGGGTCAGGGCCTCCGCCTCCGGGATGATGCCGGGCCGGAAGCCGGCCTCCACGTCGGGATGCGGCTTGTAGAGCAGGAACGCGTCCGGGTTGCGCCGCCGCGCCGCCTCCAGCAGCGCCCGGTTGGAGCGGACCAGCGGCGAGCCGTGGCGCACCGAGGCGTCGTCCTCCACCTGGCCGGGAACGAGGACGATCCGCCGGCCGGCCGGCCAGTCGAGCGCGGCGGCGTCGAGGCCGACATTGTACTTGCTGAGCCGGCGCGCCACGACCTCCTCGCGCAGGCGCCGCGCCCGGGCGACGAGGTCCGGGGTGAAGTCGGCCTCGGCGAGCAGCCGCTGCAGGCGGCTCTCCCGGCGCGGGTCGTAGTAGATGCCGAGGTCGTCCACCACGATGGAGGCGCCGGGCTGCAGGCTGGCGCCGAGCCCCACGGAGCGCAGGAACCCGTCCTCCACGCGGGCCAGCGGCAGGCCGGCCCGCGCGCAGGCTTCCTCGAGCTGACCTGGCGCCCGCGTCGCCCAGGCGAGGAGGCGGCCGCCGTGGCGCTGTCCCGCGGCGATCGCGGCCTCGGTGGTCATGGTGTGGATCGGCCGGCCGGCGGGGCCCGCGCCCAGGACGTCGAGGGCGGGCCGCTTCCAGCGCGACATCCCGACATAGACCACCCGCCGGTCGTTCTCGGCAAAGCGCGTGGCGAGCCACGCCACCCGCTCGGCGCAGGTAGCGCGGTCGATCGGCGCCCCGGTCCAGGGGTCGAGGTAATGGACGCCGCCCTCCCCGCCGAGAGGCGCCCCGTCGAGGGTGATCCGCAGGGATGCGAAGCCGGACTCCGGCGAGTCGTAGGGGCTCAGGAGCGGCCCGGGCGCGACCACGAGCCGGCGCCGCCCCGTCAGCGCCAGCAGGCGCCCGGCGAGGCTCCCCGCGCCCCAGGTCGCGCCGACGGCGCCGGGGCGCGCCGGACCGAAGGCGAGGCCCGTCGCGGCCTCGATCTCCGCCCGCAGGCGGCGGATCGTGCGGCCGGTCGCGTAGAGCGACGGGGTCGGGTCTGCGGGCATGGTGGGTGCGTCCGGCTCCGGTCGGGTGAGGTGCGGAACAGGCCTGTAGCGCATTTTCGCCGGCATGGGATGGTGATGCAACGCGGGGACAACCTGAGCGCGCGTCGCCGTCGCCATGTCCTGGAAAGGATTTGGACATATCGTCGCCGCGATTGCCCGCCTATTCCGGAGGCTAGGCCGCAGACGCGGGACCGTTGCAGACGGGCCACGCCGGCGCGGAAACGCCATGCCGCGGCATGGCTTCGGATTGCGGGCTCGCCGGGCACCGTGCCACCTCAAGAGTCTCTCGCCGGTTCGGTTCATCCGGCCCAGGGTCAAGGACAGAAGCGCCGCGGAATGCAACAGCCCGCCCTCGACGCCCTCCGCGACCGCCCCGCGACCTTCCTCTTCCTGCAGGGCATCGCGACGCCGTTCTTCTCCGATCTCGGACAGGCGCTGCGCGCGCGGGGACACTCTGTCCGGCGCATCAATCTCTGCCCCGGCGACTGGCTGTTCTGGAGCGGCGAGGCCGATAATTACCGCGGTCGCCGCGAGACCTGGGGCGAGTATCTCGACGCCTATCTCGACCGCGAGGGCGTGACCGACATCGTGCTGTTCGGCGATTGCCGGCCGTTCCACAAGGCGGCCCGCATGATCGCCGAGTATCGCGGCCTGCGGGTGCACGTGTTCGAGGAGGGCTATATCCGCCCGAACTGGATCACCTGCGAGCTGGGCGGCGTGAACGGCTTCTCGTCCCTCCCCCGGACGGCCGCCGAGATCCGCGCCCTGGCGCGGCGCCTGCCGCAACCCGGCCGGGCGATGCCCTCCACGGGCGACATGGCCCGGCGCAGCGTCTGGGACGTCGGCTACAACCTCGCCAACGTCCTGTTCCCCTACCTCTTCCCCCATTTCCGCAGCCACCGGCCGACCCATATCGCGGCCGAGTATGCGGGCTGGATCAAGAAGTTCGCCCGCCGCGCGCATACCCGCCGCGAGGCGGCGCGCTGCGACGAGATCTACCGCGCGGTCGGCTGCGACTACTTCCTGCTGCCGCTGCAGCTCGACAGCGACTACCAGATCCGGGTCCACTCGCCGTTCCTCGGCGTCGAGGGCTTCATGGACCGGGTGATCAAGTCCTTCGCGGACGGCTCGTCGGCGCCGACCCGGCTGCTGGTGAAGCTGCACCCGCTCGACAGCGGCCTGATCAACTGGCGCAAGTTCGCCCGCGCCTCGGCCCGCCGCCACGGCGTCAGCGACCGGCTCGACTTCATCGACGGCGGCGACCTGCCGGCCCTGATCAAGGGCGCCCGCGGCGTGGTCATCGTCAACTCGACGGTGGGGATGCTGTCCCTGGAGATGGGCTGCCCGACCCACGCGGTCGGCACCGCGATCTACAACATGGCCGGCCTGACCCATCAGGGCGACCTCGACAGCTTCTGGAAGAATCCGACGCCGCCGGAGACGGACCTGATGGCGGATTTCCGCCGCGTGGTCCTGCACCGGACCCAGGTCAACGGCGGCTTCTTCTCCAAGGAGGCGATCGACCGCGCGGTGGCCGGCTCGGTACCGCGGATGGAGGCCGCCCTCCCCGACGCGATGCTGGCGGCGGCGCGGGCGGTGAGTGAGGTGGCCGAGCGCGACGGCGAGCTCGCGCCGGTCTACTGACCGGGCTCGCCCGGCTCCCGAGCCGTCGCCATTCGGCGGCCTTTGAAGCGCGTTTAACCGCCGGTGAGCCGTTCCCGGCCTTGATCTTTCCCCGCGCGGCGGCGTAACCCGCCCCATGCCCCGCATTCTGATCACCGGCGCGTCGAGCGGCATCGGCGCCGCGCTGGCGCGCCACTACGCGCAAACCGGCGCGAGCCTCATCCTCGTCGGCCGCAACGCCGAGCGGCTGGAGGCGGTTGCCCGGGACTGCCGCGCCAGCGGCGCCGCCGTCGAGACCGCCCGCCTCGACACCCGCGACCGGGCCGCCACCGTGGCGCTGGTCCACCGGTCGGATGCCGAGGCCCCCCTCGACCTCGTCATCGCCAACGCGGCGGTGAACGGCGGCAACCAGGAAGGGCAGGTGGAGGCCGAGGACGTGGCCTTCGAGACCGCCGACATCAACTACACCGGCACACTCAACGTGATCCTGCCCACCCTGACGCTGATGCTCCAGCGCGGGCGCGGCCAGATCGTGCTGCTGTCGTCGCTCGCGGCCTACGCGCCGCTCCAGGACGCGCCGGCCTATAGCGGTGCCAAGGCCGCGCTCGTCGCCCACGGTCTCGCCCTGCGCCAGAAGGTCGCGCCCCGCGGCGTGAAGGTCAACGTCGTCACCCCGGGCTACGTGAAGACGCCGATGGGCGGCGAGCTCAAGGGTTGGCGGCCGCTCGAGATCAGCGCCGAGGAGGCGGCCGTGCGGATCGCCAAGGGCATCGCGGCCAACCGCGACGTGATCGCGTTCCCGTTCATCCTCACGGCGCTCGCGCGCACCGTGCTGCTCCTGCCCGAGAACGTCCGCAAGGCCGGCCTCTACGCCTTCCGTTTCCAGCGCCGGAAGCGGCGCTGATGGCGCGACCCCGGATCGCGCTGTTCGTTCTGGAGGCGCTGCCGAACGCCCGCGCGGTGCGCCGGCTCGTCGCCGATCTCCGGGCCGACATCGCGCTGGTCGGGCTCTCCAACGCCGAGCGGCCGTCGAGCGGCGGCCTCACGGGGCAGATCCGGCGGCACCTCGCGCGCTCGGGCCCCGGGATCCTGCCCTACCTCGCGGTCAATTTCGGCCTGCCGGACCTGCTGCGGCCCCTGGCGCCCCTGACCCAGGCGGCGTCGGGAAGCGGCGACGCGCCGGAGGCGACGCCGCTCAGGACCCTGTGCCGCCGCCTCGGCGTCCCGACCCTGACGGTCGACGACGTCAACGGTCCCGACGTCGCGCGGGCCCTCCGGGACGCGGCGCCGGACCTGATCCTCACCTACCATTTCGACCAGATCCTGAAGCCCGAGACCATCGGGCTGGCGCGGCTCGGCGGGATCAACGGGCATCCCGGCCTGCTGCCACGCCACCGGGGCCCGGTGCCGACGATCCACGCGCTGGCCGACGGGCCCGGGCAGTTCGGCATGACCCTGCACCGGCTGGCGGCCGCGATCGACACCGGCGCGATCCTCGCCCAGGAGGCGCTGGCGCTGCCCGAGGGTACCACCGCGACCCGGGCCTCGGTGGCGCTCCACGCCCACGGGCGCGGGATGCTCGACCGGTTGCTCGAGGACGTCACCCGGAGCGGAACCCTGCCGGAGGGGCGGTCCGAGCCCGTTCTGCCCTACTGCCCGTTCCCCGACCGCGCGATGCTGGCCGCGCTGCGCCGCCGCGGCCTCCGCCTGACCGACGGGCAGGATCTTCGGGACGCGCTGAGCCTCTCCGCGCGGGCGTCTTAACCCCCGGTTAATGCTGTTCGGCAAGGATTCGGTCAGATCCTCGCCGTCGACAGGGCCCGCGCATGCCCGATACCAGCGCCCTCAACTCGGCCGCCGGCGCCCTGGCCGCCGGCCGGCAGGTGCAGAGCGGGCGGATCCGCGCGATCTCCGAGAACCTCGCCAACGCCGATTCGGTCCCGACCACCCCGGGCGGTGCCCCCTACGCCCGCAAGATCGCGGTGTTCGCCCCGGTGGCGGCCGACAGCCCCCGCGACCCGGTCGGCCGGATCGTCCGCGACACCACCGGCTTCCGCACCCGCTACGACCCGACCAATCCCGGGGCCGACCCGACCGGCTATGTCCGTCTGCCGAACGTCAACGTCGCGGTCGAATCGGCCGACCTCCAGCGGGTGGTCCGGAACTACGAATTGAGCCTGAGCGCCTCGGCCTCGATCAAGACGCTCGCGCAGGCCACCATCAACCTGATCAGCTGAGCCGGCCGTGCCGCCGGCCGTAGCCGGCGTAGATCGCGAGGCCGATCGCCAGCCAGACCGCGAGGCGGATCCAGGTGTCGGCCGGGAGCGAGGCCATCAGCGTGACGCAGGACAGGATCCCCAGTCCCGCGATGAGGGTCACCGCCGGCACGCGGAACGGGCGCGCCCGGTCCGGAGCGGTCCGGCGCAGGATCAGCACCGTCGCGCAGACAAGGCAGAAGGCCAGGAGCGTGCCGATACTGACGATCTCGCCCAGGACGTCGATGGGCACGAGCCCCGCCACGGCCGCCGTGAACAGGCCGATCACCAGCTGGCTCGCCACGGGCACCCGCGTTACTGGATGGACCCGGCAGAAGATCCTCGGGAGCAGCCCGTCGCGGGCGATGGCGAAGAAGATCCGGCTCTGCCCGTAGAGAGCGGTCAGCGCCGAGGTGGTCAGACCGATCAGGGCGCCGGCCTTGATGATCGTGGCGAAGCCCGTCAGGCCGATCACGTCGACCGCCTTGGCCACCGGGTCGGCGACGTCCAGGTCGCGATAGGCCACGAGTCCCGTGAGGACGGCCGCCATGGACACGTACAGGATCGTGGTGATCAGCAGCGACCCGATCAGGCCGACCGGCGCGTCGCGCTGCGGCGCCCGGCACTCGCCCGCGGCCGTCGCCACGGTCTCGAAGCCCACGAAGGCGAAGAACACCACTGCGGCGCCGCGGAACACGCCGCTCCAGCCGTAGGCGCCGAAGGTCCCGGCATTCTCCGGCACGAACGGGTGCCAGAGTTCGGGCCGCAGATGGGCCACGCCGACACCCACGAAAGCCAGGATGATCGCGACCTTGCAGGCGACCAGCAGGCCGTTGACCAGGGACGCCTCCGCGGTGGCGCGCATCAGCAGGGCGCTGAGCAGCAGCACGATCCCGGCCGCCGGGAGGTTGACGAGGCCGCCGGCGCCGGGCGCCCCGGCCAGGGCCGGCGGCAGGCGCAGGCCGAACTCCGCCGCGAGGGACTGCGCGTAGCCCGACCAGCCCACCGCCACGGTCGCCGCCGCCACGGCGAACTCGAGGACGAGGTCCCAGCCGATGATCCAGGCGGGAAGCCGCCCGAGGCTCGCGCGGGTGTAGGTGTAGGTCGATCCCGGCTCGGGGATCATGGCGGCCAGCTCGGCGTAGCACAGGCCGACGAGGCCGCAGGCGACGCCGCCGATCACGAAGGAGAGGCTGAGCGCCGGGCCCGCGTACTGCGCCGCCGCCGTCCCGGTGAGCACGAAGATGCCGGCGCCGATCGTGGCGCCGAGGCCGATGGCGACGAGGCCCGGCGCGGTGAGGCTCCGGGCGAGTCCGCGCCCCGCCCCCGCGCCCGCCCGTTCACCCGTGGTCACCGCGGACTCCGCCATCGCGTCCGTTCTCCCTCGCCCGGACCGTCACCCGGCACTTTTCATGCCCGGACGGCGGCCTCCGCGGAACCGCCCGGACCGGCGCCGCACCGTCCTCATCCCGAGTCGATACAGCCTACCGCCGCACCGCGCCCACGGGATCGGGTTCAGGGGCCCCGCCGCGCGCTTCCGAGTCGCCTCCGCCGGGCGGGGACGGTGCGGCGGCGATCATCCGGGTGTCGGTCCGGAACGCCCGGGCGACGAGGCCGCAGAAGCGGATGAAGGCGCTGCCCTGCGAGGTGATGACGTAGCCGTCACCCGCTCGCGCGACGTTGCCGGAGGCCTGCTGCTCGGCCAAGCGCCGCTCCATCTGCCGGAACTCGCCGAGATAGACCCGCTCGAACACCGCCCGCGCGCGCTCAGGCGTGAAGCGCTCCCCGGGATGGGCGGCCATCTGGCCGAGCAGGAACACGCTGATCGACCGGTCGACCGTCACCGGCAGGATCACGAAGGCGCTGAGGTTCAGGGACAGCGACAGGACGCAGGCGCCGAGGGCGTCCCGTCGGCGCAATCCCCAGGCCCGGCCGAGCCCGGCCAGCGCCGCCGTGACCGCCAGGGTCAGCAGGAAGGCGACCGCGAGCAGGATCAGTCCGCGGTAGAACAGGATCGTCACGCCGGACCACAGATCCGTCTGGAACAGCAGCACGAAGCAGGCGAAGCCGACGACGACGGCGCCGGCCTGCAGCAGCGCCTGGGCGCAGAGCCAGCGCAGGGCCTGCCCGGCGCGCGGGCGGGTGGGTGCCGCGGGACTGGGTTCAGTCACGGAGATCCTCCACGGAGATCCTGGACCCGCAGGATCCGGACGAGCGGATCGGCGTAGACCGCGGGGCTGCGCCAGACCCAGGAATCGGGGCTGCTCCAGGGGGCGTCCTGCGCGGTGACGACCAGGGCGCCGATCCCGGCCGCTTCGGCGCGCCGCCGCACATCGGCGCCGTCCAGGCGGTCGCGGAAGACCGGCGCGACGTCGGCGAGCCGCGACGCCACGGCGTCCGGCGGGGCGCCGAACAGGCGCGCCTCCGCGTCGGCCACCCCCGTCGGCTGGAGGCCGTAGAGCCCGAAATCGAACACCCGGTGCGGCACCGGCGACTGCTGCAGCACCAGGTCCCGGGGCAGGTGCGTGCCCGCCCAGGCGTAGGCCGCGCGCAGCGCCCGGTCGATATCGGGACGGCCGGCGAGGCGGGCGAAGGCGGGCCGGTCCGAGGCGGGATAGGCGCGCATCCCGACGAAGCCGTAGAGGGTCGTCGCGTAGCCGAGGATCAGCAGCGCGGCGAGGAGACCGGGGAACCGGAGCCGCCGCGCCTCGCTCAGGCGGGTCAGGGCCACCACGGTCCAGACCAGGGTCGCGACCTGCGCGAGCAGGACCACGCGCGCGCCGAGGTCGTTGTTGAGGATCGCCGAGCGCAGGACGCCGCCGAGGAGCAGGCTCGCCGCGGCGCAGAGCGTGAGCAGGCGCCCGGCCTCGCGCCCGTGCGCCTCCCGGCGCGGCACGAGGCGCCAGAACAGCAGCGCACCGGCGGCGCAGACCCCCAGGGCCGTGTAGTAGTTCAGCGGCAGGAGGATCAGGCGGAGCGCGCTCAGGGCCGGCTCGTCGACGAGGCCGTCGAGCGGCCCGAATCGCCGGATCGAGAACCGGATCGGCGCGCCGCCGTCGGTCCGGTTGGCCAGGACGCTCAGCAGGTAAGGGGCGGCCAGCGCGGCGCTGAGCAGGCCGGCAACCGCCAGCCGGGCCGCGGCGCGCCAGCGGCGCTCCAGGCCGAGCAGCACCAGCCAGGCACCGGCCGCACCCGCCGTGCCGAGGCAGACCCAGACGGACAGGCCCGCGCAGGCCGCGAAGGCGAGTGCCGCGACGCCGATCGCCGCCGCCTCCGCGCGCCTGTCCGGCCGTGTCCGGTCCGCGACCTCCGCCAGGGCCAGGAGTCCGAGCCACCCGGCCAGGGCGCCGGCGACGTGGTGCGGCACCCAGACCAGCGAGGCCGGCCAGTTGAGGACCTGCTCGTTCAGCCATTCCGGGACCGGCAGCCAAGTCCCGGACGTCGTCCGGTCGGCGAGGACCAGCAGGATGTCGAGGCTTCCGGCCGGCAGCAGCATCAGCACCGCGCGGCGCACGAGCCGGGGCGCGGCGTCCGCGACGAGTCCGGTCGCCGCGAGCAGACGGTCGATCAGGCCGAGGAGCGCGAGGCCGGTCCAGAAGGCCACGCCCGCGAAGGCGGTCCGCCCGTCGACCAGCCGTTCGCCCGCCCAGTCGACCAGGGCGGTGAGCGTGTAGAAGCCGTAATAGTAGCCCGCCCGCTCGGGCCGGGCGAAGAACGGGTCCACCGGCGGCAATCCGTGCTCCATGATCGCGCGGGTCAGGGCGGCGTGCTTGACGAGGTCGATGATCGTCACGGGCCGGTAGAGGGCGGTGCCGGTATCGACGTCGATCAGCGCGTAGGCCACGACGCCGAGCCAGAGCAGCGCGAGGGCGAGCGCCGCCCGGTCGAGGGACTCGCGCAGGCTCCGCGCGACCGGCCGCAGCGCGGCGAGCCCGAGGGCGCCGGTCGCGAGGGCCGCGACCGGGACGCCGCCCGCCTGGATCAGCAGGCTGTCAAGGGCCGGCAGCAGCCCGATCCCGAGGAGCGCCCCGCACAGGAGGCGGTCGCCGGGCGCGAGCGTGCGGAACCCGAGGATGCCGGTCAGGCCGCCCAGGGCGTAGCCCGGCAGGAGAACGAGGGGGATACCGAGCAGCGTCGCGACGGCGACGCCGCACGCATCCGAGAAGGTGCCGTTCATCGCCGGGCCGCGTCGCGTGAGCGGTTCCGGGTAGCACGGCGGCGTTAACCGTTCTTTGGACGGGCCCGGACAGCCGCGACGCACCACCGCTGCGGCCCGCCCGGCTCGGGACTGGCATAACCGTCGGTTTCGTGTATGGATCGCGCGGCCTCGACCCGGGTTGCCGGGCGGGGCTTGAGCCGCTTGGCGCTGTGACCGTGCTGGACGACATCCCGGCACCGGCCGAACGCCGAGCCCGCGCGCGCCCGTTTGGGGCGCCGCATCCGACCAGCACAACCCGAAAGGCACGCGATGTCGATCACGGCAGAGCGCAAGACCGCGCTCATCAAGGAACACCGCAAGGACGCCAAGGACACCGGGTCCCCCGAGGTCCAGGTGGCGATCCTCACCGAGCGGATCACCAACCTCACCGGCCACTTCAAGACCCACGGCAAGGACAACCATTCCCGCCGCGGCCTCCTGAAGCTGGTCTCGCAGCGCCGCTCGCTGCTCGATTACGTCAAGCGCAAGGATGAGGCCCGCTACCGCGCCCTCATCGAGCGTCTCGGCATCCGCCGCTAAGGCACGTCTCGCGCGGTTCCGGGCCCGGCCCGGGGCCGCGTTTCACCATCGCGGGCTGCCGGAATGGGTCCGGCCGTCCGTCAAGCGGGCCGCTTCGAGGCGCCAGCGTCGGGGCAGGATCGCGAGACACTTCGCCGAGCGTTATCGGGCGCAGTGTCTCGCCGTCTTGCCCCCGGGCGGCGCCGGGCTTGGGCCCGCCGCAGGCAAGGAAGAGATTGAGAATGTTCGACGTTCAACGCGAAGAGCTGATGTGGGGCGACCGCAAGCTCGTCCTGGAGACCGGCAAGGTCGCGCGCCAGGCCGACGGCGCCGTCATCGCCACCTACGGTGAGACCTCGGTGCTCGCGACCGTGGTCGCCGCCAAGGAGCCGAAGCCCGGCATCGACTTCATGCCGCTCACCGTGAACTACCAGGAGCGCGCCTACGCCGCCGGCCGCATCCCGGGCGGCTACTTCAAGCGCGAGGGCCGTCCCTCCGAGAAGGAGACCTTGGTCTCCCGCCTCATCGACCGCCCGATCCGCCCGCTCTTCATCGACGGCTGGCGCAACGACACGCAGGTCGTCGTCACCGTCCTGACCCACGATCTCGAGAACGATCCCGACATCGTCGCGATGGTCGCGGCCTCCGCGGCCCTGACCATCTCGGGCGTGCCGTTCATGGGCCCGATCGGCGGCGCCCGCGTCGGCTACATCAACGGCGGCTACCGGCTGAACCCGCTGGTCACCGAGACCAAGGAAGAGTCGAGCCTCGACCTCGTCGTCGCCGGCACGCAGGACGCGGTGCTGATGGTCGAGTCGGAGGCCAAGGAGCTCTCCGAGGAGGTGATGCTCGGCGCCGTGATGTTCGGCCACAAGCACTTCCAGCCGGTGATCGAGGCGATCATCCGCCTCGCCGAGAAGGCCGCCAAGGAGCCGCGCGACTTCAAGGCCCCCGAGAACGCCGACGTCGAGAAGGCCGTCCTGGAGGTCTGCGAGGCGGAGCTCCGCGCCGCCTACACCAAGACCGTCAAGCAGGAGCGCTACGCCGCCGTCGACGCCGTGAAGGCGAAGGTGATGGCCGCCCTCTGCCCCGAGGGCGCCGAGAAGTTCCCGGCCGAGAAGGTCAAGGCCGCCTTCAAGGAGGCCCAGTCGAAGGTGGTCCGCTGGAACATCCTCGACAGCGGCGCCCGCATCGACGGCCGCGACGTGAAGACGGTCCGCTCGATCCTCTCCGAGGTCGGCGTCCTGCCCCGCGCCCACGGCTCGGCCCTGTTCACCCGCGGCGAGACCCAGGCGCTGGTCGTGGCGACGCTGGGCACCGGCGAGGACGAGCAGTTCATCGACGCGCTGGAAGGCACCTACAAGGAGCGCTTCCTGCTCCACTACAACTTTCCTCCCTACAGCGTCGGTGAGACCGGCCGGATGGGCTCGCCGGGCCGCCGCGAGATCGGCCACGGCAAGCTCGCCTGGCGGGCGATCCGCCCGGTCCTGCCGCCCGCCCACGAGTTCCCCTACACGATCCGCGTCGTGTCGGAGATCACCGAGTCCAACGGCTCGTCCTCGATGGCCTCGGTCTGCGGCGGCTCGCTGTCGCTGATGGATGCCGGCGTGCCGCTGCGCCGTCCGGTGGCGGGCATCGCCATGGGCCTCATCCTGGAGGGTGAGCGCTTCGCGGTCCTGTCCGACATCCTCGGCGACGAGGATCACCTCGGCGACATGGACTTCAAGGTGGCCGGCACGGACGAGGGCGTGACCTCGCTCCAGATGGACATCAAGATCGCCGGCATCACTGAGGAGATCATGAAGATCGCCCTCGCCCAGGCGAAGGACGGCCGCGCCCACATCCTGGCCGAGATGGCCAAGGCCCTGACGGCGGCCCGTCCGGAACTCGGCGAGTACGCGCCGCGCATCGAGACGATGCAGATCCCGACGGACAAGATCCGCGACGTGATCGGCACCGGCGGCAAGGTGATCCGCGAGATCGTCGAGAAGACCGGCGCCAAGATCAACATCGAGGACACGGGCGTCGTGAAGATCGCCTCGGCCGACGGCAAGGCGATCAAGGCGGCCTACAACTGGATCCGCTCGATCGTGGCGGAGCCGGAGGTCGGCGTGATCTACGACGGCACGATCGTGAAGTGCATGGAGTTCGGCGCCTTCGTGAACTTCTTCGGCGCCAAGGACGGCCTCGTCCACATCTCGGAGCTCGCCGCGAACCGGGTCGCCAAGGTGACGGACGTCGTCAAGGAAGGCGACAAGGTCAAGGTGAAGTTCCTCGGTCAGGACGACCGCGGCAAGATCCGCCTGTCCATGAAGGTCGTCGACCAGCAGACCGGCGAGGACATCACCGAGAAGGTGAAGGCTCAGCGCGACGCCGACCGGGCCGAGCGCGGCGACGAGCCGCGCGAGCCCCGCGAGGGCGGCCGCCACCGTGGCGAGCGCCGCCGCGAGGCCGGCGAGTAAGCACGCGGGACGCCCGCGCCGGCCTCGGTCGGCGGGGATGTCTTAGACGGGCGCGGTCCTCCGGGGCCGCGCCCTTTTTGTTGCCCCGTCGAGGTCGGGTCACACCGGTCGTCGGCCGGGAACGGGGCGCCGGATGCCGCGTTCCCCCGCGACTTCCCAATCGGAGACCCTCATGGCCAACGACATGATGCACGACATCTTCAGCGGGCAGCCGAACCTGTCGACGACGGAGCGCGCCGTCTCGGTGGCGCTGGGCCTCGGCATCGCCGCCGCCGCCGCGCAGCCCCGTCCCAACAAGCTCCTGAGCCTGCTGGCCCTCGTGGTCGGCGTGGGCCTCGCCGTGCGCGGCGCCACCGGCCACTGCGCCGTGAAGGCCGCGTCCGAGCATCTCTGAGCCTCAGCCCTCGGAGGGCTTCGGCGCCTCCGTCTTTGCGAGCGCAGCGAAGCAATCCAGGCAGCGCGACGTTCGACATCGTTGCGCTGCCCTGGGTCACGTCGCTGCGCTCGTGATGACGGAGAGCGCTGTGTTGAGACTCGCTACCGGAATGCGTCGGTCAAAAAAAAGGGGCGCCCCGCGGGGCGCCCCTCGTCGTATCCGGACCTGCCGGACGGGTCAGTAGGTGGTGGTGCGGCGGCCGGCGATCAGGCCGTAGATGAACAGCACGACCACGGCCCCCACGATGGCGCCGATGAAGCCCGCGCCCTGGTTCGGCCCGTACCAGCCGATCGCCTGGCCCAGGAAGGTCGCCACGAAGGCGCCGACGATGCCGAGGATCGTGGTCAGGATGAAGCCGGCGGGCTCGTTCGGGCCCGGCATGAGGAACTTGGCGATGACGCCGGCGAGAAACCCGATGATGATGGTCCAGAGAATACCCATGACTGACCCCAAGGCGTGATTGTCGATGGCGGCAGAACGCTTCGAGGCCCGCGACGGTTGCCCGCACCCCGACCGCCGATGACGATTTTCCTCGGGTTCCCGCGGCGCGTGCGCGCGCGGCCCTTTACGGCCGGGCCGGTGCGGCGGCAGATACGCCGGTTCTCGAGGATGTGGAGACGGGTATGGACATTCAGCGGATCGAGCCGGGCAAGCGGATGTCGCAGGCCGTCACCTTCGGCGACATGGTCTACCTCGCCGGGCAGGTCGCGTCCGACACGGTCGGCACCGGGGTCACGATCCAGACCCAGCAGATCCTGTCGGAGATCGACCGGCTGCTCGCCGCGGCCGGCAGCGACAAGGCGCGGATCCTCTCGGCCACCATCTACCTCGCCGACATCGCGACGTTCGCGGAGATGAACGCCGCCTGGGACGCCTGGGTGTCTCCGGAGAACGCGCCGGCCCGCGCCACCGTCGAGGCCAAGCTCGCCGCGCCGGAGTACCTGGTCGAGATCATGATCGTGGCCGCGAGGAGCCGGTGATCGGCCCGCGTCGGACCGTCCTGGCGGCGGCCGCGGCCGTCCTCGCGGGAGGGCTCCTGGCGGTCCTGCCCCTCGTGCGGCCGGCACCGGCCGCCGAGGAGCGGGTCGTCAACATCTACAACTGGTCGGACTATATCGACCCGCAGGTGCTCGAGGCCTTCACCCGCGAGACCGGGATCAAGGTCGTCTACGACACCTACGACAACAACGAGATCCTGGAGACCAAGCTGCTCGCCGGCCGGTCGGGCTACGACATCGTCGTGCCGTCGGGACCGTACCTGCAGCGGCTGATCCGGGCCGGCGCGTTCCTGCCCCTCGACAAGTCCAAGCTGAAGAACCTCGGCAACCTCTGGCCCGAGGTGACCAGCCGGCTGGCGGCCTACGATCCCGGCAACACCTACGCGGTCGACTACATGTGGGGCACGACCGGCATCGGCTACAACGTCGCCGCGGTGCGCGAGCGCCTGGGCGCCGGCGCGGCGGTCAATTCGTGGTCCGTCGTCCTCAATCCTGCTTCGGCCAACAAGCTGAAGGAGTGCGGGATCATGGTGCTCGACAGCCCCGAGGACCTGATCCCCAGCATGCTCCCGGCCTTCGGCGCGAAGGCGGATTCCAAGCGCTGGGACGACATGACCCTGGTGACCGACGCCCTCTACAAGGTGCGCGGCGCCGTGCGGAAGTTCCACTCGTCGGAATACATCCAGGCGCTGGCCAATGGCGATATCTGCCTGGCCGTCGGCTATTCGGGCGACATCATGCAGGCCAAGCGCCGGGCCGAGGAGGCCAAGAACGGGATCGACATCGCCTACGTCGTGCCCAAGGAAGGCGCCCTGATGTGGTTCGACACCTTCGCGATCCCGAAGGATGCCGCCCACCCGGCCGAGGCGCTGGCCTTCATCGACTACATGATGCGGCCCGAGGTGGCGGCGGCCAACACCAACTTCGTCTCCTACGCCAGCGGCAACCTCGCGGCGAAGAGGTTCGTGAAGCCCGAGATCCTGAGCAATCCCGGCATCTATCCGGACGAGGCGACGATGCAGCGCCTGTCCATCAACACCGCCTGGGACGACCGCACCCAGCGCTTCGTCACCCGCCTCTGGACCCGGGTCCGCACCGGGCGCTGACGCGGATCGGCGTCGGAGGGGGCCGTCAGCCTTCCGGATCCGCCGGCACGCCGCTGCGGGCGAGCCACGCGCGGACCGCCGCGCGGGTCTCGCGCCCGGAAGCGTTGAGCAGGCGCTCGGGGGTGGTGAAGAAGTACGGCTGGAAGGTCTTCTGCTGCGCGTTGCGCAGGGTCGGGTCGACCCCGGCCTCGAGCAGCCTCAGCACCCAGGGATTGGCCGCGCCGACCTGTGCCGCCACGTGGAGCAGCGAGTTGCCGGTGGCGTCGACCCGGTTCGGGTCCGCGCCGGCCCGCAGCAGCAGCCCGATATGCGCCTCGCGCCGGTTCTGTACGGCGCGGAACAGCGGCGTCCACTGACCGCGCGGGCTCGCCGGGTCGACCGGCGCGCCGTGGCGCAGCAGGATCTCCAGGTAGGTCGGATCCTCGACCATCGCTGCCATGTGCAGCGCGGTCTCCTGATCGAGCCCCGGCACAGACGGGTCCGCCCCCGCGTCGAGCAGGGCCGACAGCGCGCGCGGCCGCGCGTTCCAGATCGCCCATTCGAGCAGGGTGAGGTTCCGGCCGCCGCGGACGGAGAGATCCAGGCCGGGCGCCAGCGCGGCGATGCGCGCGACGTCACCGCGGGCGACCGCCGCGGCGATCGCGGCGAGCGGGGACGCCTCGAACGCGCCGCTGTGGTCTCCGGTCGGGGTCTCCATGACCGTTCGCTCCTCGGCGCCGCCTGATTCGGCGCTGCGTGACGCGGGTCATGTGACCGATAAACACGGAGGCGCCGCAAGGCCCCCTCCGCAAGTGTCGCCGCCGGTGCGCACCGCCGGCGCACGACGTGGTCAAGAAGCGATCTCGCCGCGGCGCCGGTCGAGACCGTCCGCGGCGAGCCTCGTCGATCCCGGACTCGATGACCTAGTGCTTCAGATCGTCCGGAACCTTGCCGCCGTTCTCGGCGAGCTTCTGCATGACCTGCTTGTGCAGCCAGATGTTCATGCTGGCCGAATCGTCCTTGTCGCCGGTGTAGTGGAGCTCGTCGGCGAGCTGCTTGCGCGCGGCGAGGCCGGAATCGAGGCCCAGCAGCTTCATCAGGTCGACGATCGAGTGCCGCCAGTCGAGCGTCTGCGGGTTCTTCTCGGCAAGGCCGGTGAGCACCGCCGCGACGTCCACGGGCTCGCTGCCGCCGGCCGAGCCGGGGGCCGACGTGGAGGGCGTGCTCGTGCCGGCCTGGCCGCCGGAGCCGGCGTTGGGCGCGGCGTCCGCGGTGCCGCCACCGAACGGATGGAGGATCTTGCTGACGATGCTGCCGAGGAGGCTCATGGATCCGCTCCGATAATCGAGGCCCGATCTCCGCGTCGGGCGGCCATTCAACTGGCTGTGAGCCTTGGCGTTCCGCGATTCGGCAGGCTCGGGACGGTCGGCGCGGCGCGGCCCGGAGCGATCACGACCTCGGCCAGAGGGCGAGGACGAGCGCGGCCCGCTCCTCCGCGAGCGTGCCGTCCGGGACCGGGCGGCCCGCGCGGGCGTACCAGTAGCGCGCGTTGCCGTCGTCGCCCTCGACCCGGTGGAGATGGGCGTGGACCCAGGCCGCGTCGGACCCGCCGGCGTCCTGGACGAGGCGGTGCGCCCGCTCCCAGGCGGCGGAGGCCGGGCCGGACGCGTCCCGGGCGAGCCACCAGAGCGCGGCGAGCGGGGCGTCCCAGACGCTCGGCGGCTCGGACGCGGCGAGTGTCGCGGCGAAGGCGGCGGGGAGGCTCTCGGTCACGGCTGTCTCCTTCCCGGGCGTTTCAGCGGCCGGCGGCGCGCTCCGGCTGCCAGCGCCCGCGGCGCTGCCGGGCCGACCACGCGTAGCGGGCATCGCCGTCGAGGCGGTCGAGATGGTCGGAGAGGCGGTTGCGCTCGAGCCACGACAGGGCCGCCTCCAGCTCCGGGAGGGTCATGGTCGCGCGGCCCTTGCCGAGCACGCGCTTGAGAACAGCGTTGTAGCGGTGGGCGAGATTGCCGCCGCGGGGCACGCGCAGCGAGGTCTCGTCCTCGACCGCCTGGGCGGCCACCGCGGCGGCGAGCCGCTGGCGCAGGGTCCGCTCGGTGACGGAGGGCGGTTCGGGCGCGGGCGCCGCGGCGACCGGTTCGGGGAGGCGCGGGCGCAGCAGGGCGTAGCGCATCCCGATCGCGTTGCTCTCCAGGGGCGTGATCCCGCCCGGCTCGTCGTCGCGCCAGCGGGTTCGCTCGGGCACGACGGCGCTCGCCGGCCGCTCGCGGGGCGGCCGGACGCTGCTGCCCTGCTCGGTCTCGAGTTCGAGGCGGAACCGCGCGAAGAGCGGGTCGTCGGGGTGGAAGATTAGCGCCTGCTGCCCGTCGTAGGGGCCGGCATGGGGATCGACCCGGGTGGCCCGGGCGAGCATCTGCTCGAGCCAGGGCCGGGAGCGGATATGGGTCAGGGCCGCGACCACCGCGACCTCCGGGGCGTCGAGCCCCTCGTACGCCATCGCTACCGTCACCAGCACGGCCGGTTCCGGCGTGAGCCGGAACGCTGCCAGAGCCGCGTGGGCGTCGCCTTGACCGGAGGTCGCGAGACGGACATCGCGCTCGCCCTGCCCCGCCGGCATCCAGTCGCGCAGGGTCGCGAGATAGGCCCGCGCGCTCGCCTGATCGGGCGCCACCACGAGGAGCTTGCCGAGCCCCCGGGCCGGTTCGCCGGGCGGGAGATCGCGCTCCGCCCGGCGCCGGGCGCGCAGGCGCTTCGTGGCGAAGAACGCCTCGCTCAGAAGGTCGCGGGCGAAGCCGGTCCGCAGGGCGGTGAACAGCGCCGGCCGGGTGGTGATCCGGACCGCGCCCGCGCCGAGCCGGTGCGGCCCGACGCGCGGGCTGTCGCCGGCGATCCGGCCGCCCTCCAGCCAGCTCGCCTCGCCGTCGAGGGCGCCGAACGTCACCGGCAGCACCGCCCGCTCGGCCAGCGCCTGCGCCCGCGAGTAGCCGATGACCGCGAGGCCGGTCGCGTCGAGGTCGAGTTCCGGCCCGCGGCCGGGTGCGGCGGGCTGGTAGGGCAGCCCGAGGATCCGCCGCCCGTCCGCCCGCTCCAGCGTCCCGGACAGGTACAGGCGCACGGTCGCCGCCTCCATGACGGGCAGCATCGCGCGGGACCACGCCCCCGCCTCGGCATCCTCCGCGGAGGCTTCGTCGGCGCCCGGGCGACCGGGGACCGGCAGGTGATGAACCTCGTCGACCACCAGCAGGGTGCGGTGCGCCCGCGCCTCCGCGAGGTGGAGCGCCGGGGCGGCGGCGACGGCCTGATAGGTGGTGACGTAGCCGGCCAGACCGCGCGCCGGATCGCGCTCGTTGTCGGCGGCCCGGACGCTGAGGGCGTGCCCGAAGGCCGCGCGCCAAAGCGGGTCGGCGAAGGCTTCCTCGGCCTGCAGCCGCAGGGAATCCCGCGGCACCACCCAGACCACGCGCTCGACGAGCCCCGCCTCGATCAGCCGGTGCGCGGCGATGACCGGCAGCAGCGACTTGCCCCCGCCCGGCGTGACCGCCGCCAGGATCTTCCGGACATGGGCCGCCTCCCCGCTCGCCATGGCCGCGACCAGGGCCATCAGCGTGCGCTGGTGCGACCGCAGGGACGGGGCGGGACGGGTCAAGGGCCGGCGAAGCAGGGCGACATCGCCACACCGTGGCCGATCCGGATTCCTTTGTGAATCCCCGGAGTCGCGGAACGTTCGCGTTTTCGTCCCAATGGCGGAGCCGCGGGCACCGCGAGGCCGGAAGAGGGTCGACCCGGCAAGCGCGGCCGCCCGGATCGCGGCGACGCCGAGCGAAACCGCCCCGCTCTCCACGATTGCCGCGTCCGGCGAGGCGGATCGGTCCACCATAAGCGTTGACACCCGGCCCACCCCTCACCATAAGGGCGCCGCGGGCGATGCCCGCCTTGGGGGAATGTCCCGAGCGGCAAAGGGGGCGGACTGTAAATCCGCTGCGTAAGCTTCGTAGGTTCGAGTCCTACTTCCCCCACCAAGTTCTTCCCGATCCCGTCAGCCTTGTTTCGCCAGAGCGGCCTCGATGCGCGCGGCCGCGGCGGCCGAGAAGCCCTTCCCCTCGAGCCCTTGTCCCGCGGCCGCCTGACCGGTGAGCGAGCGGCGCTTGCCCCCCGGCAGATGCGCCTGCCGCAGGGCGTGGGCGTCCCGGTGACTGGCATGGGTGATCGCGATGGCCAGCGCGTCGGCGGCGTCCGCGACGCGGAACTCGGCCTTCGGCAGAAGGAAGCGGACCATCGCCTGGATCTGCACCTTCTCGGCGTGGCCGGAGCCCGCGACGGTCTTCTTGATGAGGTTGGGGGCGTACTCGAACACCGGCAGTCCGGCGAGGGCCGGCACGAGCAGCGCCATCGCCCGCGCATGGCCCAGCTTGAGCGTCGCCTGGGCGTCCTTGTTGACGAAGGTCTCCTCCACGGCGACCTCGTCGGGCCGCACGGCCTCGACGACGCGGCCGATCCCCTCGAACAGCTCCCGCAGCCGCAGGGCCAGCGGAAGCTCCCCGTCCGAGGTCACGACCCCGCAATCGCCGTAGGTGAGCTTCGTGCCCTGCGCGGTGATCAGGCCCCAGCCGGTGCGGCGGAGTCCGGGGTCGATCCCGAGAATGCGGACGGCGCTGGTCATGGGGCTCCACGGCTCGGTGAACGGCCCGAGGCTGCCGTACGTATCGTGAACGCTTGGTTTCACCAAGGTTCCGGGCGCGGAAGCGGTCGGCCGTGGCCGGCCCGGCACGGTGCCGGGTCGAACTCACCCCCGGCGACCGAGGAGGATCAGCGCCGTTCCGGCGAGGCAGACCGCGCTGCCCGCGAGGTCCCACCGGTCGGGCCGCTGACCCTCCGCGAGCCACAGCCACAGGACCGAGGCCGCGACGTAGACGCCGCCGTAGGCCGCGAAGGCGCGCCCCGCCGCAGGGCTGTCCACGAGGGTCAGGAGGGCCGCGAAGGCCGCCAGCGAGGCGAGGCCCGGCAGCGCCCACCAGGCCGACCGCCCGAGCCGCAGCCAGGCCCAGAACGCGAAGCAGCCGGCGATCTCGGCGAGGGCGGCGGCCGCGTAGGCGAGGAGGGTCATCGCGTCAGCTTGGCACGGCGCGCCGCGCGGGACGAGCCCGGCGCCGGGGACGGACCGCGACCGGCATTAAGCTCCCGGCAAGGAGGATCCGGTCGAGTGTCGCCATGAGCACGCATGCGAGCACTCGCGAGACCCAGGGCGACCGGCTGCTGTTTCCGGGGGACGCCCGCCTCCGCGACGCCGTCCTCGCCTGGATCGAGGCGCTGGCGCGGGAGCGGCGGATGTCGTCCAACACCGTCGAGGCGTACGGGCGCGACCTCCGGCAGTTCCTCCACCACCTCGCGTCCCGTCAGGGGACGCCGACGATCCCGATGCTGATCGGCCTCAAGGTGCGGGACATCCGCGGCTTCATGGCCGCGCGCCGGGCCGACGAGGTCTCCGGGCGCTCGCTGATGCGCATGCTGGCGGGTCTGCGCTCCTTCGCGCGCTTCCTCGAGCGGGAGGGCTTCGGCACCGTCTCGGCCCTGGGCGGTGTGCGCTCGCCCAAGGTCCCGCGGCGGCTTCCCCGTCCCCTGCCCGTCTCCGCCGCGGTGGCGCTGACCGATACCGCGATCCGCGCCGGCGAGGAGCGGGAGCCCTGGGTCCTCGCCCGGGACGCCGCCGTGCTGGCGCTGCTCTACGGCGCGGGGCTGCGCATCTCCGAGGCCCTGGGCCTGACCCGCCGCGACGCACCCCTGCCCGGGGTCGATCAGGTCACCGTGCTCGGCAAGGGCGGCAAGCAGCGCATGGTGCCGATCCTGCCCGTCGTGGCGCAGGCCGTGGCGGACTACGTCGCCGCCTGTCCCCTGCCGCTGCCGCCGGAGGGACCGCTGTTTCTCGGTGCCCGGGGCGGCCCGCTCTCGCCGCGCATCATCCAGTACACGGTCGCGCGCGCCCGCGGCGCCCTGGGCCTGCCCGAGAGCGCCACACCGCACGCCCTGCGGCATTCCTTCGCAACCCATCTCCTGGCGCGCCAGGGCGAACTCCGGGCGATCCAGGAACTCCTGGGCCACGCTTCGCTCTCCACGACGCAGCTCTACACGCAGGTCGACGCCGCCCGCCTCATGAGTGCCTACGCGGCGGCCCATCCGCGGGCTGGCCATTGAGCAAGATTGCTAAAAACTTCGACTTCGAGAGCCTTCATCATCGTCTATAGGCGCGTCTTCCGGTTCGCCCAGTGCAGAATCCCGCTCTTTAAGAGCTTCGTCACGATCTTCAGCCAATATGGGCAACGAACGGGATGGGGTTAGGCGGGCGTCATGGATCTTCAGGATGGGAGGGCGCCGGCACGTGTCGTAATCGCGGATTGCGATCCGGGCCGCCGCGTCTCCCTGAGAGAGATCGTCCTGCGATTCGATCCCAGCGCGGTGATCGATGAGGCGACCTCGGGTCAGGCGCTCTGCGACATCCTCCTCCGCCACCGTCCCACCCTGGCCTTCGTGGGAATGCAGCTCGACGATCTCAGCGGCCCCGAAGCCGTCGCCGTCGCGCGCCGGGCGGGTGCGGAGCCCCCCTGCCTGGTGCTGGTGGCGACCCGCGTGCTGCCGCACTGGCAGGAGATCGCCACGAGCCTCGGCGCCTACGAAGTCCTGAAGACGCCCCTCGACCCGAGCCATATCGAGCCGCTGCTCCACGCGGATGCCCGCCGTCGCGCACCGACCCGGGCCCTGCTCGCCTGCTCGACTCCGGCCGGGCGGTCGGCCATCAGCCGCGTCGTGGCGCGCAGCGGGTTCGCGATCGAGCTCGACGAGACGGATGACGGCCGCCACGCCCTCAAGCAGCTGAAGCTCGCCGCCTACGACTTCGCCTTCATCGACGTGAAGCTCGGCGGCATCGACGGGCTCGAACTGGCCTGCCAGATCCAGCCCCTCGGCCTCCCGACCCGGATCACCCTGCTGACCACGTCCGAGCTGGAGCCCGTCGCACAGGCCGGCCGCTACTTCGGCGTCGACGCCGTGCTGCGGATGCCGTTCTACGCCCGCGACATCGACCTCGCCCTGCACAACGCGCTGGGCCTGCGTCGGCCGTATCTGCTGAACGCCCTGACGGCCCCGCCCGCGCCGAGCGCGCTGCTGCGGATCGCCGACCTGCCGAATTCCAGGCGCAAGATCGCCTGACCCCGCGCCGGGCCGTCGCTCTGCGGGCCAGTCAGGTTCGAGGCGCGCGGTGTGTGACGGAACGCGAGGGCCCCCTTTCCCGCACGGGAGAGGGGGCCTTCGCGCAGGCGGTCGAGGCCGCCGAGGTAGCAATCTGCGCAGCCGTGGGCCTTGCCTGTCAGACGTGGATGGCGCGCTTGTTGACCGCCAGCGCGGCTTCCTTGACGGCCTCGGTCAGCGTCGGGTGCGCGTGGCAGGTGCGGGCGATGTCCTCCGACGAGGCGCCGAACTCCATCGCGACCGCCACCTCGGCGATCAGGTTGCCGGCATCCGCGCCCACGATGTGCACGCCGAGTACCCGGTCGGTCTGGGCGTCGGCCAGCACCTTCACGAACCCGTCGGTGGTGCCGTTCGCCTTGGCCCGGCCATTGGCCGTGAAGGGGAATTTGCCGGCGTTGTAGGCCACGCCGTCCTTCTTCAACTCCTCCTCGGTCTTGCCGACCGAGGCGACCTCCGGGAACGTGTAGACCACGTTCGGGATCACGCCGTAATTCACGTGGCCGGACTGGCCGGCCAGCATCTCGGCGATCGCCACGCCCTCGTCCTCGGCCTTGTGGGCGAGCATCGGGCCGGCAATCACGTCGCCGATGGCGTAGATGCCGGTGACGTTGGTGGCGTAGTGGGAATCGGTGAGGATCCGGCCCTTGTCGTCCCGCTGGACACCGACCGTGTCGAGGCCGAGGCCCTCCGTGTAGGGCGTCCGGCCGATGCAGACGAGGACCACGTCGGCCTGCAGCGTCTCCGCCGTACCGCCCGCGGCCGGCTCGACCGTGACCCCCGCGCCGCCCTTCTTGCCGACCTCGACGCCCGTCACCTTGGTGGACAGCTTGAAGGCGATGCCCTGCTTGGTCAGGATCCGCTGGAACTGCTTGCCGACCTCGCCGTCCATGCCCGGCAGCACCCGGTCGAGATACTCGACCACGGTCACCTCGGAGCCGAGCCGGCGCCAGACGGAACCCAGCTCCAGCCCGATCACGCCGGCGCCGATGACGAGGAGCTTCTTCGGCACCCGGTCGAGTTCCAGGGCGCCGGTGGAGGAGACCACGACCTTCTCGTCGATGGTGACGCCGGGCAGGCGCGCCACGTCCGAGCCGGTCGCGATGACGATGCTCTTCGTCTCGAGCATCTGGTTGCCGCCGTCCTCGGCGATGACCTCGACGCGGCCGGCGCCGGCGATCCGGCCGGTGCCGTGGAAGGTGTCGACCTTGTTCTTCTTGAGCAGGAACTCGACGCCCTTGGTGTTGCCGGCGACGCCCTCGGCCTTGAAGGCCATCATCTTCTTAAGGTCGAGCTTCGGCGTGCCGACGTCGATGCCGAGATCGGCGAAGTGCGTGTTGGCCTCCTCGAAGGCCTCGGACGCGTGCAGCAGGGCCTTGGACGGGATGCAGCCGACATTGAGGCAGGTGCCGCCGTGCGTCGCGCGCTTCTCGACCACCGCGGTCCGCAGGCCGAGCTGCGCCGCGCGGATCGCGCAGACGTAGCCGCCGGGGCCGGTGCCGATGACGACGAGATCGTAGGACATGAGGCTTCGCTTCCGCTCGGTCGTGCCGCGTGCGAGACGGGCAGGGAATGTCAGGTGGGGCTTGGCTTCAGCGGCCGCCGCCGATGTCGAGGATGGCGCCCGTGGTGTAGGAGGCCTCGTCCGAGAGGAGCCACACGATCGGTGCGGCCACCTCCTCGGCGGTGCCGGCCCGCTTCATCGGGACGCCGGGGCCGAGACGCTCGACCCGGTCCGGCTCGCCGCCGCTGGCGTGGATCTCGGTGGCGATGATGCCGGGCGCCACCGCGTTGACGCGGATGCCGTCGGCGGCGACCTCGCGGGAAAGCCCGATCGTCAGCGAGTCGATGGCGCCCTTGGAGGCCGCGTAGTCCACGAACTGGCCGGGGCCGCCGAGGCGCGCCGCCACCGAGGACAGGTTGACGATCGCGCCCCCTGCCCCGCCGCGCTTGATCGACATGCGCCGCACCGCCTCCCGCGCGCACAGGAAGCTGCCGACCACGTTGGTGGTCATCATGCGCTGCAAGCGGGCGACGCTCATGTCGGCGACGTCAGACTTCACGTCGACCACGCCGGCATTGTTGACGAGCGCCGCGAGGCGGCCGAGGCCGTCGGCCGCCTTGAACAGGGCGATGACGTCGGCCTCGTTGCCGACGTCGCCCTTCACGGCGAGCGCCCGTCCGCCCTTGGCCGCGATCGCGTCCACCACGCCCTGCGCGGCGGCGGCGTCCGACACGTAGCTCAGGCAGACGGCGTAGCCGCGCTCCGCCAGGAGGAGCGCCACCGCGCGGCCGATGCCGCGGCTACCACCCGTGACGATCGCGACCCTGTTCTCAGCGCTCGACATGGCTGCCTCAGAGGTCCAGCACGAGGCGCGCCGGATCCTCCAGCGCCTCCTTGACCCGCACCAGGAAGGTCACGGCCTCCTTACCGTCGACGATGCGATGGTCGTACGACAGGGCGAGGTACATCATCGGCCGCGCCTCGATCTTGCCGGCGCGGACCACCGGGCGCTCCTCGATGCGGTGCATGCCGAGGATGCCGGATTGCGGCGCGTTGAGGATCGGCGTCGACATCAGCGAGCCGTAGATGCCGCCGTTGGTGATCGTGAAGGTGCCGCCCTGCATCTCCTCGATGGAGAGCTTGCCGTCGCGGGCCTTCTTGCCGAAGCCGGCGATCTTCTTCTCGATGCCGGCGATCGACAGGTCGTCGGCGTCGCGCACCACCGGCACGACGAGGCCCTTATCGGTGCCGACCGCGATGCCGATGTGGTAGTAGTTCTTGTAGACGAGGTCCTGCCCGTCGATCTCGGCGTTGACCGCCGGCACGTCCTTGAGGGCGCCGATCACCGCCTTGGTGAAGAAGCCCATGAAGCCGAGCTTCGTGCCGTGCTTCTTCTCGAAGATGTCCTTGTACTGGCTGCGCATCGCCATCACGGCCGACATGTCGACGTCGTTGAACGTCGTCAGCATCGCCGCGGTGTCCTGCGCGTCCTTCAGGCGGCGCGCGATGGTCTGGCGCAGCTTCGTCATGCGCACGCGCTCCTCGCGCGCGGCGTCGTCCGGCGCCGAGGGGGCGCGCGGCAGGGTCGGACGGGCCTCCTTGGCGGGCGCCGACGGGGCCGGCCCCTTGGCGATGGCGCCGAGCATGTCGCCCTTCGTGATGCGGCCGTCCTTGCCGGACCCGCTCACCGACGACGGGTCGACACCCGATTCCCGGGCGAGCTTGGCCACCGCCGGGCCGTTGTCTCCGACCGGGCGCTGCTGGGCCGCGGGGGCGGCGGCATCGCCGTGGTTGCCGTAGCCGGCCGACGATTCCTGGGCCGGCGCCTCGGCCTTCGCGGGCGCGGCGGCCTTCGGGGCCTCGCTCCGGCTCTCGGCCTTGGTCTCGGCGGTCTCCTTCGGAGCGGCCTTCTTGGCCGTGCCGCCGCCGGCTCCGGCCTCGACGATCGAGCCGAGCAGGGCACCGGGCTCCACGGTCTCGCCGTCCTTGACCAGGATCTCGCCGAGCTCGCCGGCCGCCGGGGCGTTCACCTCCAGGGTGACCTTGTCGGTCTCGAGCTCGACGATCGGCTCGTCGGCCGCGACCGTGTCGCCGGGCTTCTTGAACCAGCGGCCGATCGTGGCCTCGCTCACGGATTCGCCGAGGGTCGGGACGAGGATGTCGGTTGCCATGCTCTCTTCTGCCCCGCGGGGGGCCTCCTCTGGATGTCGGGCCGCGACGTCAGCGCCGCAGGATCAGGGATGGAACGGGCGAGACGGTGTACCGGAAGCCTGCCTGCGCCATCAGGACGGGATCTGCTTCGCCGAGCGCCTCGGCCCGGGCCGCGTCGTCGGCCTCGACCAGGGCGAGGCCCCAGGTGCCGCCGGACTCGAAGACGGGTCCGACCGCGATGGCGGTGCCGGCGGCCGCCTGCTCCATCCAGTAGCCAGAATGCGCCGAGA
Organism: Methylobacterium sp. Leaf361; assembly: GCF_001424445.1. Classification (NCBI taxonomy): domain Bacteria; kingdom Pseudomonadati; phylum Pseudomonadota; class Alphaproteobacteria; order Hyphomicrobiales; family Methylobacteriaceae; genus Methylobacterium; species Methylobacterium sp. Leaf361. The sequence goes on along the minus strand of NZ_LMPY01000012.1, from coordinate 303,557 downwards.
ACAGCGCCTTCTCGGCCTCCGTCGCGTCGAACGGGAAGCTCGGGCGGGGCGGTTCCAGGCGGAGCAGGAAGTAGGCCATGGCCGGACGATCAGACCGCCAGGGCCTCGTTGAGGAAGGCCTGGAGCTGCGCCTGGTGCTTCGACATCTGGCCGACCGCCGTGGAGGCGGAGGCCGGACGGCCGACGTAGCGGGCGCGCTTCACCGCGGAGCCGGCCTGGCCGAGCACCCACTCGAGGTAGGGCTCGACGAAGGACCAGGCGCCCATGTTCTTGGGCTCCTCCTGGCACCAGATCACGTCGGCGTTGCGGAACCGGGCCATCTCGTTGGCCAGCGCCTTCAGGGGGAACGGGTAGAGCTGCTCGACGCGCATCAGGTAGATGTCGTTGAGGCCGCGCTTCTCCCGCTCCTCCAGCAGGTCGTAGTAGACCTTGCCGGAGCACAGCACGACGCGGCGGATCTTGTCGTCGCGCACGAGCTTGTTCTGCGCGCCCTCCTCCTCGGCGTCGTCCCAGAGGACGCGGTGGAAGGTCGAGCCCTCGGCGAGCGCGTCGAGGTTCGACACGGCGCGCTTGTGGCGCAGCAGCGACTTCGGCGTCATCAGCACCAGCGGCTTGCGGAAGTCGCGCTTCAGCTGCCGGCGCAGGATGTGGAAGTAGTTCGCCGGCGTCGTGACGTTGGCGACCTGCATGTTGTCCTCGGCGCAGGCCTGGAGGTAGCGCTCCAGGCGGGCCGAGGAGTGCTCGGGCCCCTGGCCCTCGTAGCCGTGCGGCAGCAGCAGCACGAGGCCCGACATGCGCAGCCACTTGCGCTCGCCGGACGCGATGAACTGGTCGATCACCACCTGGGCGCCGTTGGCGAAGTCGCCGAACTGGGCCTCCCAGAGGACCAGGGCGTTCGGCTCGGCGAGCGAGTAGCCGTACTCGAAGCCGAGCACCGCCTCCTCGGAGAGCATCGAGTTGATGATCTCGATCGCGGCCTGCCCCTCGCGGATGGCGTTGAGCGGCGTGAAGCGCTGCTCGTTCTCCTGGTCGATCACCACCGCGTGGCGCTGCGAGAACGTGCCGCGCTCCACGTCCTGACCCGACAGGCGGACCCGGTTGCCGTCGAGGAGCGTCGCCCCGAAGGCCAGGGCCTCGGCGGTCGCCCAGTCGATGCCGACCCCCGTCTCCACCGCCTTGGCGCGATTGTCCATGAAGCGCTGGATCGTGCGGTGCAGGTGGAAGCCGGGCGGCGCCTGCGTGATCCTGCGCCCGATCTCCTGCAGAGTCCCGGCCGGCACGGCGGTGCGGCCGCGGCGCGGGTCGTCCACGTCCTCGTGCACGGCCTTCACGCCGGACCAGCGGCCGTCGAGCCAGTCGGCCTTGTTCGCCTTGTAGTTATTGGCGACGTCGAGTTCGCTGTCGAGCATCCCGCGGAACTCGGCCTTGCGGGCGTCGAGCGCCTCCTGGGTCACCGAGCCGTTCTCGACGAGCTTGCGGCCGTAGCTCTCCAGCACCGACGGATGCTTGCGGATCCGCTGGTACATCTTCGGCTGGGTGAAGGCCGGCTCGTCGCCCTCGTTGTGGCCGAAGCGGCGGTAGCACAGCATGTCGATCACGACCGGCTTGCCGAACTTCTGCCGGTACTCGACGGCCACCTTCGCCGCGAAGGTGACGGCCTCAGGGTCGTCGCCGTTGCAGTGGAAGATCGGCGCCTCGACCATCTTGGCGACGTCGGAGGGGTACGGCGACGAGCGCGAGAAGCGCGGATCGGTGGTGAAGCCGATCTGGTTGTTGATGATGAAGTGCACCGAGCCGCCGGTGCGGTGGCCCTTCAGGCCCGACAGGCCGAAGCACTCCGCCACCACGCCCTGGCCCGCGAAGGCGGCGTCGCCGTGGATCAGGAGCGGCAGCACCGTGCGGCGCTCGATGTTGGGCTTGGCCCATTGGTCCTGCTTGGCGCGGACCTTTCCGAGCACCACCGGGTCGACGATCTCGAGGTGGGACGGATTGGCGGTGAGCGACAGGTGGACGTTATTGCCGTCGAAGGCGCGGTCCGAGGACGCGCCCAGGTGGTACTTCACGTCGCCCGAGCCCTCGACCTCGGCCGGGGAGGCCGAGCCGCCCTTGAACTCGTGGAACACCGCCCGGAAGGGCTTGGCCATCACGTTGGTGAGCACGTTGAGCCGGCCGCGATGGGCCATGCCGAGCACGATCTCGCGCACGCCCAGCGCGCCGCCGCGCTTGATGATCTGCTCCAGCGCCGGGATCATCGCCTCGCTGCCGTCGAGGCCGAAGCGCTTGGTGCCGGTGTACTTGAGGTCGAGGAACTTCTCGAAGCCCTCGGCCTCGATCAGCTTGTTGAGGATCGCCCGGCGTCCCTCGGGGGTGAAGGAGATCTCCTTGTCCTTGCCCTCGATGCGCTCCTGGATCCACGCCTTCTCGGCCGGATCCGAGATGTGCATGAACTCGACGCCGAGGGTCTGGCAGTAGGTCCGCTCCAGGATGCCGACGATCTCGCGGATCGTGCCGAACTGCAGGCCGAGGACGTTGTCGAGGAAGATCGGACGGTCCCAGTCGGCCTCCTCGGTGAAGCCGTAATGCTGCGGGTGCAGCTCCTCGTGATCGCCCCGCGGCGCGAGTCCCAGCGGGTCCAGCTTGGCGTGCAGGTGGCCGCGCATCCGGTAGGAGCGGATCAGCATGATCGCCCGCACCGAATCCTTGGTCGCCTGCTCGACCGACACGCCGGTGGTGGCGGTGACGCTGTCCTGCGGCTTGCCGGGCTTGGGCTCCTTGGCTTCCCGCGCGACGATCTTGTCGCCGATCGCCTTCTCCAGGGCGCCCCAGTTGCCGTCGAGCGCCGAGACCAGCTCGCCGTTGAGCGGCACCGGCCAGTGCGGCTTCTCCCAGGAGGCGCCGGCGGCGTTCTTCTCGACCAGGGTCTCGTCCTCGCCGAGCCCCTTGAAGAAGGTCTGCCACTCCGGATCCACCGAGGACGGGTTGCGGGCGTAGGCCGCCTGCAATTCCTCGATGTAGGCGGCGTTGGCGCCGTACAGGAACGAGGTTTCGAGGAGCGCTTCGTTCACGTCCTGGCGTGCCATGGTGCGTCCATCCTGATCGCGCGGGCAGGCTCCCCTGCCCTCCGGGCTCCCCGTCAGCGCGGCGGAGCGCCCTCGAACCGAAACGGGGCGGGTGACCGCCCCGCTGAGATCGTCTGCACGCCCGATATGGGCGTCGCGGCCCTGCGATGGCCGCGACGCAGGCGCGCGGGCCTTTAGCCCTTCAGCACCTCGACGAGCGTCGAGCCCAGCCGGGCCGGCGACGGCGACACGCGGATGCCCGCGGCCTCCATGGCGGCGATCTTGTCCTCGGCGCCGCCCTTGCCGCCCGAGATGATCGCGCCGGCATGGCCCATGCGGCGGCCCGGAGGCGCCGTGCGGCCGGCGATGAAGCCGACCATCGGCTTCTTGCGCCCGCGCTTGGCCTCGTCCTTGAGGAACTGCGCAGCCTCCTCCTCGGCCGAGCCGCCGATCTCGCCGATCATCACGATCGACTCAGTCTTCGGGTCGGCGAGGAACAGCTCCAGCACGTCGATGAACTCGGTGCCCTTCACCGGGTCGCCGCCGATGCCCACCGCCGTGGTCTGGCCGAGGCCGGCATTGGAGGTCTGGAACACCGCCTCGTAGGTCAGCGTGCCCGAGCGGGACACGATGCCGACCGAGCCCGGCCGGAAGATGTTGGCCGGCATGATGCCGATCTTCGACTCGCCGGCCGTGACGATGCCCGGGCAGTTCGGCCCGACGAGGCGCGACTTCGAGCCCGTCAGCGCCCGCTTCACCCGCACCATGTCGAGCACCGGGATGCCCTCCGTGATGCAGACGATCAGCGGCACCTCGGCGCTGATCGCCTCGCAGATCGCGTCGGCGGCGCCGGGCGGCGGCACGTAGACCACCGAGGCCTCGGCGCCGGTGGCCTCGCGCGCCTCCGCGACCGTGTCGAAGACCGGCAGGCCGAGATGGCTGGAGCCGCCCTTACCGGGGCTCGTGCCGCCGACCATCTTGGTGCCGTAGGCGATGGCCTGCTCGGAGTGGAAGGTCCCGTTCTTGCCGGTGAAGCCCTGGCAGATGACCTTGGTGTTGGCGTCGATCATCACCGACATGATCAGGCTCCCTTCACGGCGGCGACGATCTTCTGGGCGGCGTCGTCGAGGTCGTCCGCCGGGATGACGTTGAGGCCGGAATTGCGGATGATGGCCTTGCCCTGCTCGACGTTGGTGCCCTCGAGGCGCACCACCAGCGGCACCTGCAGGCCCACGGCCTTCACGGCCGCGATCACGCCGTTGGCGATCACGTCGCACTTCATGATCCCGCCGAAGATGTTGACGAGGATCCCCTTCACGTTCGGGTCGGCGGTGATGATCTTGAACGCCGCCGTGACCTTCTCCTCCGAGGCGCCGCCGCCGACATCGAGGAAGTTCGCCGGCTCCTCGCCGTAGAGCTTGATGATGTCGAGCGTCGCCATGGCGAGGCCGGCGCCGTTGACCATGCAGCCGATCGTGCCGTCGAGCGCGATGTAGGCGAGGTCGTACTTGGACGCCTCGATCTCCTTGGCGTCCTCCTCGGTCTCGTCGCGGAGCGCCATGATGTCCGCGTGCCGGTAGAGGGCGTTCGAATCGAAGGCCATCTTGGCGTCGAGGCACTTGAGGTGCCCGTCGGCGGTCAGCACCAGCGGGTTGATCTCCAGGAGGCTCATGTCCTTGGCCACGAAGGCCGCGTAGAGCTTCTCGGTCAGCGCGGCCGCTTCCTTGGCCTGGGCGCCCGACAGGCCGAGCGCCTCGGCGACGGCGCGGCCGTGGTGGGGCATCACGCCGGTGGCCGGGTCGACCGCGATCGTGTGGATCTTCTCGGGCGTGTCGTGGGCGACCGCCTCGATGTCCATACCACCCTCGGTGGAGACCACGAAGGCGACGCCGCCCGTGGCGCGGTCGACCAGCATCGAGAGGTAGAACTCCTCGGCGATCTGGGCGCCCTCCTCGATGTAGAGGCGGTTGACCTGCTTGCCGGCCGGGCCGGTCTGGATGGTCACCAGCGTCTGGCCGAGCATCTCGCCGGCGAACTGCTTGACCTCGTCGATCGACTTGGTGACGCGCACGCCGCCCTTGGCGCCCTCGGGCGCGCCCTTGAAGGTGCCCTTGCCGCGGCCGCCCGCGTGGATCTGGCTCTTCACGACCCAGACGGGGCCGCCGAGCTCCTTGGCGGCGGCCTCGGCCTCCGACGGGTTGAAGATGGCCACGCCGCGGGAGACGGGCAGGCCGAACTCCTTCAGCACGGCCTTGGCCTGATATTCGTGGATATTCATCGGAGCCTCGTAAGGAGGAGCGAATAGGTGGCAGCGGGCGACGCGTAGAGAAATCGAGTGATCGAGATTCGAATCTCCGACCGCTACGCGCTGCCCGGTATCCGCTTACCGGTCAGGCGAGGCTGCTGTCGACGCCCTTGCAGGCCTCGATGAGTCCCGTCACCGAGGCGACCGACTTGTCGAACATGGTCTTCTCGGCCGCGTCGAAGGTCACCTCGAGCACGCGCTCCACGCCGTTGGCACCGATCACGATCGGCACGCCGATGAACATGCCCGTCACGCCGTACTGGCCGTCGAGGTAGGCGGCGCAGGGCAGGACCCGCTTCTTGTCGCGCAGGTAGCTCTCGGCCATGGCGATGGCGGAGGCGGCGGGCGCGTAGAAGGCCGAGCCGGTCTTGAGCAGGTTGACGATCTCGCCGCCGCCCTTGCGGGTGCGGTCGACCATGGCGTCGAGCTTCTCCTGGGTCGTCCAGCCGAGCTTGACGAGGTCGGTCAGCGGCACGCCCGCCACCGTCGAGTAGCGGGTCAGCGGCACCATGTCGTCGCCGTGGCCGCCGAGCACGAAGGCCGTGACGTCCTCCACCGACACCTTGAACTCCTCGGCGAGGAAGTGGCGGAAGCGCGCCGAGTCGAGCACGCCGGCCATGCCGACGATCTTGTTGGTCGGGACGCCCGAGAACTTCTGCAGCGCCCACACCATGGCGTCGAGCGGGTTGGTGATGCAGATCACGAAGGCGTCCGGCGCGTGGGTCTTGATGCCCTCGCCGACGGCCTGCATGACCTTGAGGTTGATGCCGATCAGGTCGTCGCGGCTCATGCCGGGCTTGCGCGGCACGCCGGCGGTCACGATCACCACGTCGGCGCCCTTGATGGCGGCGTAGTCGCTGGCACCCGCGTAGGTCGCGTCGAAGCCCTCGACCGGGGCGGCCTCGGCGATGTCCAGCGCCTTGCCCTGCGGCACGCCGTCGACGATGTCGAACAGCACCACGTCCCCGAGATCCTTGAGGCCGGCCAGAAGGGCCAGGGTGCCGCCGATCTGGCCGGCGCCGATGAGCGCGATCTTGTTGCGAGCCATGTCGGATGTGTCTCCGCTGCGTTCGACTTCGGTGATGCGTTGCGCGAGGCCGGAGCCGCTCGTCCGTCAGGGTCCGAGGCCGGATTCGCCACTCTGAAATCTGCGCGGCTGTGTGGCGGAAAAGCACCGTGGCTTCAACCCGATGAGGGCCGCGCGGGCGGCGCGTCCGGGCCGTCGGATCGCCCTCGAGCGTCCCGACGGTGCCTCCGAAACGTCAACGTCGCGAGTGTTTTAGGTGCAGTGCACCCTGGCGCCGGACGGCCGCGAAGCCGCGATGACAGATCTGGAATCCTGTCATTTCGGGTCGCGGCGGGCGGCGTGCGGCGCGGGAGGCCGCACGAACGACGAAGGCCCGGACAGTCTGTCCGGGCCTTCGAGAGAGCCTGTGGGTGCGCGCCGGATCAGAGGATGCCGGAGCGCAGGACCCGCTGGATCGCGTGGATGACGGCCCCGAACCGGGCCTCGATCAGGTCGCGCGGCACCTCGGCATCGTGCTGGATCGCCAGCGGATGCGTGAAGCGGTAGCTCGCGTCGAAGATGTAGGCGATCGCCCGTTCCCGGTCCCGAGCCGAGAAGATCCCGGAGGTGATGCCCTCCTCGACCACGCGCTCGACGAGGCTGCGCAGCCGCACGCGGTGCCGCCGGGCGATCGGCCGTGCCGAGACGGTGGCGTCGAGATGGACCGCGAACAGGTTCGGTTCGTCGAACAGGGCGTCCCGCTGGACCGTCGCGAGGGCGGTCAGGAGGCGTTCGATCTTGTCGTCGGCGGGATCGGGCGCGTCGGCGATGCCGGCGAGCCGGGCTTCGACCTCGCGCAGCCAGCGGCCCGCCACCGCGTCGAGGAGCGCGTCCTTCGACGGGAAGTAGCGGTACACGTTCGCGTGCGTCATGCCGGCCTCGGCGGCGACGGCCACGACCGTCACGCGCTTGGGCCCGAGCCGCGAGAGGTGCTCGGTGGCGATCCCGAGGAGCCGCACGTCGGCCGCGACCGGCGCCCGCGGGCGGGCTGGACTGGCCGCCTCACCGTTCTCGCGGAGTGTGCCGGATTCGGCGTCGGCGACGGTGATCTTGGCCTTGGCGCTGAGCGCCTCCTCCTTGGACCCGTCGGACTCTGGCTTGAGGAAAGGAAGCGGAAGGCGGGAAGTGGACAGGTGGTAGGGCGAGACGGACCCCCATCATACCGGCTGAAGCGTCCCGGCGCTTCGCGTTGACGTTACGGCTTCCCCCCGGGAGCCCGGTTACCTGAGCGGATTAGGACCGCTTAAACACCCCTATGTGTCAGTTTGCCTTGAGAAGGCAACAAATTTTTCTCGTTATCACCTGCGTCAGAAGCGGTTCTTCCACGCCCGTAAGGCGACGAACACCGCCTCGGGATCGCTTTCCGGCGGAAGGTCGACGGATCGCGCCAGGGCCGGCTGCCCGCTGCGCAGGAACGGGTTGGTCGCCCGCTCCGCACCCATGGTCGAAGGGATGAGGAACCGCCCCTCTGACTGGGCGCGCTCGGCCTCGGCGAGGCGCTTCCTCAGCTCCGGGTTGTCCGGATCGGCCGCCAGGGCGAAGCGCGCGTTGGAGAGTACGTAGTCGTGGCCGCTGAAGACCTGCGTGGCGTCGGGCAGGTCGTCGAAGCGCCGCAGGGAGCGGTAGAGGGTCTCGGGTGGGCTCTCCATCACGCGCCCGCAGCCGAGGGTGAACAGGGTGTCGCCGGCGCAGACGAGGCCGGCTTCCGCGAACCAGTAGGTCACGTGGTCGGCGCAGTGGCCCGGCGTCTCCCAGACCTGCGCCTCGAGGCTGCCGACCGTGACCGTGTCGCCCTCCCGCACGGTCACGTCCACCTGCGGGACCGCGTCGCCGGCCCTGGCGGGGGCGACCACCCGGGCGCCGGTCGCCCGCTTCACCTCCGGGATGCCCTCGACATGGTCGGCGTGCCGGTGGGTCACGAGGATGTCGGTCAGCCGCCAGCCGGTCTCGTCGAGGGCCCGGAGGACCGGTCCGGCCTCCGGCACGTCGATCGCCGCGCAGGCGCCGGTCTGCGGATCGCGGATCAGCACGCCGATGTTGTCGCTGCGGCAGAGGAAGGTGCGAATCTCGGTCTCGGCGGCCATCGGACGGGGTCTCCCAAGAACGCGAACGGGCGCGAAGCGGCGCGAAATCTGTTGCCGTGAACAGGTGATGGTCCGGCGAGGTTCCTCCGGCGCTTGCCGCGCGGCGCGCGGCTCACCATTGGTTACGACGACCGTTCCGTCCGCGATCTCCTGTCCCTCCATGCGCCTCGACGTCAACGGCTTGCGGGCCTTCTACGCCAGCCCTCTGGGCCGCACGACGCACCGCGTGGTCGGCCGCGCGCTCCACGATTTCCTCGGCTCGGTCTCGGGGCTGCGCGTCCTCGGGATCGGCTACGCGACGCCGTATCTCGGGCCGGTCCACTGCATCGCCGAGCGCACCCTCGCCTTCATGCCGGCCTCGCAGGGCGTGGTGAACTGGCCGGGCACCGGGCGCTCCTGCGCGGCGCTCGCCGATCCCACCATGATGCCGCTGCCGGAGGCCGCCATCGACCGGGTCATCCTGGTCCACGCCCTCGAATCGGTGGAGAGCCCGACGGAGCTGCTGCAGGAGGTCTGGCGCACCCTGACGCCGGGCGGCCGCATGATCCTCGTGGTGCCCAACCGCCGGGGCGTCTGGGCCCGCCGGGAGGCGACGCCCTTCGGCCACGGCCAGCCCTACAGCCGCTCGCAGCTCGGGCGGCTCATGCGCGACACGCTGTTCTCGCCGGTGAGCTGGGCCGAGACCCTGTACATGCCGCCGGCCCGCTCGCGCCTGATGCTGCGCACCGGGCCCGCCTGGGAGTGGCTCGGCACCGGCCTGTCCCTGCCCTTCGCGGGCCTGCACGTGGTCGACGCGACGAAGCAGCTGTACCGGCCGGTGGCCGTTCAGCAGGTGCGGCGCGCCCGCCGCCTCGCGCCGGCCCGGGTGCTGGTGCCGGCCCCCTCCCCGGGTTGACCCCGATGAGCCTCGACTTCACCACCCAGCAGTTCCTGCTCGCCCTGTCCGCGCTGTTCTCGATCGTGAACCCGGTCGGGGGCGCCTTCATCTTCGCGCAGGTGGCGGGCGCCTTCAGCCATGCCGAGCGCGTGCTGCTGTCGCGCCGGATCGGCGTCTACGCCGCCCTGGTGATGCTCGGCGCCCTCTGGGCGGGCACGCCGATCCTGAACTTCTTCGGCGTCACCCTGGGTGCGCTGCGCATCGCCGGCGGCCTCGTGGTCATGTCGTCGGCCTGGACCCAGCTGAACCGGCCCGAGGCCCGGGAGGCGCGCAAGCAGGCCGAGGCCTCCGGGTCGGCGGGCCGCGGCCCGGCCCCCGCGGAGCCGCCGGGCGACCCGGCGCCCGGCCCCCTCTCCGACATCGCCTTCTTCCCCCTGACGCTCCCGTTCACCACCGGGCCGGGGACGATCGCGGTCGCCATCACCCTGGGGGCCAACCGGCCGGAGGCCTACGCGGAGCGTTTCGGCTTCTACATCGGCGTCACGCTGGCGGCCCTCGCGGTCGCCGCCACGGTCGCGGTTCTCTACGCCTCCGCCGACCGGGTCGTCGCCTTCATCGGCCCGGCCCGCGCCCGAGTGATGGGCCGCCTCTTCGCCTTCCTGCTCCTGTGCGTCGGGACCCAGATCCTGGTGAACGGCCTCATCGACGTGTTCGCGCCCCTCGCCGCGGCGCGGTGACGACCGGGTCACCGCCGACAGAGCCGGGTAAGGCCCGCATCCCAGATGACCCGCGCGGATTCCGGCCGGCCGAATCGATCGAATTGCGGACGATGTCCGGGATGTTGTGTGTTCATGCAGATGTAATAGTCGTACTTCGCTCATTATTGCATATTACATAAATATAAACCTTCATTAACGATCTCATTCTAGAGCATTCGTCGAGAAGGGATCCGATTTTTCGAGGCTTGCGTCTTCCATAGGTCCGAGCATGATCATGCATGGCCATCGGCCGCGGCGAGGAAGACTTGCGGCCGGAGCCGTCGGCGAAGCGGATCCAGCAACGGAGTGCAGATCGTGGCGACGGACGTCATCGCGGAACCCGAGCGTCGGCCGTCCGCATCCGGGCCACGAGCACGAGGCGGCCGCGCCTGTGCCGACCCGTGCACGACCGGATCCCGCGCGTGATGCGACCGGCATCCCGGGCGCGCCGTCGAGCCGGCGCGCGCCGCGTCCCGCCTACGCGGGCCGTGCGGCCCGGCCCGAGCCCGTGAACCCCCGAGATCCCGCAGCCCGGTGCCGCGCGCGGAGCGCGCGTCCGGCGGCCACCCCGCGCGTATCAGCAAGGAGACACCGCATGACCGACACGACGCAGAGCAAGGTTCCGGCCTGGTACAGCCCGGACTAGATCCAGGACTTCCAGCGCGATCTCCTGGGCGCCGCCGCGAAGGTTCTCGTGCTCTGCCTCGGCGGCAAGGGCGGCGTCGGCAAGACGACCATCGCCCTGCAGGTGGCGGATCTCTGCGCGGAGGTCGGTCCGGTCCTGGCGATCGACACCGACCCGGCCAACCGGCACTTCCACACGGCGCTCATGCAGGAGACCACGCCCGGCAGCGACAACTTCGTCCCGCGCCGTCCCGGTATCATCGCCATCCGGCAGCGGCTGCGCGCCGAGGACAGCACGGGCCGCGTCGACCCGACCCTGTGCCAGGACCTGATCGAGCGCGTGACCGAGGCGGCCGAGCGCCTCGTCGTGGTCGACTTCCCGGCCGGCGACACCGAGACGACCCGTCGGTGCACCGAGATCATCGTGGAGAGCTGCCGGGAGGCGAATGTCCGCCTCGCCGTGGTCGTCGCGGCCGGCGCGGTGGATCCCACAGCCCTGGAGGTCCTGCGCGAGCTCCGGCCCATGCTGATCGAGTGCGACCGGGCGATCCTGGCGAAGAACACCGCCCAGGCGACCAATTTCGACTATCTCGAATCGTCCGACCTCGTGCGATCCCTGCGGAAGCAGTCGAACTTTCGCGTCATCGAGATCGAGCGGATCGGCGAGCGGCTGATCGAGGCCCTGCGGGTGCAGAACACGACCTGGCAGGCCTTGGCGAACAGCGCGCCGATGCGCCTGCGGGTCGAGGGCCGCCGCCTGCGGCGCAACTTCCACACGGCGTGGCGGGATGCCCTCCGGCCGTGACCAACCTCGAGCGGTTCTACCGGTCGGTCCACGGCCGCGATCTCCAGCCCTGGGAGCGTCAGCTCGCCGTGCGGATCGCGGCCGCCCTCAACACCACGACGGACGACGACTTCGTCGTCCACCTGCTGCTGGTGTACATGTCCACCAACGCCATCACGAACATGTACAACGAGCTGGTGGCGGCGCGGAACGGTCTCGCCGAACACAACCGGGACCTCATCGGGGCGCTGACGGCGGACCTGCGGCGCAACAGGCTGATCACCGCCGTTCTGCTCGGTGCGGCCGCCCTCGGCGTGCTCGTGAGCGTCGGGATCCTCTCCACTGTCCTCAACCTGTCTTACGGGTCCGCGGCCGGCGCGGCGCGCCTCGCCGCGGCGCTGGAATCCTGCGAGGTGCGCGGCCCAGCCGGCGCCCAGCGCGGCCTCGGTCGCTGAGCCGAAGGACCCCGCCGTCGGCTCACTCGAGGCGGACGGACACGCTGTCGCTGGCGCCGGTCGCGTCCAGGACCGAGATCCGCGCGAAGCCCGCGCCCCCCGGGGCCCACTCGGCCTTCCGCCGCGGCGTCTGCACGACCGGCTGACCGTCGACCAGCCAGGTGAGCGGCGGCACGCCGCCCAGGGCCTTGAGGGCGAGACCCGGGCCGCCCTCCGCGGCGCCGTGCCGGTCCGCCGCGAGGCCGAGATCGATCCGCGCCCCGTCCGGCGGATAGGCGATCCGCAGCGCCGGTGCCGCCGCCTCGGCCGCCTCGCGCCGCAGGTGCCGCAGCGGCGGCGGCAGGCCCGCCGTCCCGACCACCAGCGCGTCCCGCGGCTGGGGGACCGGCTCGGTCTCGATCCCGAGGCGCGCGAAGGCGTCGAACAGGATCGGCGCCGCGACGGTGCGGCCCACGAGCCCCGGCACCGCGGCACCGTCCGGGCGCCCGGCCCAGACGACGATCGTCGCGTGGCGGTCGAAGCCGGCGGCCCAGGCGTCGCGGTACCCGTAGGAGGTGCCGGTCTTGTAGGCGATGCGGTTCGGCAGGGCGTTCTCCGGCGGCGGTGTCCCGCGCAGGATGTCGGCGATGTACCAGGCCGCCACGGGCTCGGCGACGCGGTGCCGGGATTCGGCCGCGACCCCGTCGGCGCGGCGCAGCAGGTCCGGAACCGCGCCGCCGCGGGCGAGCCCCGCGTAGAGCCGGGCGAGGTCGGTGACCGTGATGCCGAGTCCGCCCAGCGCGACCGGCAGCCCCGGGGCCGCCTCCCGCGGGAGCTGGATCCCGGCCCCGGCGGCGCGCAGCCGGGCGATGAAGCGGGCGGGACCGACCGCGTCCATCAGCTCGACCGCCGGCACGTTCAGCGAGAGCTGCAGGGCCCGCCGGGCCGTGACCGTGCCCTGGAAGGTCAGGTCGAAATTCTCCGGCGCGTAGCTCGCCGAGAAGCGCGCCGGGCGATCCTCCAACAGGGTCTCGGGATGCGCGAGACCGTCCGCGAAGGCCATGGCGTAGACGAAGGGCTTCAGCGCGGAGCCGGGCGAGCGCACCGCCAGGGTCATGTCGATGGCGCCGCGCCGGGCGGGGTCCAGGTACCCGGCGCTGCCGACCTGAGCGAGCACCCGGCCGTCTCGGTTGTCGAGGACGAGGATCGCGGCCGAGAGGTCCGGGCCGGCGGCGGCGGCGCGCTCGGCCGCCAGGGTTTCCAGCCGCTCCTGCAGGCGCCCGTCGATCGCGAGGCGGATCGTGGCGGCACCGGGATCGGCCGCCACCGCCTCCTCGGCGGCGTGCGCCGCGAGCATCGGGAACGGCTTGCGCGTCGTCGGCACCGGCTCGGCCCGGGCGGCCTCGGCCTCCGCCGCCGTGAGGATGCCCCGCGCGACGGCCACCGCCAGGACCCGGTCGCGGGCGGCGCGGGCGCGCTCGGGAAACCTGTCCGGACGGCGGGTCTCGGGCGATTGCGGCAGGGCGACGAGCAGGGCCGCCTGCGCGGCGGTCAGCCGGACCGGCTCGCGCCCGAAATACGCAACGCTCGCCGCGCGCACGCCCTCCAGCGGGCCGCCGTAGGGGGCCAGCGCCAGGTAGAGGTCGAGCAATCCGGCCTTGCCGAGGCGCCGCTCCAGCGTGACCGCCCGCGCCATCTGGCGGAGCTTGGCCTCGAGCGACCGCTCGCGCCGCGGCTCGACGAGGCGCGCCACCTGCATCGACAGGGTGGAGGCGCCGGACATGATGCGGCCGCGGGTCAGCCACTGGCCGGCGGCGCGCAGCACCGCGGCCGGGTCGATGCCGGGATGCGCGGCGAAGCGGCGATCCTCGTAGGCGAGCAGCATCGCCCGGTAGCGCGGATCGACCGCCTCCGCGGTGACCGGCAGGCGCCAGCGCCCGTCCGTGGTCGCGAAGGGGCGCAGCAGCGTGCCGGACCGATCCAGCACCACCGTCGAGCGTGATTCGGCCGCGGCCAGGTCGAGGGGCGGCAGCGCGTCGGCGTAGCGCCAGAGCGCGGCGGTGCCGGCCCCCAGGAGGCCGAGACCGAGCGCCGTCGCCCCGAGCGCCGCGCGCAGGCCCCTCGCCCGCTTCCGGGGAGGCGCCGACGCGCGCGGATCCGACCCGTCGTGCGGCACGCATCCTCCCGGTCTCGGCTCCGACGGCGCAGGATCCCGTGTTCCCGCGCGCCCGGCAAGCCCCCGGCGGAGCCGGCCTCTAGGCCGTGCCGACGCCCCGCAGGTCCTCGAAGGCGGGCCGATCCGGCCGATTCATCCGGATCGGGAACGGCACGACGTTGGAGGGTATCGCGGCGGCCGGTGTCTCGGGGGGCTGCGCCGCCTTGCGCGCCTTGCCGGGCTTCACCCAGCGCTCGATCCGCTTGAAGTAGGTCCGCCTCGCCAGCCAAGCCGGAACTCGCCTGCCCTTCCGCATGATCTGTCCCTCGCCGTTGCGTCCCGAGTCCCCCTCAGACCCGCGCCCCGAACGCGTCAAGCGGTTCGAATCACGGCTGTATTCACGATACGAGCGGATCCCGGGGAGCCCCGCATCCCCCGTTTGGGTGACGCGGCGCGCGGGGCCGCGACCGTCAGGCCGCCGCGTTCTCCTTCGCCCGCTCCAGTGCGAGCTTCGTGACGGCCACTTGGTCGACCTTGCCGGTGCCGAGCATCGGGATCGCGTCCAGCACCACCACCTCGGCGGGGATCGCGACGTCGGAGGCGCCGCGGCCCTTGGCGAAGCTCTGGTAGGCGGCCCGGGTCGCGCCCTTCTCCTGCGTGAACAGGATCAGCCGCTCGCCCTTGCGCGCGTCCGGCACCGCCGCCACCGCGCTCGGACGGTCGGGCCAGAGCTCGGCGGCCAGCGTCTCGATGCCGGCGAGCGACACCATCTCGCCGGCGATCTTCGCGAAGCGCTTGGCCCGACCCTTGATGGTGACGAAGCCCATCGGGTCGATCGCCACGATGTCGCCGGTGTCGTGCCAGCCGCCCGGCGGCGGCTCCAGCACGCCGGGCTTCTCGGCGCGCAGGTAGCCCAGCATGATGTTCGGCCCGCGCAGGGACAGGCGGCCGCCCTCGTCGATTCCCGGCACCGGCTCGAGGCGGGTCTCGATGCCGGGCAGGATCCGCCCGACCGTGCCGAACCGGTTGAACATCGGCGTGTTGAGGGCGACGACAGGCCCGCACTCGGTGACGCCGTAGCCCTCCAGGATGCGCAGCCCGAACTTCTCCGCCCAGGTCTTCCGGGTGGTCTCCTTCACGGCCTCGGCGCCGGCCACGACGTAGCGCAGGGAGCGCAGGTCGTAGGAATGGGCCGACCGGGCGTAGCCCGTGAGGAACGTGTCGGTCCCGAACAGGACGGTGCTGTTCGAGCCGTAGATCAGCTCCGGCACGATCCGGTAGTGCAGCGGCGACGGGTAGAGGTAGACCGGCACCCCCGAGACCAGGGGCAGGACCAGCCCGGCCGTGAGCCCGAAGGCGTGGAACACCGGCAGGACATTGAACACCTTGTCCATCGGGCCGAAATCAATCCGGGCCGCCACCTGCGCCACGTTGGCGAGCATGCAGCGGTTGGCGAGCACAACGCCCTTCGGCGTGCCCTCGCTGCCCGAGGTGAACAGCACCGCCCCCGGATCCTCGCCGGCGCGCGCCACCAGGGGTCGGCGCGGCGCCAGGAGGCCGCGGATCTTGTCCCCCGTCGTGATCCCGGCCCGCACGTCCTCCAGGTAGATCAGCTCGACCGAGCCGCGGATCGCCTCGACGAGCGACCCCAGCCGCCCCTTCTCGATGAAGGCCCGGGAGGTCAGGATCTTGCTGACCTCCGCGGCCCGGCAGGCCGAGAGCACGTTGGCGGGGCCGGCCGAGAAATTGATCATCGCCGGCACCCGGCCCGCGGAGGCGAGGGCGAACAGCGTCACCGCGGCGCCGTTGGCGTTCGGCAGCATGACGCCGATCCGGCCGCCCACGGGCGCCAGCGGCATCAGCTTGCGGCCGAGGATGTTGGCGCCCATCACGAGCCGGCTGTAGCTGAGGCGGCCGCCGACCGGATCCTCCAGGGAGTTGCGGCCCCAGCCGTGGCGCTCGCCCGCCTCGATCAGCGCCGCCATCAGGCCGCGGTCGATGTCGGCGGTGCGGAAAAGGAGGTCCGACATGATCCCGTAGAGGGCGGCGCCCGCCGCCTGCCGCCGCGCCTTGCCCTTGAGCGCGGGGTCCACAGTCAGCCGCACCGGCGGCATCACCGTCACGGTCACCTTGGGCCACCAGCGGCGGCGCACCTGCCCGCGCGACAGCCGCGAGAAGACGGTGCGCTCCAGGCCGTCGAGCTTCACCGGGACGACCATCGCGCCCGACTTGTCGGCGATCAGCCCGGCGCCGTCGTAGACCTTCATCAGGCTGCCGGTGACCGTGAGCCGGCCCTCGGGGAAGATGATCAGGGTCTCGCCGCTCTTGACCGCGTTGATCAGCGTCCGGGTGGCGAGCGGCCGGGTCGGGTCGAGCGGCATCGCCTTGGTGATGCGCAGGAACGGGCGCACCCACCAGCGCTGCGCGATCCCGCTGTCGATGGCGAAGACCGGCTCCTGCTCGAGGAGCGACAGCGCGAGCGGCGCGTCGAGGAACGAGACGTGGTTGAGGGCGATGATGGCGTTCGGGCCAGCCGCCGCGAGGTTGTCGAAGCCGCGCACTTCCAGACGGTAGAAGGCCCGGAACAGGATCGACAGGAAGTCGCGGAACGGGCTCGTCGGCAGGGTCGCGAACACGAGCGCGCCGACGATCAGGTTCAGCACCGCCACCACCGCGAGGAGACTCGCGATCGTGAGGCCAGCGCCCTGCAGCGCCGCGAGCGCCAGGGTGCCGGCGACCATGAAGGCCGCCGTCATGACGTTGACGGCGCCGATGATCCGGGCGCGCATCGCCTTCTCGGCCCAGGCCTGCACGGCCGCGAAGGACGGGACGATGTAGAGGCCGCCGGAGATCGCGAGACCGAGGAAGTCGATCCCGGTGCGCAGGCCGTGGCCGGTCTGCAGGAAGCCGAGGGGGCCGATCGGCTCCGCGGGCGGGGCCGGCAGGTGGCCGATCGTCCAGGCGAGGTCGAGGCCGAACAGGCCCATCAGCACCGCGCCGACCGGCGTCGGCAGCAGCACGATCCGGCCGCTGGCGAGCCACGAGGCGAGGCCGGAGCCGACCGCGATGCCGATCGAGAACAGCGCCAGCAGCAGCGTGATCACCGTCTCGGTGCCGTTGAAGGCGCCGCGCACCAGTACCGGCAGCAGCGACAGCACCACCACGCCGACCAGCCAGAACCAGCTCACCGTGAGCGAGCCGCGCCACAGCCGCGTGTCGGCCCAGAGGTCGCGCAGCAGCGCGTAGGTCGAGCGGGCGACGTTCGGGTCGACGCGCAGGTCCGGCGCCCCCTCGCCGGTCGCCGGGATCATCCGGGCCGAGAGCCAGCACAGGACGGCGAAGCCCATCACCAGGACGCCGAACACGAGTCCCGAGCCGCCCATCGCCGAGGCCGCGCCGGCCGCGATCGTGCCGAGCAGGATCGCCAGGAAGGTCGCCGCCTCAACGAGCGCGTTGCCGGCGGGCAGCTCCTCGCGCCGGAGATGGTCCGGCAGGATCCCGTACTTGATCGGGCCGAACAGCGCCGCGATCGTCCCGAACAGGCCGAGCGCCACGAACAGCACCGGGATCGAGTGCAGGAGGAAGCCGAGCACGGCGGTGCCGGCCGCGAAGATCTCGGCGAACTTGAGCCGCCGCGCCATCAGCGCCTTGTCGTAGCGGTCGGCCCACTGGCCGCCGAGACCCGACAGGATGAAGAACGGCCCGATGAACACGGCGCTCGCGAGCGTCACGAGGACGCCGGCATGGGCGTCCGCCTGGCCGCCGATCCCGAACAGAATCAGGAAGGCGAGCGCGTTCTTCAGGAAATTGTCGTTGAACGCCGAGAAGAACTGGCACCAGAACAGCGGCGCGAAGCGCCGCGCAGACATCAGGGTACGGAACATGGCGATCTCTCGGTTCCGAACCTGACTGGCCCACGAGAGACCGTCAGGTCAAATCGGACCGAGGCGAACGCACAGGGATCGCGGGGGCCGCGCGGCCGGGCCGTGTGGACCGGCACGGCTCAACGCCGCCCGGCCGTCGATCCGCTCCCGCGCGTCAGGCCTTGTGGACGAGCCGGCCGCGCCGCGCGACGGCGGCCCCGGCATGCCGGGCGATGAACGCGTGCAGGGAGGCGCCGAGATCGTAGGACCAGTACACGTGGGCCGCGAGCGTCGTAAACACGAGGAGCGCGGCCCCGACCGCGCAGGCCGGCACGAGCAGCAGGCCGGTCAGGACCATCCCGACGGCGGTCCGCTCGGCCAGGGACGCCTGCGGCCAGGGATCGATCGGGAGCGAGAAGAGGGAGAAGCGTCGTCCAGTGCGCATGGCTGCGACCCTCGATGGTTCGGCATGACGCGTTACAGGCAGTCAACAGCGGCCGCGGTCGGACGTTGCGTCCCGGTCCGCGAAATCGGCGTCGCGATCGGTATCCCCGTGACGTTCCGGCCCAATCGGGCGGCGCAACCGAGCGCGCCGCACCGTGTTGCCGGTTCGGTCTGTCGTGGATGAGGTCGGTATGGCACGGGTTGCGGTCGTTACGGGGGGCACGGCCGGAATCGGGCTCGCCACCGCGCATGAATTCGCCGCGCGCGGCTGGTCGGTCGCGGTGATCGCGCGGGATCCCGGCCGTCTCTCCGCGGCCGAGCGGGCGCTCGCCGCCTACGGCCAGCCGGTGCTGGCGATCGGCGCCGACGTCGCCGACTCGGAGGCCGTGGACGCGGCCGCTGAGCGGGTCGAGCGCGAGCTCGGCCCGATCCGCGCGTGGGTGAACAATGCCATGTCGACGGTGGTGAACCCGGCCGACCGAATCACCCCGCACGAGTACCGGCGGGTGACCGAGACCACCTATCTCAGCCAGGTCTACGGGACGCTCGCCGCCCTGCGCTACATGAAGCAGCGCGACCGCGGCGCGATCATCCAGGTCTCGTCGGGCCTCGCGATCCGGGCGGCGCCCCTGCAGGCGCCCTACTGCGCGGCCAAGTTCGCGGTCTCGGGCTTCACCGACGCCCTGCGCTGCGAGCTGCTGCACGACCGGGTCAATGTCAGCCTCAGCGTGATCTACCTGCCTGCGGTCAACACGCCGCAGTTCAACTGGGCGCGCAACCGCACCGGCCACCGCCAGTACGCGCCGGACCCGGTCTTCGACCCGCGGCTCTGCGCCGACGCGATCCTGTACGCGGTCGAGCACCCGCGCCGGGAGGTCTGGGTCGGCCGGTCCTCGGTGATGATGGCGGCCGCCCAGGCGCTGGCGCCGGCGCTCGCCGACCGCAAGGCCGCCTCCATGTGGTCGGCCCAGCTCTCCGACGAGACCATCCCCGAGATGGCGGGCAATCTCGAGGCCCCAGTGCCCGGCCCGGCCGGGATCGACGGGCGCTTCTCCGGTCGGACCAAGGCGAGCCGCGCCGAGTTCGTCACGAGCCGCACCCGCGACGTCGTGGTCGGCGGCCTCGTCGGCTTGGCCCTCGTCGGCCTCGCCGGCACCGTCCACGCCGCCCGGTCGGCGCGCCGCCTGCCCGGGCGGACCTGACAGCTGTAACCGACCGCGCCGCCTGTTACACCCGTTCCGGTTGATAGGCGTGCCGCCGTCTTTGCGAGCGGAGCGAAGCAATCCAGCCGGCGCTACGCTCCCCGGTGTCGCGCTGCCCTGGGTCGCTTCGCTGCGCTCGCGATGACGGAGAGGGCGGCTGAACCGGGGCCATCTTATAGACACTGCCCCGAGGAAGGTCCCAGACGATGCCCGGCTATCTGCCCTTCGCGGGCGCCCTGAAGCTGCCCGCCTACACCTGCGACAATTGCGGGTTCTGGCAGCGGCACTTCGAGGTGCCGGCCGCCTGCCCGATGTGCCTCGACGCCCGCCACGTCGTGCCGCAGGACGGCTGGCGCTTCCGCACCGCCCGCGAGGCGCAGGAGGCCTTTCCCTGCCACTGGCAGGAGCTCGAGCCGGGCGTCTGGCGCTTCTGGAACGAGCCGGTCTCCGGCATCGGGCCGTCCGCCTATCTGATCCAGACCGAGCACGGGAACATGGGCTTCGAGGGCTGCCCGGTCTTCAGCGAGGCCGCCCTCGACCAGATCGAGCGGCTCGGCGGGATGGCTGTGCTCTCGGCCTCGCACCCGCATTCCTACGGGGCGCTGACGCAGCTCCAGGACCGGTTCGACCCGGAGGTGTGCCTGCCGGCGGCCGATTTCGCGTGGAGCGCGGCGCTGCAGGTGAGCTGGCCCTACGACGATTTCCTCGAGCCGCTGCCGGGGCTGGAGCTGCACCGCACCGCCGGCCATTTCGATGGCCACGCGATCCTGTACGATCGCGGGCGAAAGATCTGCTTCTGCGGCGACGCCCTGAAGTTCGAGCTCGACCCGGCGGATTTCCGACGCGCCACCACGATCTCGGCCCACAAGGCCTTCGTGCGCGGGGTGCCGCTCACGCCGAGCGAGCTGCGCCGCTACCGCGACGTGTTCGAGCGCCTCGACTTCACCCAGACCTGGACGCCGTTCGAGCCCGCCCGCAATTGCGGGCGGGCCGAGGTTCTGGCCCTGCTCGACCAGCTGATGAGCGGCCGATCGCACGCCGCGCCGGTGCCGCTCGACAGCCTGCGGGCTCAGGGCCGGTAGAGCGGGTCGTTCTCCAGGCGGATCGGCTGGCCGTGGGGCGTGGCCTCCGCGGCCCGCAGGAAGGCCTCGGTCCGCGCCGCGACGCTCTCGGGCCCCGCCACGCCACGCTCGGCCAGGAGCGCTTCCAGCGTCGCGAGCCACGCGCCGTAATCGGCCGCCTGCTCGGGGGCCTCGGTGGGGCGGATCTGGCGGCCGAGGCGGTCCGCCCATTCCGACCACGTGAACAGCCCGGATTCGCGCAGAGAGACCACCAGGGCGAAGACCTGCGCCTCCCAGGGCGCCGCGAAGGGGCTGGGCGACGGCGCGGTCACGCGGGGTCCAGGTACGGTTCGAAGGCCGCCACCGTGACGACTCCGCCCGGGTCGCCGCTCTCGCCCCACAGTACCTGCGCGGTGAAGGCGACCGTGTAGAGCCAGGTCGGGTTCTCACCCGACCCGTAGGCGTTGGTGTCGGGGAAGACGTAGACCCCGTCGACGCGCACGATCCGGCCGCGCTTGCCGCGCACGTAGCGGGGCAGCCGCGTGTGGCCGGTCGGGTGGCTGTTGCGCGCCAGGACGGCGTCGCCGACCGCGAAGCGCGCCGGGGCATCGGCGGCGCGGCTGCTCGGGAAGCCGGCCCGGAAGCGCTGCTCCAGGCCCTCGCGGGCCAGGACCCGCGCGACGGGCTTGGCCTTCTCCGCGGATCGGCCGCTCGCCAGTTCGGCCGGCGTCACCAGCCCGGTGCCGACGACCTGCTTCTCCAGCGCCCTGAGCCAGATCTCGTAGTAGCTCGACGCGAGATATTCCGCCGGCGGCAGGGATTCGCGGTTGGCCCGGCTGCCGTCGAGGTTCCAGGCGCCCGTGTAGCCCATGGCCATGGCCAGAGCGAAGACGCGGCGCTCCCACGCGGCGTGGAAGACCGGCTCGTCCGGCTCCGGCACCACCGGCCCGAAGCCGTGCGCCCCGCCGAGATCCTGGGCTCCGTTCATACCGGCATCTCCGCGGGCGCGACCGGGATCGCCCTGGGCAGGCCCGTACCGATCATGGAATCGCGGGTGACGAGGGCGGCCAGGGCCTCCTCGGAGAAGCCCTCGGTCTCGGTCGGGCGCATCGGCAGGACCATGTAGCGGGTCTCGGCCGTCGAGTCCCAGACGGTGATGCGGGTGGTTTCCGGCAGCGTCACGCCGAACTCGGCGAGCACGCCGCGCGGGTCGATCACCGCCCGCGCCCGGTAAGGCGGCGCCTTGTACCAGACCGGGGGCAGGCCGAGCACCGGCCACGGGTAGCAGGAGCACAGGGTGCAGACGACGAGGTTGTGGATCTCCGGCGTGTTCTCGACGACCACCATGTGCTCGCCGCCGCGGCCGCCGATATCCAACTCGGCGATGGCCGGCGTGGCGTCAGCCAGGAGCCGCGCCCGGAAGGCGGGGTCGGTCCAGGCCCGGGCCACGACCCGGGCCCCCGCGTGGGGGCCGACCTTGGTCTCGTAGAGCTCGACCAGGGCATCGAGGGCCGCCGGGTCGACGTAGCCCTTCTCGGTCAGCAGCGATTCCAGGGCGCGCACCCGGGCCTCGACCGGCGACAGGTCGCTGCCGTGGTGATGATCGTGGTGGTGATCGTCGTGGCCATGCGCGTGCTGCGCGTGATCGTGGGTCATCCCGCTCTCCTGACGCTGCGCACTCTGCATCGACCGGCCCGCCGCTGCCAGCCCGGGGGCCCGGATCCGGCCGCCGTTGTCACCCCGGTCACCATGCTTAAATTCCCTGTCACAATTGGGAGCGTTTGGCATCGGTTCAGGATTCCACCGCTACCGACGTTAGAGCTATTCCAGTATACCAGCGTTGGAGGCGGAAACGTTCATGACTGAGGACGCTGCGGACCGGCCAGACGGAGGCGCGGGCACCCGGGACGGGGCCGGCTACGCCGCTTCCATCGGCCAGCACCTCGCCCTGCCGATCCGGGAGTATTTCAAGGTCGTGGAGCTGGAGCCCCTGCCGGCGCAGCTCGCGGCCCTGGTGTCCCGCTTCGAGGCGGCGGTCACGGCGCACGGCGAGACGGTCCCCTTCGACTTCCGCGGCGACATCATCAAAGCCCTGCCGGCCCTGCGCACCTTCGCCCTGTCGCTCGTGGGCGACGTGAGCCGCGCCGACGACCTGGTGCAGGAGACCTTCGTGAAGGCCTGGGCCAACCAGCAGCGGTTCCGGCCCGGCACCAACTTCACCGCGTGGCTGTTCACGATCCTGCGCAACCAGTTCTACACCGACCTGCGCAAGACGCGGCGCGAGGTGGAGGACGTGGACGGGACGCATGCCGGGCAGATGACCAGCCCGTCCGACCAAGAGGATGCCAGCACCCTCAAGGTCGTCTGGGAGCGTCTCGGCGACCTGCCCTCCGCGCAGCGTCAGGCGCTGCTGCTGGTGGGTGCCGAGGGTCACACCTACGAGGAGGCCGCGGTCATGCTCGGTTGCCAGGTCGGCACCGTGAAGAGCCGGGTGAGCCGTGCCCGGTCGTCGCTCCTCGACACGCTCGGCGTCGTCGTGGCCGGGCAGGCTCCGGCCGCGTGATCGATGCGTCCCCGAGCGGCGCAGCCTGACGCTGCCGCGCTCCGGCACCGCCGCACCGAGCCGCCGCACGCAGGATGTGGATCCGCCGCCGGGCCCGCGCCGATCCTGTGCGCGTCGTCACGAGAACCGGACGCCGCGGCCCTTATGGTCGATGTCAGTCATCGATTCGGGGGCGCACATGCAGCACGTGTCCGCAGACAACGACAGGGTGGCGCAGTGGTGCGCGGCGCATCCCGTCCTTCTCGCCTTCGGCCTGTGCGCGTTCGGCCTCGCCGTCGTCGCCGCGGTCTGGGGATTCGGGATCCTCACGCCGGCCACGGCCACGGTCATCGCCTTCATCTATGTGGCCTGCCTGGGCGGCTTCCTCATGGAGTATTTCGGGATCAATGAACTCATCAGAGGTGTGAGATTCCTCTGGTTCGTTCTGACGGGCGTCTGGTGGCTGTTGACCTTCTGGCGGGCCTGACGGGGCCGTGGATCCCGTCTCCGCGTCACCGGATCGCCCGCGGTCTCCCGCAGGATGGGGGCGTCGGCAGGTCCGCTGCCGAACGCCGGAGGCGCCGAGACTCCGCGGGTCTCACACCGGCGGCCGGCGCAGGTGCCAGTCGGTCGCGCGCTGGTAGGCCTGTCCGATCCGCAGCGCCGTCGTCTCCTCGTAGCCGCGGCAGACGATCTGCAGCGAGAGCGGCAGCCCGGACGCGGTGAAGCCGTTCGGCAGCGCCAGGGCGCAGAGATCGAGCAGGTTGCCGAAACGGGTGAAGCGCGACGGGAGGTGCGCCTCGTCGACGGCGTCGAGCGCGACGGCCGCGCTCTCCGTGGTCGGCGTCAGGAGGGCGTCGATGCCCGCGAGGGCGGCGTCGTACTGCTGCTTCATCGTGGCCCGGCGGTGGAGCGTGCCGAGATACTCCTGGGCCGAGACGTTTGCGCCGGCCAGGATCCGGGCCCGGACGGCGTCGCCGAGCTGGGCGGACGGATCCTCCGCCAAATCCCCGTTAACGAAGTAAGCCTCCGCGTTGGTGATCTGGCTCATGGCCACGCAGTCGCTGAACCGGAACGGCAGGACGACGTCGACGATCTCGGCGCCCTGCCGGGCCAGGAGGTCGAGGGCCGCGTCGTAGGCGGCCAGCATGTCGGGGGCGACCCCGTCCCGCTCCGAGGCCGGCATCCGGCCGAGGCGCAGGCCGCGGACCCCGCGGTTCAGCGCCGGCCAGGGCGCGTCCGGCGCGACCCCGCGGGTCGTCGGATCGCGGGGATCGGGGCCGGAGATCGCCTCGTAGAGCAGCGCCGTGTCCTCCACGGTGCGGGCCAGCGGTCCGGGCGTGTCGAGGGTCATCGAGAGGGGCACGATCCCCCAGGTCGAGACGCGCCCGACCGTCACCTTGAGGCCCGTCAGCCCGCAGAAGGAGGCCGGCAGGCGCACCGAGCCGCCGGTATCGGTGCCGATGCCCCAGGGCGCCATCCGGGCCGCCACCGACACGCCGGTGCCGCTGCTCGACCCGCCGGGGGTGCGCGGCGTCTCGGCGTCCCAAGGGTTCCACGGCGTGCCGAGATGCTGGTTCGTGCCCCAGCCGCCGTAGGCGAACTCCACCGTGTGGGTCTTGCCGAGCACGATCATGCCCTGGCCGATGAGGCGCCGGGCGATCGTCGCGGTGCGCGCGGCCCGGCGCGCCCGGTGAGCGGCCGAGCCGCCCATGGTGATCCGGCCCTCCAGGTCGATCAGGTCCTTGAGCACGACCGGGACGCCGTGGAGCGGCCCCACGGCGTGGCCGGACCGGATCGCCCGGTCGGCCCCCTCGGCGGCGAGGCGGGCATCGGCGGCGAAGACCTCCGTGAAGGCCTGGAGCTTCGGCTCCAGCCGGTCGATCCGGCCGAGGAGGGCGTCGACGGCGTCGACCGGCGAGAGGGTCCGCGCCTGGATCGCGCGGCCGAGCTCGGCCGCGGAGGCGTGTACGGGATCGATGTCGGGCATAGGGTCACTGCACGCTGACGAGGGTGAGGTCGACGAACCAGGATTGCGGCGAGACGAAACCCTGGACCTTCTTGGACATCCCGCGGGGATTGAGGTCGTGGACGACGAACAGCCAGGGCGGATTGTCCACGAGGCGCTCGTGGGCGACCTTGGTCTGGGCGTCGATCACCTTGGCGTCGGTGGTCTCGGCGAGCGCCTTGAGGGCGGCGTCGAACGCGTCGTCCTTCCAGGTGGGGAAGTTGAAGCCGGCCGGCGGGAACCGGTCCCCCGCGAAGTAGCGCGCCATGACGGCCGGGTCCGACGAGGGCGACGAGACGTTGAGCGCCATCGCGCCCTGGAGGGTCGGCGCGTCGGGTAGCGCGCGGCCGGCATTCAGCAGCACCTGCCACTCGACCACGTTGAAGGTCAGGTCGACGTTGCAGGCCTGCTTCAGGTTCTCCTGCAGGTACTCGTTCATCGGCATCGGCAGCATCTGCCCCGAGCCGGAGGAGGAGATCATCACCTTGAGGCTCAGCGGCTTCTTGTCGGTGTAGCCGGCCTCGGCCAGCAGCGCCTTCCCCTTCGCGGCGTCGAAGGTGTAGCGGTTCTTCGGGCTGCCGAAATTCGGGTCCCGGTCGTTCAGCCACCCGCTCGCGGGCTCGGCGGTGCCGTTGAGGAGCTCCACGATCCCGGCCCGGTCGATGCAGTAGTTCAGGCCCTGCCGGACGCGGACGTCCTTCAGCGGGCTGTCCTTGGCGCCCATGTTGAAGAAGTAGGGCCAGACATGCGGGTACGAGCCCGTGGTGATGGTGAAGCCCGCCTGCTTCATCGACGGGATCGCGTCGGGCGCCGGCACCTCGATCCAGTCGACCTGGCCGGCCCGCAGGGCGGCGACGCGGGCATTGGCCTCCGGGATCGGCAGCAGCCGGACCTTGTCGACCTTGGCCATCCGGTTCGGGTCCCAGTAGCCGTCGAACTTGGCGAGATCGACCGCCTCCCGCGGGGCGACGCGGGTGATCCTGAACGGGCCGGTGCCGGCCGCCGGCAGGGCCGCGACCTTGCTCCAGTCGCGCCCGGCCTTCTCGAAGGAGGCGGGCGAGGTGAAGAGCAGGTAGACCACCATGTAGGGGAAGTAGGAGGCGACCTGGGTGGTGGTGATCTGCACGGTCGAATCGTCGACCTTCCTGTAGCTCCCGACCAGCGGCGCCCGCGCCCGGGAGATGCCCGCGCCCTGCGGCTCGAATTGCGGGCTGTCGTTCTTGAAGTAGCGGTCGAGGTTCCAGATCACCGCGTCGGCGTTGAACGACGTCCCGTCGTGGAACTTCACGCCCTGGCGCAGGTGGAAGGTCCAGACCGTCTTGTCGTTCGGGTCCTGCTCCCAGCGCTCAGCCAGCGCCGGGACGATGCCGGCGAGCTTGGCGGTGCTCTTGAGGTCCCACTGCATCAGCCCCTCGAAGATCGGGTAGCCGAGGAAGCGCATCCCCTCGAAGCCGTTGTTGGGCATGCCCGTCGTGGTGGGGATGTCGCTCGCCGTCATGGCGATGCGCAGGACGCTCTCGGCGCTGGCCGATCCCGTCAGGGCCACGGTACCCGCCAGGGCGGCGGCAATCAGGCGGCGAGATGTCATCCGGATCCCAATCGTCGAAGTTGCGGCGCGCCGGGCGCAATTCCCGCGCCACGCTCAGGCTTAGGCCCTGCGTCCGGCGAACAGAAGATGCCGGACGTCGCCCCTTGCGCGTGGCGCCCGCTGCGCCACGATAATAAAAAATGCGAGTCGCCAGCCCGGACGGCCGGCCCCCGAAGGAGACGCCCGTGACCGACGAGACGCCGCGCGCCATGAACGGGGCCGAGAGCTTGGTCCGGACCCTCGTGGAGGGCGGGGTCGAGGTCTGCTTCACCAATCCCGGCACCTCCGAGATGCACTTCGTCGCCGCCCTCGACCGGGTCGAGGGCATGCGCTGCGTCCTGTTCCTGTTCGAGGGCGGGGCGACCGGCGCCGCCGACGGGTACGCCCGCATGGCCGACAAGCCGGCCTCGACCCTGCTCCATCTCGGGCCCGGCCTCGCCAACGGGCTGGCCAACCTCCACAACGCCAAGAAGGCGCGCACCCCCGTGGTCAACATCGTCGGTGAGCACGCCACCTACCACCGCGAGTACAACGCGCCGCTCACCTCGGACATCGAGGGGCTGGCCCATCCGATGTCCTCCTGGGTGCGGACCGGCATGAGCGCGACCGAGATCGGCTCCGACGGCGCCGCCGCCATCGCGGCCGCCCGGACCGCCCCGGGACAGGTCGCGACCCTGATCCTGCCGGCCAACACCGCCTGGGATCCCGGCGCCGGCCCCGCGCCGGTGCCGCCGATCCCCGAGCGGGCGCGGGCCGGCGACGACGCAATCGCGGCGGCCGTGAAGGCTCTCCAGAGCGGCGAGCCGGTGCTCCTGCATCTCGGCGACCGGGCCGTGCGGGGCGAGGGCCGGGTCATCGCCGATCGGATCGCCCGCAAGACCGGCGCCCGGCTGATGGCGATGACCTCCAACGCCCGGATCGATCGCGGCGCCGGCACCGTGCCGATCGAGCGCCTCCCCTACCCGATCGACCAGGGCATCGACGCCCTGAAGGGCTTCCGCCACATCATCCTGATCGGCGCGACCCCGCCGGTGGGCTTCTTCGCCTACCCGGGCAAGCCGAGCCTCCTGGCGCCGGAGGGCAGCACCACGATCACGCTGGCCACGCCCGAGGAGGATCAGATCGACGCCCTCGAGCGGCTCGCCGAGGCCGTCGCGGCCCCGCCCGCCGAGCCGGTCGCCGTCGGGCCGCGGCCGAAGCTCCCGACCTCCGGTCCCCTCGACCAGGACACGATCGGGCAGGTGCTCGGCGCGCTGATCCCCGAGGGCGCGGTGATCTGCGACGAGTCGATCACCACGGGCCGCAACTTCTTCGCCCTGACCCGGGACGCCGCGCCCCACACCTGGCTCCAGCTCAGCGGCGGCTCGATCGGGCTGGGCATCCCGATGGCGACCGGCGCGGCCGTGGCCTGCCCCGACCGCAAGGTCATCAACCTGCAGGCCGACGGCAGCGGGCTCTACACGGTGCAGGCGCTCTGGACCCAGGCCCGCGAGCACCTCGACGTGGTGACGCTCGTCTGGTCGAACCGGTCCTACGCGATCCTGCGGGCCGAACTCACCAATGTCGGCGCGCTCAATCCCGGTCCGAAGGCGCTGGGCATGCTCAGCCTCGACGATCCGGCCATCGACTGGGTGAGCCTCGCCCGCGGCTTCGGCGTCGCGGGGCGGCGGGTCGAGACCCTGCCGGACTTCATCGAGGCGTTCCAGAACGCGCTGGCCAGCAAGGGGCCGCATCTCATCGAAGTGGCTCTGTGAGCGGGACGGCCTACGCCCTCCCCGGCCTCGACGGGCCGGCGGAGATCCGCGTCGACCGCTGGGGGCTGGCGCACATCCGCGCCGGCACCGCGCTCGACGCGTTCCGCGCGCAGGGGTTCAACGCCGCCCGGGACCGGCTCTGGCAGCTCGACCTCTGGCGCAAGCGTGGCCTCGGCCTGCTGGCGGCGGATTTCGGACCCGGCTACCTCGCCCAGGACCGGGCCGCCCGGCTGTTCCTCTACCGCGGCGACATGGCGGCCGAGTGGGCGGCCTACGGGCCGCAGGACACGCGGGCGATCGTCACCGCCTTCGTGGCGGGGATCAACGCCTACGTCGCCCTCACCGAGGCGCGGCCCGACCTGCGCCCGCCGGAATTCGCCGTGACGGACACGCGCCCGGCGCTGTGGCAGCCGGAGGACGTGGTGCGCATCCGCAGCCACGCGCTGATCCGCAACGTCCTCTCCGAGGTCGCCCGCGCCCGGGTGCTCGCCCGGGCTCGGAGCCTGGCGGACGGGCTGGCCGTCGACGACCTGCGCAAGCGGATCAGCCCGCCGCACGACCCGGTCATCCCGGACGGGCTCGACGCCGCCGACTGGCCCGACGATCTCCTCGACGCCTTCCGGCTGGCCACGGCGACGGTGGGGTTCGACCCGGACCGGATGGCGGCGACGCGCGCCGAGGCCTGGGACTGGTCCAAGGTCGACGCGCACGGGGCCGTCACGCGCGGTCCCCGCGCCGCGCCGAAGGAGCCGGCCGAGGGCTCGAACAACTGGGCGGTGGCGCCGTCCCGCACCGCCACCGGGCGGCCGATCCTGGCGAGCGACCCGCACCGGGTCTACCTGCAGCCCTCGCTGCGCTACGCCGTCCACCTCACCGCGCCGGGGCTCGACGTGATCGGGGCCGGCGAGCCGGCCCTGCCCGGCATCTCCATCGGTCATAACGGCCACGCCGCCTTCAGCCTCACGATCGCGCCGATCGATCAGGAGGACCTGTTCGTCTGCGCGACCGACCCGGCCGATCCCGACCGCTACCGCTCCGGCGACGGCTGGGAGCGGATCGCGCGCGTCGCCGAGCGGATCCCGGTGCGCGGCGGCCCGGACGAGACCGTGATCCTCGGCTTCACCCGGCACGGGCCGGTCCTCCGCGAGGAGAGGGGCCGCGCCTTCGCGCTGCGGACCGTCTGGTCGGAGCCCGGCGCTGCTGCCTATCTCGGCAGCCTCGCCTATCTCGGCGCCACGACGCCGGAGGGCTTCGGCGAGGCCCTGCGCCACTGGTCGGCGCCCTCGGTGAACCAGCTCTACGCCGACGCGTCGGGGCGGATCGCGTGGTTCATGGCCGGCAAGGCGCCGGTGCGGCCCGGCCACGACGGGTTGCTGCCGGCGCCGGGCGACGGCCGCTACGACTGGGCCGGCTTCCACGATCCCGCCGCCCTGCCCCGAAGCGTCGATCCGGAAGCGGGCTGGCTCGCCACCGCCAACGAGATGAACCTGCCGCCGGACTATCCCGCGGAGGACCGGAGGGTCGGGTTCGAGTGGGCCGAGCCCTGGCGCGCCCGCCGCATCCGGGCGGTCCTCGGCGGGCAGGACCGGCACAGCCTCGCGGATTCGCGGGCGCTCCAGGGCGACGTGGTCTCCGAGCCGGCCCGGCGGCTGGCCGACCTGATGCGCGCCCTGCCGGCGGCGGGCGATCCCGACGCCGCCGCGGCCCAGGCCCTGCTGGCCGCGTTCGACGGCGCGCTGCACCACGGCTCCGCGGCGGCCGCCCTCATCGAGGTGGTCTGGGTGCGGCACCTCCGCCCGGCCCTGGTCGCGGCGCTCGTGCCCGATGCCGGGACACGCCGCCTCCTCCCGCCCGGCGACACGCAGAGCCTGATCGAGCGGCTGGAGACCGGTCTCGACCCGGCGACCCGCGCGTCCCTGCTCACCGACGCCCTCGGCGCCGGCCTTCGCACCTGCCGGGAGCGGATGGGCGCCGACCCCGCGGACTGGTCCTGGGGCCGCCTGCACCACGCGCTGTTCGCGCACCCGCTGACGGCCCTGGCGCCCGGATCCGGCTGGGACGTCGGCCCGCTGCCCGTGGGCGGCGCCGCGGCATCGGTCATGCACGCGGAGTACCGGACCGACACGTTCCGGCTCACCCACGGCGCCTCGTTCCGCATGGTCGTGGACGTGGGCGACTGGGACCGCGCGGTCTTCATCAACGTGCCGGGCCAGTCGGGGGACCCGAGCAGTCCGCACTACGCCGACCTGGCCCCGGTCTGGGGGCGCCAGGACTACGTGCCGATGCTCTACGGCCGCGCGGCCGTGGACGCGGCGACCGAGACGGTCATCACGCTGACCCCGAGCCCCGCCTGACCCGGCGGCCGGGAGGGATTGGGACAGGACCTTGAAGATCTTCATCGCCGGCCTCGCCACCGAGACCAACACCTTCGCGCCGCTGCCCACCGGACGGTCGGCGTTCCACGCCGACTACGCCCGCCGGGACGGCAGCCGGAACCCGCCGAGCCTCAGCAATATCGGCCTCAAGGCCTGGCGCGCGCTGGCCGAGGCGGACGGGCACACCGTCGTCGAGAGCCTCTCGACCTTCGCGCAGCCCGGCGGGATCACCCTGCGCGCCGTCTACGAGGAGCTGCGCGACGCGCTGCTGGCGGACCTGGAGGCCGCGATGCCGGTCGACGCCGTGCTGCTGTTCATGCACGGGGCCATGGTGGCCGAGGGGTACGACGACTGCGAGGGCGACACCCTGGAGCAAATCCGCGCCATCGTGGGACCGGAGGCCACGATCGGCGTCGAGCTCGACCTCCACTGCCACCTCACCGAGACGATGCGGGCCAGCGCAGACGTCATCGTGATCTACAAGGAATACCCCCACACCGACATCGTGGACCGCGCCCGCGACCTGTACCCCCTGGTCGTCCGGACCGTGGCGAAGAACATCCGGCCGGTGATGGCCTACGCCGACTGCCGGATCGTCAACATGTGGCGCACCAGCCGCGAGCCGGTCGCGGGCTTCGTTCGCCGCATGGAGGCGCTGGAGGGGCGCGACGGCATCCTGTCGGTCTCCTTCGGGCACGGCTTTCCCTGGGGCGACGTGGCCGATGTCGGCGCCAAGATGCTGGTCGTGGCCGACGGCGATGCTGGCAAGGCGCAGGCGCTGGCCGACGAGCTGGCCCGGGCCGTCTGGGCGATGCGGGAGGAGGCGGCGAGCCACTGCGACACGATCGACGCGGCCATCGACCGGGCGCTCGCCTCCGGCGACCCGCGCCCGATGGTGCTCGCCGACTTCGCCGACAATGCCGGCGCGGGCGCACCCTCCGACAACACCGCGATCCTCGCCCGCCTCGCCGAGCGAGGCATCGCGGACGTGGCGCTCGGCCTGATCTGGGATCCCGGCGCGGTCGGCATCTGCCACGAGGCCGGCCTCGGGGCGACCTTCACCCTCCGGATCGGCGGCAAGTGCGGCGTGACCTCCGGGAACCCGGTGGACCTGCGCGTCACGGTCCGCGGCCTGTCGGACGACCACAGCCAGACCGGCCTCAGCGGCGGCCGGGCCCAACTCGGCCCCGCGGCCTGGGTGGAGGCGGACGGGATCCACGTGGTGCTGACCCACAAGCGCCAGCAGGCCTTCGCGCCCGACGCGTTCACGGGCCTCGGCCTGAGCCTCGACGACAAGCGGATCGTCGTGGTGAAGTCGATGCAGCACTTCTACGCCGCCTTCGCGCCGATCGCGAGCGAGGTCCGCTACGTCGCGGCGCCCGGCGCCGTCCCGCCGGATTACGGCGCGATCCCCTACACCAAGCGGTCCGGCCTCTACTGGCCGCGCGTCGCCGATCCGTTCGCCGAGGAGAACGCCCGATGATCCCGGACCTGTCCTTCGACGCGCGCGAGATCCTCGCGACCCTGCAGCCCTGGGTGCTGTGCGAGAGCCCCACCCACGACGCGGCGGCGGTCAATCGCATGATGGGCGTCGCCGCCCGCGACCTCGCGCTTCTCGGGGCGACCGTCGAGACGATCCCGGGCCGCATGGGCCTGAGCGACTGCGTCCGCGCCCGGTTGCCGCACCGGGACCGCGACGCGCCCGGCATCCTGGTGCTCGGCCACCTCGACACGGTGCATCCGGTCGGCACCCTCGGGAGCCTGCCGTGGCGGATCGAGGGCGACCGCGCCTACGGTCCCGGCATCCTCGACATGAAGGGCGGCAACGTCATCGCGCTCGCGGCGATCCGCGCCCTGGCGGCGGCCGGGATCGAGACGCCGCTGCCGGTGACCGTCCTGTTCACCGGCGACGAGGAGATCGGCAGCCCCTCCACCCGCGACCTGATCGAGGCGGAGGCCGCCCGCCACGCCGTCGTGCTGGTGCCCGAACCCGGCCAGCCCGAGAACGGGGTCGTCACCGGCCGCTACGCCATCGCCCGCTTCGACCTCGAGGCCCTGGGCCGCCCGAGCCACGCCGGCGCCTCGCCCCACGAGGGGCGCTCGGCGATCCGCGCGATGGCGCGGAAGATCCTCGCCATCGACGCGCTGTCGGATGCCGACTGCACCGTCTCGACCGGGATCGTCTCGGGCGGGCAGTGGGTGAACTGCGTCCCGACCGTCTGCCGCGGGCAGGCGCTCAGCATGGCCAAGCGGCAGGCCGACCTCGACCGCGGCGTCGAGCGGATGCTGGCCCTGTCGGGCGAAGAGGACGGCGTCCGCTTCACCGTGACCCGCGGCGTGACCCGGCCGGTCTGGGAGCCGGATGCCGGCTGCATGGCGCTCTACGAGCAGGCGCGTGCGCTGAGCGAGGCGCTCGGCCAGCCCCTGCCCCATCGCAGCGCCGGCGGCGGCTCGGACGGCAACTTCACCGGCGCCAACGGCATCCCGACCCTCGACGGGCTCGGACCGCTGGGCCAGGGCTACCACACCCTGGAGGAACACGTGCTGATCGAGACCCTGCCGCAGCGGGCCCGGCTCTTCGCGGCCCTGCTCGCCAACCTCGGCGCCGCCGGCCGGCCCTGAGGCCGGCCGCGCCCCGATCAGGCGCGACCCCGGCCGAGGGCCGCGACCGCCAGTGCGCCCAGCAGGCCCCCGGCCGTGCCGCCGCCGAAGAAGCCCGCCAGGGCGAGGAGCGGTCCCGACGACGCGGTCAGGAGACAGAGCAGGGTGCTCCCGAGGCACCCGCCGGTGGCGATCATCGACATGCCGCGCCTTTTGCAACCAATGGTTGTAGAAGCGGGGCGGCGACGGTTCGGTTCCGGCGGACGCGGTTGCGCCTCAGGCCGGGTCGACCGGCATCTCCGGCACGCCGCCGGCCTCGATCGCCGCGCCGGCCGCGAGGCAGAGGTCTTCCCGGTAGCGGGCGGCGACCAGCTGCACGCCGACGGGTGTCCGCCCGACGAGGCCCGTCGTCACCGTGAGCGCCGGGACGCCGATCGGCGCCAGCCCGACCTGCAGCAGGTTCGCCTCGAAGGCCCGGGCGATCCCGGCATCGCCGGTGCGGTCGAGCCCGTCCGGGAAGGGCAACTCCCCCGAGACCGGGACCAGCAGCACGGGGTTCTCGGCCAGGAACAGCGCCCAGTCCCGCGCCAGCGTCGCGCGCCGGGTCAGCGCCCGGGCGATGGCGTCGGGCGCCATCGCCTCGGCCCGCGGCCGGAAGCTCTCCAGGAGGCCGATCGCCGCCGGATCCCCCTCCCGCTCGGCCGCGGCCCGGACCGCCGCGTAGCCGTCGCCGAGCCAGAGCTGGAGCTGCAGCTCGCTCGCCTCCCGGATCGGCGGGGTGTCGGCGATCTCCGTGACCGCCCACCCGGCCTCGCTCAGGCGTCGCGCGGCCTCGCGCAGGGCGGCCTCGACCTCCGGTGCGGTAGCGAGCCCCCCGGGCCGCACGCAGAGCGCGACCTCGCGCGCGACGGGCGGTCCCTCGAGCGGTGCCGGCACCCACCACGGGTCGCGCGGGTCGGGCGCCGCCATGACCTCGAGGCCGAGGCGCACGTCGGCGATGCTGCGGGCGAGCGGGCCGGAGACCGCCATCAGCTGGGGACCGATGCCGCGCTCGGGCGAGGACGCGTTCCAGGCCGGGATCCGGCCCAGGCTCGGGCGCAGCCCGTGCACCCCGCAGGCATAGGCCGGGTAGCGCACCGAGCCGGCGATGTCGGTGCCGTGCGCGATGGCGCCGATCCCGGCCGCCACCGCGGCGCCGGCGCCCCCGGAGGAGCCGCCGGGCGTCAGCGCCGGGTCGCGGGGATTCTTGGTGTCGCCGTGGAGCTGGTTCGTGGTGAACCAGCGCAGCGAGAAGGCCGGGGTGTTGGTCCGCCCGAGCAGCACGGCGCCGGCCCGGCGCAGGTTGGCGACGACGGGATTGTCGTCCGTCGCCACGAGATCGCGCTGGAGGCGCAGCCCGTTCGTCGTCGCGAAGCCGCGCTGGTCGGCGTTGACCTTGACGGTGACCGGCACGCCCGCCAGCGGACCGGGGGCCTCGCCGCGCGCGCGAGCGGCGTCCACCGCGTCCGCCTGCGCCAGCACGTCCTCGGGCCGGTGCTCGACCACGGCGTTGATCCGCCCGTTGACCGCATCGAGCCGGTCGAGGGCGTCCCGCGCCACCTCCCGGGCCGAGACCTGGCCGGAGCGGATCAGGGCCGCGAGGTCGGTCGCCGTCAGACGCCAGAGCTGCATGGGGTGTCCTTTCGCGCCCGGACGGGCGGGATCCATCCTACGATTCGCGCCGCCCGGGCGGCTCCCGGCCGGCCCGCGCAGCATATTCAAAATGCAAGACGGCGGCCGCTTTTTTGCGCACCCGCGGATCGCGAGGCCGGCCAAGGCTTTGCCGCATTGCAGCAGAAGGACCTAAGCATTTCGACGTATACGACCCTTGCCACCTTTGGAACGACTGATAACCTCGCCCTCGTTCGCGCGTTCGACCGGCCAATCCAGCGAGAAGGGACGATTTCCTCAGACGAAAGCAGGCAACCTCCAGCATAAGGCAGGCTCCCATGGCAGAGGTGATTCGCGTCAGGCCGACTCACGACGGCACCTATACCGTGTATCGCGGGACACTCGCGTTGATATGCGGTCTCACCCGCCTCCAGGCCGAGCGCTACGAAGCAAGTCTCAGCCGACAGCAGCGCGCCGACCTCGCGGTCGCCGGCATCTGAACCGCATCGTTGCCGATCATGGGGCCGGCACCGCCGTCACGACGGCCGTGCCGGCTCACGCCCTCAGGCTCCGCCCGGCGCGCCGAGGTCGAGCGTGCCGAGATCGCCCACGGTGCCCGACGCGTCCAGGCCCCGCCGACGGGCCGTGACCGAGAACCCCTGGTCCGCCCGGCCGATCTCGAACAGCAGGTAGGAGGCCCGGCGCGACGCGATCGCGCCGTGACCGTCCGCGCGCGCCGAGGCGGAGGGAGCTCCGATGACCGGGACGGTCCGCCCGTCCGGCCCCGCGATCCGGGCGGTGCTGGTGACGTGATTGTGACCGTGCAGGATCAGGTCCGCGCCGGCCCGCCCGATCATCGCGGTGAACGCCGCCGCGTCCTTGAGCTCGCGCCCCGGTGAGGCGCCGCCGGGCTGCGGCGGATGGTGGATCATCACCACACGGAACGGCCGACCGGGCTCGGTGGCCAGGGCGCGGAGCAGGGTCTCGGCCGCGGCGAGCTGCGACGCGCCGAGGCGGCCGGTCGCCACGAAGGGCTTCGTCGGGATCGCGCTGGACAGGCCGACCAGGGCCAGCGGGCCGCGGCGCCGCAGGTACGGGAAGTGGCCCCAGGAGCCCGAATCGTCCCCCGTGTAGCGGCCGCAGGCGGCGAGCAGGCCTTCCAGGGAGCCGCGGACATAGGCGTCGTGGTTGCCCGGCACGAAGCTCACCGCTTCGGGGGATCCGAGGGCTTCCAGGAAGGTGCGGGCGGTCTCCCACTCGCTGGGCAGGCCGATGTTGCACAGGTCGCCCGTGCAGGCGACGTGCGCGGCCTCCTGCGCCTTCAGATCGGTGACCAGGGCCTCCAGCACGGTCATATCGTGGCTGCGCGAGCGCCCCCGCCGCCAGTTGGCGTAGCCGGTGGCGCGCTTGCCGAGGAGCTGGCGGAGGCGCACCGGCCCGAGGGGCCCGACATGCGGATCGCTGAGATGGGCGAGGCGGAAGGTCAACGCCGGTGGTCACCCTCGACACGGGGAAAGGCGCCCCGCATCGCGGGCGCGGCGCGTCCCGTCAAGCGCTTCCGATCAGCATCCCAACCACCAGCACCAGCGCGCCGCCGAGCATGACCTGCAGGGCCGCGCGCCAGAACGGCGTCGCCATGAAGCGCGTGCGGATCGCCGCGATGACCGCGAGTTCCACGATCACCACCAGAACCGCGAGGCTCGTGGCCAGGACGAACGGGTTCGGCCAGCCGGCCGGGAGCGTGTCGGGGATCGTGTAGGGCAGCGTGTGGCCGAGGCCGCCCAGCGTGGTCATCGCCCCGCAGACGAGGCCGCGCAGCCACGGATCGCCGCGGCCGGTGACGGCGCCGTCGTCCGACAGGGCCTCGGTGAACCCCATGCTGATGCCGGCCCCGACCGAGGCCGCGAGCCCCACCAGGAAGGTCGCGCCGTTGTGACCGGTGGCGAAGGCCGCCGCGAAGATCGGCGCGAGGGTCGAGACCGAGCCGTCGATCAGGCCGGCGAGGCCGGGCTGCACGTAGCGCAGCACGAAGGCGCGGCGCGCCTCGGCGTGCAGGTCGGCGGCGCTGTCGAGGGCGGCGGCCATGCGAATCTCCTTCTTTGGATCCATTCCAATCTATAGTCTGGAATTGATCTAAACAAGGCCCGCTGCCGTGTTTTCGCCGCGCCGCGGGAGCATCCGCGGCGTCGGAACGCCCGCCGATCCCGGCGGCCTAACCGTGTGGTTGTGGACGAGGCCGATTGTCTCGTCTCCGGAGCGGGAGCTAGACCATGCGCGGTCGAATTCGATCCGGACCCGATCGGGCGGCGGCACGCCGGCCCGCCCCAAGCGTGACATGAGCCTCGGTAAGCGTCTCCTCCGCCAGCCCCCCGTGCAACGCCTCCTCGGCCGTCTCGCGGCGGCCTATCTGCGGCTCGTGCGCCTCACCAACCGCTTCGAGATCCACGCGGGCGAGGCGTCCGCGGGCGCGGCGGACGGGTGGATCGATGCGCGCACGCCGCTGATCCTCGGCATGTGGCACGGCCAGCACATCATGATGCCGCTTCTGCGCCGGCCGGGCGACCGCGTGGCGACGATCATCTCGCGGAACCCGGACGGGAACATCAACACCATCGCGCTGGAGCGCTTCGGCGTCCGCGTGATGCGCGCCTCCGGCGCCCGCGGCCGCGGCCGCGCCACCGATCAGCGCGCCAAGGGCGGCGCGGAGGGCTTGCGGGCGATGCTGCGGGCGCTGAAGGCCGGCGAATCCGTGGCCTTCAGCGCCGACGTACCGAAGGTTTCCCGCCGGTGCGATGCCGGGATTCTCACCCTCGCGCGCTTCTCCGGCCGGCCGATCGTCCCGGCGGCCGTGGTGACGAGCCGGCACCTGCGCTTCAGTTCGTGGGACCG
The DNA here is from genome assembly GCF_001424445.1 of Methylobacterium sp. Leaf361. Taxonomy (NCBI): domain Bacteria; kingdom Pseudomonadati; phylum Pseudomonadota; class Alphaproteobacteria; order Hyphomicrobiales; family Methylobacteriaceae; genus Methylobacterium; species Methylobacterium sp. Leaf361. The sequence continues at coordinate 265,434 of NZ_LMPY01000012.1, read as the reverse complement.
GGCCTGCCTCGGGCTGCCCTTCGGCCGCGGCGCGATCGTGCTGGGCGACCCGATCTACGTCCCTCGGGACTGCGAGGGCGAAGCATTCGAGACGCTCCGACGCTTCGTCGAGGCCGAGATGAACCGGGTCCACGCCCGTGCCTACGCGCTCGTCGGGCGCTCTGACCGGGCGGCGCTCTACCGCGACCAGGTCCCTGAGATCGGCCAGGCGCCGGTGGGAGACCTCGCGTGAGGCGCCCCTCCGTGACCCTGCCGCTACAGGCCTACCGGGCCGGCCTGCGCATCGGCGAGCCGGCGCTGACGGGCCTGCTCGCGTGGCGTGCGCAGCGCGGCAAGGAGGATCCGCGCCGGCTCCCGGAGCGGCGGGGCCTGCCGGGCCGGGCCCGGCCGGTCGGGCCGCTTGCCTGGATGCACGGCGCCAGCGTCGGCGAAGCCCTGTCGCTGATCGGGCTCGTCGAGGGCATGATCGCCCGCGGCTTCTCGGTCCTCGTCACCACCGGCACGCGCGCGGCCGCCGAGCTGGTCGGCGTCCGGCTGCCTCCGGGCGCGGTGCATCAGTACATGCCCCTGGACGCGCCGCGCTGGGTCGGACGGTTCCTCGACCACTGGCAGCCGGACCTCGCGGTGATCGCCGAGTCGGAGATCTGGCCGAACACGATCCTGGCGCTCGACGAGCGCGAGATCCCGCTGATCCTGGTCAACGGGCGCATGTCGGAGCGCTCGTTCCGGGGCTGGGAGCGCTGCCCGCGCACCGCGAAGGCGCTCCTGGCGCGGATCGCGATCTGCCTCACGCAGACCCAGGAGGACGGCGAGCGCTTCGCCAAGCTCGGCGCGCCGCGGGTGAGCATCGCCGGCAACCTGAAATTCGACGCCTCGGTGCCGCCGGCCGACGCGCAGCAGCTCGCCTATCTGGGATCCATGGTGGCCGACCGGCCGGTCTGGGTCGCGGCGAGCACGCATTCCGGCGAGGAGGCCATGGTCGCCTACGCGCACGCCATGCTGAAGGCGCAGTTCCCCCAGCTCCTGACCATCATCGCTCCGCGTCACCCGGCCCGGGGGGGCGAGGCCGTCGCCTGCGCGAACGCCGTCGGCCTGCGCAGCGCGCAACGATCCACCGGCGGGCGGCCCCATCCGTCGACCGAGGTCTACGTCGCCGACACGATCGGCGAGCTGGGGCTGTTTTACCGCCTCAGCCCCCTGGTGTTCCTCGGCGGCTCCCTGGTTCCGCGGGGCGGCCAGAACCCGATCGAGCCGCTGCGGCTCGACTCGGCGGTGCTTCACGGGCCGCACACCGAGAATTTCGGCGTGATCTACCACGCCCTCGACCGCGCCGGCGGCGCCATGCCGGTGCGCGACGGCGTCGAGCTGGCGGCGGTCGCCGCCGAGCTCCTCGGCGACCGGGAGCGCCTCGCCGACATGGCCCGCGCCGGGCAGCGTGCCCTGGAGCCGTTTGAGGGGGCGGTGGCGCGCACGCTCGCGGTCCTCGACCCGTTCGTGGCGCAGATGAAGCTCCAGCGCCTCGATCGCGGCAGCCCCGCGCGCCCGCTCGCGCGGGCCTGATGCGACCGCCGGCCTTCTGGGCCGCGGGGCCGGATCACCCGGCCGCGCGCGCGCTGGCGCCGGTCGGCGCGGCCTACGGGGCGCTCGCGGCGCGGCGGATGGACCGCCCCGGCGCGCGGGCCGGCTGCCCGGTCCTGTGCCTGGGCAACTTCACCCTCGGCGGTGCCGGCAAGACGCCGGCCGCCCTGGCGGTCGCGGGCCTCGTCGCCGAACTCGGCGCCGCGCCGGCCTTCCTGTCGCGCGGCTACGGCGGCCGGCTCGCGGGTCCGGTGCGGGTCGATCCCGCGCACCACGCCGCCGCCGATGTCGGCGACGAGCCGCTGCTCCTCGCCCGCATCGCGCCCGCGATCGTCGCCCGCGACCGCCCGGCCGGGGCCGCCCTGTGCCGGAGCCTCGGCGCCGACGTCGTCGTGATGGATGACGGCCTCCAGAACCCGAGCCTCGCCAAGGACCTCAGCCTCGCGGTGGTCGACGGACCCGCCGGCCTCGGCAACGGCCTGCCGTTCCCGGCGGGGCCGCTGCGCGCGCCGCTCGCCCGGCAGTGGCCGCATGTCGGCGGCCTGATCGTGATCGGCGACGGGGCCGGGGGCGAGGCGGTCGCCCGGGCGGCCGCGCGGCGCGGCCTGCCCGTCCACCGGGCGCGCCTCGTCCCGGAGACGGACGACCTGGCCGGCCGCCGCTGCCTCGCCTTCGCGGGGATCGGCCGCCCGGAGAAGTTCTTCGCGACCCTGGCCGAGGCGGGGGCGGTGATCGTCGGGACGCGCCCCTACCCCGACCATCATCCCTACCGGGCGCGCGAGCTGGCGGCGCTTTCCGAGGCGGCCCGGCGCCTCGACGCCGCGCTCGTCACCACCGAGAAGGACGCGGTGCGCCTGCCGCCGGCCTTCGCGGCAGGCGTGCGGGTGCTGCGCGTGCGCCTCGCGCTCGACGACGTGGCCGCCCTGCGCGGGCAGATCCGCGGCGCGCTCGGCGCGCCGTGACCGTCAGGGGCGGCCGGTTTCCTTGAGCCGCCTGAGGATCGCCTCGGGGGAGACGTAGGCCTCCTGGCGGGCGGCGCTCCAGTAGCGCAGGGCGTCCAGCGGGATCGGCTCGCCGGTCACCGCGCAGCGCACGAAGCTGCCGGGCTTGACCACCCGCATGGTGCCGTCGCCGTACTCGACGACCGCCTCGCCGTTGTTCGCGCGCTCGTAACGACCCAGCACGTCCGCCTCCTGCTCGATGGTGCCTTCTACACGATCCGCGCGCGCCGCGATGCCCGCGGGGCTCAGGTCAGCATCGACGGGGTCTCATCCCGCGCCAGCATGGTCCGGGCCGCGGCCGCGTCGACATGCATCCGCTCGACCAGCGCCTCGGCGCTGGCGAACCGCTCCTCGCCGCGGATGTACCCGACGAACTCCACGGCGATGTCCTGCCCGTAGAGATCGCCGGAGAAGTCGAACAGGTAGGTCTCCAGCAACGGTGCGCCGTCGTCGAAGGTCGGGCGGCGGCCGTAGCTCGCCACGCCGTCGCGGAACGCGCCCGAGGCCAGGCGGACCCGCACCGCGTAGATGCCGTGCGCGAGCCCGCAATCGGGCAGCATCACGTTTGCGGTGGGGAAACCCAGCTGGCGGCCCCGCTTGTCGCCGTGGCGGACCGCGCCGAGGACGAACCAGCGGTAGCCGAGCAGCGCGTTGGCGCGGGCGACGTCGCCGGCCGCGAGGGCCGCGCGGATCGCGCTGGAGGAGACCGGCTCGGTCTCGCCGCCGAGGGCGACCGGCGCCACGATGTGGCAGCTCATCCCCGCCTCCCGGCAGAGGTCGGCCAGGATCGCGGGCGTGCCCTCGCGGCCGCGGCCGAAGTGGAAATCGTGTCCGACGACCACGCCGGACAGGCCCAGCGACCGCTTCAGGAAGTCGAGCACGAAGGCGCGGGCGCCGGTCTCCGCCAGGGCCCCGTCGAAGCGGCGCACGATCAGCCCGTCGAGGCCGAGATGCGCGAACACGATCTCCTTGGCGGCGAGGCCGGTCAGCCGGAACATCGGCGCGTCGGGCGTGAAGTAGGCCCGCGGGTGCGGCTCGAAGGTCAGGATCGCGGCCGGCCGGCCGGCCGCGCGGGCGGCGGCGCGCACGCTGTCGACGAGCATCCGGTGCCCGAGATGGACGCCGTCGAAGTTGCCGATCGCCGCCACGGCCCCGGCCAGGGCCGGCGGGACGGGGGCGTCGGCGCGGCAGATCGTGAAGGGTCGCGCGGCCGTGTCGTCGCCTGTGGCCATCGGTTCGGGTCGAGTGCTCGGAAGGGTCGGATAGGGTCGCCTGACATGTCCGCGAGGGGCCCGACGCGGCCGGACCCTGCCGAAAGGCGCCCGGAGGGTCAAGCGAGGCGACGCCGCGCGGGCGGCCATGCGCCGCCCGCGCCGATTAACGGCTTCGCAATGCGCATGCCCTATTTGAAATGCTGTGCAGCGCAGCTAAATTGCAGCGTTAGCGAAGCGTTAATCTATCCGGGAGCCGCCGCGGCTTCCCGCCGGGCAATACGGAGCAGTTGTTCGATGGCTCTCGACCTGAGCATGCCGATCCTCGTTGTCGACGATTACCAGACGATGGTCCGCATTATTCGCAATCTACTGAAGCAGCTCGGCTTCGAGGAGGTCGACGACGCTTCCGACGGGACCGAGGCGCTCGCACGACTGAAGGGTCGCAAGTACGGGCTCGTCATCTCCGACTGGAACATGGAGCCGATGACCGGCTACGAGCTGCTCCGTCACGTGCGCGCCGACGAAAATCTTCGGACGACGCCGTTCATCATGGTGACGGCCGAATCGAAGACCGAGAACGTGATCGCGGCCAAGAAGGCCGGCGTGAACAACTACATCGTCAAGCCCTTCAACGCGGCCACGCTGAAGTCGAAGATCGAGGCGGTCTGCGGCAGCTGACCGGCCTCCCGTCTTCGACCACCGCGCGTCCGGACGGATCGCTCCCGCGCCGCCGGACGCCGAGACGTGGCGTGGCCGGCGAGGACGGCCACAGATCCGAGGAGGAGAGCATGTCGTCAGCCGCCGCACGGCAGCCCGATCTGCGGCTTCGCGAGCCGCAGACCGTGATCTCCGAGCTGATCGAGATCGCGGATTACATCGCCCATCTCCGCGAGGAGATCGGGGCGCTGCGCGCGAACGAGATGAGTCGCGACCGGATCCCCATGGCGCACGAGGAGCTCGGCAGCGTCGTGGAGGCGACCGCCGGCGCCACCAACACGATCATGGAGGCGGCCGAGGCGATGCTCGGCCTGCCCGACGGGCCGGGCTACCGCGACGCGGTCGAGGAGCGCATCAACACGATCTTCGAGGCCTGCGCGTTCCAGGACATCACCGGCCAGCGGATCGCCAAGGTGGTCGAATCGCTGCGCCTGTTCGAGCAGCGCCTCGCCCGCTTCGTCGGCGCCGTGAAGGCCCGCGATGCGGCCTCCATGGATCCCGCCGAGCGTGCCCGGCGGACCCGGGCCGAGGACCTCATGCTGAACGGCCCGCAGGCCGTGGACGCCACGCCCTCCCAGGACGACATCGACGCGCTGTTCGCCTGACGCGATCCGGGCCGGCGCGGGACCGGTTGTCTGAGGAAGGATCGCCGGCGCGACGGTCGACTCGGCGCCGGCCTGCCGGCTAGATCGCCTTCCGGACCCGCCGCATGCGGGGCGGGCGGAGGCCGCGGCAGAGATGACGGCGCAGTTCTGGTCCGAGCTGACCACCGAAGACTTCACCCAACGGGACATGGGTCGCGCGATCGCCGTCCTGCCGGTGGCCGCCGTCGAGCAGCACGGTCCCCACCTCCCCCTCGCGACCGACACCGTGATCGCCGAGGGTTACCTCGCCCGGGTGCGCGACGGCGTGCCGGCGGATCTCGACGTGCTGCTGCTGCCGGTCCAGCCGGTGGGCAAGTCCGACGAGCACGACGCGTTTCCCGGCACGCTCTCCCTGGAGACTGGAACGGCGCTGGCCGCCTGGACGGGCATCGGCGCGGCCGCCCACCGCGCCGGCTGCCGCAAGCTGGTGATCGTCACGAGCCACGGCGGTAACAGCGCGCTCATCGATCTCGTGGCGGGCGAGCTGCGCGCCCGGTTCGGCATGGTCGCGGTCACGACATCCTGGGCGCGGCTCGGCTATCCCGAGGGTCTGTTCCCGGCGGACGAGATCGCCCACGGCATCCACGCCGGCGGCATCGAGACGGCGCTGATGCTGGCCCTGCGGCCGGACCTCGTCCGGACGGACCGGGTCGCGGATTTCCCGCCGCGCACGCTGTCGATGATCCGCGACTTCACCCACCTGCGCGCCGGCCGCCCCGCCGCCTTCGCGTGGAAGGCCGGCGATCTCCAGGCTTCGGGCGCCATGGGCGACGCGCGGCTCGGCACGGCCGAGGCGGGCCGCGCGGCGCTCGACCACGGCGCCCGGGCCTTCGTCGCCCTGCTGCGCGACGTCGACGCCTTCGAGCTCGCGCCGCCGGTGTAACCGCCGCCGCGCCGCCGCCGAAGGAGCCGGTACGCCGGGTCCGAACCGCCGGCGTGCGGGAGTTCCGGCCATGCGCCCTGCCCTCTTGATCGCCGCCGCCCTGCTGTGCGGCAGCCTTTACCCGGCCGACGCGGAGGAGCGCCCCGTCGTCGTCGAGCTGTTCACCTCGCAGAGCTGCTCCTCCTGCCCGCCCGCGGAGGCGCTGATCGGCCGCCTCGCCCACGAGCCGGCGGGGGCGCAGGGCGATGTCCTGCCGCTCGCGTTCCACGTCACCTACTGGAACCATCTCGACTGGCGCGATCGCTACGCCCTGCCGGCCGCCACCGCCCGCCAGGAGGCCTACGCGGCCCGTCTCGGCGGATCCACCTACACGCCGCAGGCGGTGGTCGACGGGCAGGTCGGGCTGGTCGGTTCCGACGAGGCCGGCCTGCGCGCCGCGATCGCGCGCGCCCGGCAGGCCGGGCCCGGCATTCCCGTGACGCTGGCCCGCGACGGCGAGCAGGTCGTCGCGCAGATCGGTGCCGGGGCCGGCGGCGCCGCGGGCCGCGTCCTCCTGATCGGGTACGATCCGAGCCACACCACCCGCGTGCTGCGCGGCGAGAATGCCGGGCGCACCATCGAGCAGGCCAACATCGTCCGGTCGGTGCGCGACCTTGGGCGCTGGTCCGGCTCCGCCGCGACCTTCGCGTCGGCGCGTCCCGAGGGCGAGACGGCGGCCCTGCTGCTCCAGTCCGAGGACGGGCGGATCCTGGGCGCCGCGCGCCTCGCCGCGTCTCCCGCAACGTCGCACGCCGCGACGGTCCGGGAGGCCGTGCGATGATCCTCGCCGTCCCGGGCGGGATGCCCGCGCGCGGCTGGGTGCTGGCGTCGGGATCGGACCGTGGGGTAGACACGCCGCGTGCCGGGGGACGGAACGACGGCGGAGCCCGGATGGCGCTCGAACAGGAACTGGCGACCCTGATGGCGGCGGCCCAGGGCGGCGACGCGGCCGCCTATCGCGCGGTGCTGAAGGCCTGTCTGCCCGTGGTCTCGGCGATCGCGCGGGCGCAGGGCGTGCGCGGCGAGGCGGTGGACGACGTCGTGCAGGACGCGCTGATGACCGTCCACCGGGCTCGGGCGAGCTACGATCCGGCCCGGCCGTTCCTGCCCTGGCTGCGCGCCATCACCCAGCGGCGGGCGATCGACCGGCTGCGCCGCACCGGGCGGCGCCCGCGGGAGGTCAACGACCCGCTGGCCTACGAGGCGGAGGTCGATCCGGGGCCGGCCCCCGGCCACGGGCTGGAGGCGCGGGACCGGGCCGCCGCCCTGGCCAGGGCGGTGGCGGCCCTGCCCGACGGCCAGCGGCAGGCGGTCGAGCACCTGGGCCTGCGCGAGCTGTCGCTCGACGAGACCGCCGCCCTCACCGGCCGCAGCAAGGGGGCCCTCAAGGTGAACCTGCACCGGGCGCTGAAGGCGCTCCGGGCCAGCCTGACGCAGGAGCGGGAGTGATGCCCGGAGAGGGGAGCAACTGGGCCGGCGGCGACCTGTCCCGCCACGAGCGGCTGGTCGAGGAACTCGCGGTCGGGCTCGAACCCGTGCGGCCGCTGCCGGCCCCGGAGGCACGCGCGGCCCTCTGGCTCGGTGCGACGCTGGTGATCGGCGTGGTCCTCGCCGCCTGGGTCGGGACCGGCGGCTTCATGCTGCGCATGCACGTGCCGGATCTGGCCTTCGCGGCTTTGGGCGCGGTGCTGACGGCGATCACGGCCGCCTACGCGGCCTTCGCCACCAGCGTGCCGGGACGGTCCGGCCGCTGGGCGCTGCTGCCGCTGCCGCCCCTCGCCCTCTGGGTCGGGGCGAGCGGCCTGGGCTGCCTGCGCGACTGGATCGCGCCGGGGGCCGACCTGCCCGGCGAGCACGCGATCACGGGCTGCTTCAGCTTCCTGATCTGCGTCTCGGTGCCGCTGTCCCTGCTGATCGTCGTGATGCTGCGGCGCGCCTGCCCGCTGCGGCCGAACCTCACGGCCGCCCTCGGGGGGCTGGCGGTGGCGGCGGCGGCGGCGGCGCTGCTGATGCCGGTCCACCCGCACGACGCCACCGCCACGGACCTGCTGTTCCACGCGGCGGCGGTCGCCATCGTGATCGCGGCGAACGGATTGGCCGGAGGCCGGCTGCTCGGCCGACACGCCGGGGCCGGCTAGGGCGTACCGACCGAGGCTCGCGAACTCGGCCGATCGCTCGAGGGGACGTCCGGTGCGGTCGCTTCACACCGCGCCGGGATCGAGGCCCGGCCAAGCCACGATCCGGTCCGGCAACTCGTCCTCCGAGAACTCCTCCTCGTTGCCGGCGAGCCGGCCGCGGACCGAGATGCCCGCCTCGTGCACGCTCGCGGCCCGGCCGGAGACCAGGGGGTGCCACGGGTAGAGCGGCTGCCCGTCGCGCACGAGCCGGTACGCGCAGGTCGGCGGCAGCCAGGCGATCGACCGCACCGCCTCCGGCGTCAGGCGCACGCAGTCGGGCACCCGCTTCTGCCGCCGCGCGTAGTCACGGCACCGGCAGGTGAGGCCGTCGAGCAGGGTGCACCCGATATCGGTGTGGTGGACCTCGCCGGTATCCTCGTCCTCGAGCTTCATCAGGCAGCACCGGCCGCAGCCGTCGCACAGGCTCTCCCACTCGGACGGGGTCATGGCTTCGAGCGTCTTGGTCCGCCAGAACGGCTCGACCGCCCCGCGGCGCGGCGCCTCGGGCTTGGGCATCGGGAAAGTCTCTCGGATGGGAAGCCGCCTCTCTGCCCGAGGCGCGGCAGCGCTGCAAGCGTGGCAGCCGAGTGTCGCCGACGGCCGCCCTGCGATTGCCATGCGACCGGATCGCCCCGTCGTGCGTTAAGGCCAAGCTCGTCCGCGGCGAATCACGAGACTGCGCAGAGCCTCGCCGCCGGTTCCGGATCCTGCTATGGACGTCGGATGCCGTGCGGTGGCGCCGGCGCAGGGTTCGTGTCCGCGGCGCGGGCGCCCGACCATCCGCCGCCAGGTTCCGCCGCAGAGGCGCTCGACAAGCCGGGTTCGACATCGTGCGCCTGCCGACGTTCACCGAGATCAAGGTCCGCCTCGAACGCGCCGCCCTCGCCTTCGACGCCTGGGTCAACGCGAGCCTGTACGACGGCGGCCAGTCGACGGGTCAGGCTTACGAGCGCTTCCAGCGCGTCATGAGCCGCTTCGCGGTGCGCGACTGGAAGCGCGTCGCCCTCGACCTGACGAGCGAGGGAGTGACGATCGGGACCGGCGGCGCCATCCTGATGCTCGCGCTGGCGCAGCCCGCCTTCCAGCTCACCAGCGAGAACTGGCTGAAGCAGCAGGATCTCGCCGTCACCTTCCTCGACCGCTACGGCACCGAGGTCGGGCGGCGCGGCATCAAGCACGACGACTCGCTGAAGCTCGACGACTTTCCCGACATCATGATCAAGGCGCTGGTCTCCACCGAGGACCGGCGCTTCTACGAGCACTGGGGCATCGACCCGATCGGCACGCTGCGGGCGCTGGTGAACAACTCCCGCGGCGGCAGCGGCACGCAGGGCGGGTCCTCGATCACCCAGCAGCTCGCCAAGAACCTGTTCCTGACGAACGAGCGCTCCCTGGAGCGGAAGGTCAACGAGGCGTTCCTGGCCCTGTGGCTCGAGAGCCATCTCACCAAGAACGAGATCCTGAAGCTCTACCTCGACCGCGCCTACATGGGCGGCGGCACCTTCGGCGCGGTGGCGGCGGCGGACTACTATTTCGGCAAGCCGCTCAAGGACATCAGCCTCGCCGAGGCCGCCATGCTGGCGGGCCTGTTCAAGGCGCCGACCAAGTACGCCCCGCACGTCAACCTGCCGGCGGCGCGCGCGCGGGCGGCGGACGTGCTGCACAACATGGTGGAGGCGGGCTTCGTCACCGAGGGCCAGATCCAGACGGCGCTCCGCAACCCGGCGACGCCGGTGACCCGCACCCGCGACATCACCGCCGACTACTACCTCGACTGGGCCTTCGGCGAGATCAAGGCGATGGCCGACGCGGGCAAGCTGCGCAACGACCGCGTGCTGACCGTGAAGACGCCGCTGGACCTCGCGATCCAGAAGCGGGCCGACGAGGCAGTGGCCGACATCCTGCGCAAATCCGGCGACGCCTACGACGTGGACGAGGCCGCCATGGTGATCCTCGATCCCGACGGGGCGCTGCGCGCCATGGTGGGCGGCGCGGATTACGGCGAGAGCCAGTTCAACCGCGCTACCGACGCGCTGCGCCAGCCCGGCTCCTCGTTCAAGCCCTACGTCTACTCGGCCGCGCTCGCCTCCGGGCTGTTCAAGCCTGACACGACGGTGGTCGACAGCCCCGTCTGCATCGGCAACTGGTGCCCGCAGAATTACGGCCGCTCCTATGCCGGCCGGGTTCCGATGTGGCTCGCGGTGGCGAAGTCGATCAACACGATCCCGATCAAGATCTCCATCGCCCTCGGCAAGGCGATGGGCATCAGCCATGAGGCCAAGGCCGCCAAGGCGGGCCGCGCGAAGATCACGGAACTCGCCCACAAGATGGGCATCACCTCGAACCTGATCGACACGGTCTCGATGCCGATCGGCTCGGACGAGGTGACGGTCATCGACCAGGCGGCGGGCTACGCGGTGTTCGCCAACGGCGGCTTCCGCGCCAAGCCCTACGCGGCCATCGAGGTGAAGAACTCGTCCGGCGAGGTGATCTACCGCCACGCCGACGAGGCGCCCGAGCGGGTTCTCTCGCCCCAGGTCGTGGCGGACATGAACTTCATGCTCAACAAGGTGGTCGAGGAGGGCACCGGCAAGCGGGCCCAGCTCGAGGGCGTGAAGGTGGCGGGCAAGTCCGGCACGACGAACGCCTACCGGGACGCGTGGTTCGTCGGCTACACCGGCAATTACGTCGGCGCCGTCTGGTTCGGCAACGACGACCACACCTCGACCAACAAGCTCACCGGCGGCTCCCTCCCGGCCCAGCTCTGGCACGACGTCATGGAGCCGGCCCACCAGGGCATCGAGATCAAGGGCCTGCCCGGCCTGAAGGAGAGCCCGCGCGCCGCCCAGCAGCAGGCCTCCGGCGGCCCGACCGCGCCGACCGATCCCAATGCCAGCGCCTACGGAAAGCTCTCGCGCCGCTCCTTCGAGGTGATCAGCGGCCTCAACGGCCTGTTCCGCACCGTCGAGCGCGCGCCCGGCTCGGCCGCGGACGCGCCTGCCGGCGCCGGAAGCGCGCCGAGGACCGGCCGGAAGCCCGGCGATCGGGCGGCGGCGCCGCCGTCGGGTCAGCTGCGCGAGGTCGCCGAGGGCGCCCGCCCGGTCGGCGGCTTCACCGAGGTGCGGTGAGCGCATGAAGCTCACGATCCCCGAGGCGCTCGGCCGGACCTCCGTGTTCGCCGGCGCCCCACGCAACGGCGCTGCGCGCTTCGTCCTGCGCCTCTGGCGCAAGAGCTCGATCGCCGGCCTCGCCGCCTACACCCTGGCGCTGGGCGCCGTCCTGGGACTCGCCAGCGCCGACTGGGCCACGAGCGGCGGCTACCCGTTCGGCGGCGTGCAGGTCGGAGCCTGGACCGCGTGGCCGCGGGCCGGCGCGGCGAATGCCGATCCCTACACCCGCGCCGTCAACGCGCGCCGCGGCGAGATCCCCCTGGCGGTCGGTGAGGGCTTGCTTCTGACCGCGGCGGTCGACGATTCCGGTCAGGCGCTCGACGCGACCTGCACGTACCGGATCGGCGGCGCGACGCCGCCCGCCCGCGCCTGGACCGTCACGGTCGCCGGGCGCGGCGCGCGCGAACCCGGCCGCGCGCCGCTGCGCGAGGGCTTCACCTCCACGGAAGTGCTGCGCACGGCCGACGGGCGCTTCACGATCACGCTCGCGCCGGATGTCCAGCCGGGCAACTGGCTCCCGAGCCCGCGGGCGAGCGGGCCGGTCCGCCTCGCCCTGCGCCTGTACGATACGCCGGTCGCCGCCAGCGTCGGGTCCCTCGACCGAAGTGCCGTGCCGGCCATCACCCGCGTGGGGTGCGCCCCGTGAGCCTGCGCTTCGTCTACGCCACGCTGATCGGCCTCGTGCTCGCCGGGATCGTCCACATCGCGGCGGTCCTGGCGATCCCCGCCCTGTCGGAGGCCGACGCGGTCTCGCGCGCCCGCACCAGCGAGAACCTGGACCATCCGCAATCGATCTACGCGGTCGCGACCGGCGACGACCCCTCCCCGCCCGAGGCGTGGCTGCCGATCCCGGATCCGGCGGTCGCCGTGGGCGTCTGCGCCTACAACCTCGCGGACGGGCCCATGCGCGTCTCGGCCCGCACCGGTCCGCTGTCGCTCTCGCTCGCCGCGCATGCCCGCCGCGGGGCGTTCTACGCGGTGACCGATCAGGCCGCGGTCCGCGGGGCCCTGGATCTCGTGATCCTGACCCGGGCGCAGTACGACGAGGCGCTGGCCGACGACGACGAGAACGATCCGAGCCGCGACGTGCGCATCGTCGCGCCCGACGCGCGCGGCTTCGTGGTGGTGCGGGTGATCGCCGGTCTCCCGAGCCAGAGGCCCGCCGCCAACGCCGCCGTCCAGGCCGTCTCCTGCACCACCGACACGCCGACGGACGATGCGTCCGCGGGCAAAGACACGCCCGGCAAGGACGCTTCGGGCAAGGATGCGTCGGGCAAGGGAGCGGGACGCTGAGCGAGGACGCCGCACGGGTCCGCGGCGCCGGTCGGCCGGTGCTGAGCCCCCGCGGCCCCGCGTTCTCCCGGATGACGGCGCCGGCCCCGCCGACGCGATGACCGCAGCCGCCGCGACGATGCCGTCCTCGGCCGCCGGGATCACGCGATCCGCCCTCGATCTGATCGGCAACACGCCGCTCGTCGCCCTCGACCGCGTCCATCCCGGTCCGGGCCGCATCCTCGCGAAGGCCGAGTTCATGCAGCCCGGCGGCAGCGTCAAGGACCGCGCCGCCCGCGCCATCCTGCTGGCCGCGCGCGCGGACGGCCGCCTCGCCGCGGGGGCGCCCGTGGTGGAGATGACCAGCGGCAACATGGGGGCCGGCCTCGCGGTGGCCTGCGCGGCCCTGGGGCACCCGCTCGTGGTCACGATGTCGGCCGGGAACAGTCTCCAGCGCGTGCGGATGCTTGAGGCGCTCGGGGCCGAGGTCGTGCGGGTGCCGCAGGTGGACGGCGTCCCGGGGCAGGTCACCGGCGCCGACGTGCGGGCGGCCGCGGACGCGGCGGAGCGCGTCGCGACCGAGCGGGGCGGCTTCTACATCGACCAGTTCCATGCGCCGGAGGGCGTGCGCGCGCATCGCGACACGACCGGACCGGAGATCTGGGCGCAATCGTCCGGCCGGGTCGATGCCTGGGTGGCGGCCGTGGGCACGGGCGCGACCTTCCTCGGCGTGGCCGCGGCCCTGCGCGCGCGCAACCCGTCCGTGATCTGCGCCGCGGTCGAGCCGGCGGGCTGTCAGCCCCTCGGCGGATCGCCGGTCACGAAGCACCGGCACCTGATCCAGGGCACCGGCTACGGCAGCGTCCCGCCGCACTGGACGGCCGGCCTGATGGACTTGTCCATCCCGGTGACCGACGCGGCGGCCGAGGAGTGGCGGCGGGCCCTGGCGACGCGGGAGGGCCTGCACGTCGGCTACTCGGCGGCGGCCAACGTCGCCGCGACGGTCGCGCTGCTGTCGTCCGGGCGTCTCCCCCGCGACGCGACCGCCGTGACCGTCCTCTGCGACACCGGGCTGAAGTACTAGGGCCGGCGGAGTCCGGCCTCCGGCCATCCGCGCGGCACGGCCTTCATCCCGGGGCGGCCTTGAGCGCTCAGTATTTGACCACCAGCGGTTCCGCCTGCGCGGCCGGTGGGGGCGGCAGCGGAAGCGGCCCGAGGCCGCACCGGGCCGCGGCGTCCGGCGGCAGGAGCGGGTCGAGCAGGTTGCGGCGCGCGGCCAGCATCAGGATGGACCGCTCGGCCGAGACCGATTCCGGCGCCGGCGCGGCCGCGAACAGGTGCTCCAGCGCGAACCGGTAGCGGGCGAGCCGTAGGCCGGCCTCGAAGCGCACCCAGGCGATCAGGCAGCGGTTCTCGGCGACCCGCTGGACGGCATCCCGCACGGCGGCGTCGTCGAGGGTCTTGGCGAAGGGCAGGCTGCGCAGGCGAGCGGCATCCGCGTCGATGACGCGGGCGGCCAGCGCCACGAAGAGCGGGATCAGCCGCGCGTCGGCGGTCGCGTCGTCGCTGAGCTTCCGGTAGCGGGAGACTGGGGAGCGGGACGGCTCCTCCGTCAGGGCCTCGTAATAGGCGCCGACTTCCTCGTAGCGCCACGTCGGCGGGAGCGCGTGGGCGCTGGCGAGGCCGAACACCGTGTCCTGGAAGGCCGTGAAGTTGCTGGCCGGCGCGACGAACCGCCACGCGCGGTCGCGCAGGGTCAGTTCGTCGTCGGTGAGGCCGGAATCGAGCAGGAGGCGCCCGCGATCCCGGGTGCTGAAGCTGCCCGTCGTGTCGATGAGCCCGTTCCAGACCCCCGTGCGCGGCCGGCCGAAATCGCCGCTCTGGGTGCAGGCCGCGAGCAGGGCGAGCGCGGCGCCGGCGGGGGCGAGGCGCAGCGCGGTGCGCGCGCGGTCGGGCTGCCGGCGATCCGGGGCTGACATGGGAGAACCGTCGGTGGTGTCGCGCGGCCGGGCTGACATGCGCGGGGACGTCCTCAGGACGCGAGGCGCTCGTAGCGCACGCCGAGGAACAGGAGGATCTCGCCGCGCCGCTCGCCGGAGCGCGGGATCCGGCAGGTCCGCCGCGACTCCGCGCCCGGGAACGGGATCAGGGTGGCGGACGGGGCCTGGGCGGCTCTGCGTGCCGGATCGGCGGCGGGCTTCGACGAACGGGCTTCGCCGGTCTCCAGCGGCTTGATGAGGGTCATGGTCTCCGGCTCCTGTCGGCGGTCCGAGCATCTGGCCCGGGCCCTTCGGAGGGCGTCGGCAAGGGCTACCGAAACAATCCAGCACGACGTGGTTAACGGAGTCTTTCCGGGCCCCGGCCGGGAATCGCGGTGCTGGCGGGAGTTGGCGCGTGAATTGCGTGGGTGTTCGCGCCCATGGCGGGCGTTTCCTCCCTTCGACTTGAGGCCCTGTCCGATCCGGACGGGGCCTTCTTATGTGCGGACGGCCCGCCGGGCGGCGGCGCTGTGCGACCCGCGCGCCACACCGCGGCGAAGCGTGGCCGCGACGTTGCCGCGCGGAACCCGTCGGGACCCTCGGCGCTTGCCTACCGCCCGGCCCGACCGATATGCCGGGCACGGGCGATGGCGGGACCGCCGTGTCGGCTCTCCGCCCGATCGAGATTGAGGACACCGCTGAATGCGACTGGTTCCGGAACGATCCCTGCGCGCCTTCCGCCGCCGCGGCTTGGCTACTGCGGCGCTGGCGCTGTTCGCGCTGACCGCCGGCCCCGCCTACGCCCAGCGGGAGGATCAGGGCCTGCAGCTCGGCTGCGCGAACGACTATTTCCGCCTATGCGCGGGCGTCGATCCGAACAGCCAGGACGCGGATCGCTGCATGATGCGCAACCGCAAGCGCCTGTCCCCGGAATGCCGGGCGGCGATCGGCGACTACGACAAGCGCACGGGCAGCAAGTCCCTGTCCGACGATTGAGACGGGACCCGGTCGAGTTGCCCGCCGTTGGCGAGGGGCGTTTGGTATGAGCCTGACCGTCGCGGTCCAGATGGACCCGATCCAGAACATCCGGATCGCGGGTGACACCACCTTCGCCCTGCTGCTGGAGGCCCAGCGGCGGGGGCACGCGCTCGTCTACTACACGCCCGACCGGCTCTCGATGCAGGGCCGGCGCGTGACGGCCCGCGTCGAGCGGCTGACCGTGCAGGACGTCGAGGGCGCGCACTTCACCCTGGGGCCGCCGGAGCGGATCGACCTCGCCGAGGCGGACGTGGTGCTGATGCGCCAGGA
Organism: Methylobacterium sp. Leaf361; assembly: GCF_001424445.1. Classification (NCBI taxonomy): domain Bacteria; kingdom Pseudomonadati; phylum Pseudomonadota; class Alphaproteobacteria; order Hyphomicrobiales; family Methylobacteriaceae; genus Methylobacterium; species Methylobacterium sp. Leaf361. Next base: position 249,452 of record NZ_LMPY01000012.1, on the reverse strand, counting down.
CCCGCCCTTCGACATGGCCTACATCACGGCCACCCACATGCTCGAGCGGATCCATCCGGAGACCCTCGTGGTCAACGATCCCTTCGAGGTGCGCAACGCGCCCGAGAAGCTGTTCGTCCTCGACTTCCCCGAGCTGATGCCGCCGACGCTGATCAGCCGCGACAAGGCGGAGATCGAGGCCTTCCGGCTGGAGCACGGGACCGTGGCGATGAAGCCGCTGCACGGGCACGGCGGCGCGGCCGTGTTCAAGGTCACCGAGAAGGACCCGAATTTCGGCTCGATGTTCGACCTGTTCGCCACGACCTTCCGGGAGGCCTGGGTCGTGCAACGCTACCTCGACCGGGTCACCGAGGGCGACAAGCGCATCATCCTGGTCGACGGCGTCCCGATGGGGGCGGTCAACCGCGTGCCGGCCGCGAACGACATCCGCTCCAACATGGTGCGCGGCGGCGCCGCCTCCGCCTCCGAGCTCACCGACCGCGAGCGCGAGATCTGCGCCACGATCGGCCCGGAACTGGCGCGGCGGGGCCTGATCCTGGTGGGCATCGACGTGATCGACGGGCACCTCACCGAGATCAACGTCACCTCCCCCACCGGCATCCGGGCGATCCAGCGACTCGGGGGCCCCGACCTGTCGGTCGCGGTCTGGGACGCGATCGAGGCCCGGATCGCCGCGCGCAAGGGCGTCTGACGGGGCGCGCTCAGGTCTCCGCGCGCGGGGTCGCGCTGAGTTCGGCCCAGTCGAATTCCTCCTCCAGCAGGTAGTAGGCGTCGTCGCCGATCCGCCCCTGGCGGCGCAGGGCGAGCACCGCGTCGCGGGCGGCCTCGACGGCGCGCCGCCGCGCGGCATCCGCCGGCAGGCTCTCCGGCGCCAAGCCCTCGTCGTGCGCCTCGGCCTCCGCGAGGGCCGCGCGGAACTCGGCGCGCAGGGCGTCGGTCGCCGGCTCGTTCTCGGCGTCGGCGAGGCTCTCCAGGGCGGCCTCGTAGGCCGCCGCGCGGGCCCAACCGGTCTCCCGGCCCACCGGATCATCGTCCTCCAGCCGCAGACGGGCGAGCAGCGGCCGCAGGGTCAGGCCCTGGATAATCAGGGTGCCGAGCACCGTGACGAAGGCGGTGACCACCACGAGATCCCGGTGCGGGAACTCGGCGGGCAGCGCCAGGGCGGCCGCCACGGTGACGATCCCGCGCATGCCCGCCCACGACAGGGCGATCCCAGGGCCCAGCCGCGCCGGGGCGCCGGCCTGCCGAAGGCCGAACCCGCGGATCCCTGTGGTCGGCATCACCCAGGCGAGGCGGGTCAGGACCACGGTGGCGAAGGTCGCGCCCGCGAGGATCAGCGCCTGCCACGCGTCCGCGCCGCTCAACCGATCCCGGATCGGGTCGATCTGGATGCCGATCAGCACGAAGGCCAGGACGTTGAGCACGAACACTGCCGTGTCCCAGACCGCGTAGGAGATCACCCGGGCGCGGGGCGCGGTGACGCCGGGTGCCCGGCGGGCGACCGTCACCGCGAAGGTCACGATGGTCAGGACCCCCGACAGCTCCAGCCTCTCCGCGGCGAGCCAGATCCCGAAGGCGGCGACGAACTGGAGCACGATCGCGCTCGCCGGATCGGTCACGCGCCGGGTCACGGCCACGAACAGCAGGCCGAGGCAGGGGCCGACGACGAGGCTCGCGACCACGCCCAGGAGGAAGGCCGGCGCCACCTCCGCCGGGTGGAAGGTGCCGGCCATCGCGGCCGTCACGCCGAGCCGGTAGATCAGCAGCGAGGCCGCGTCGTTGAGCAGGCTCTCGCCGCGCAGGATCGTGGCAAGCCGGTGCGGCATCGGCGCGTGCTTGAGCACCGCCAGCGCCGCCACGGCGTCGGGCGGCGCGACCACGGCGCCGAGCACGATGCAGGCGGAGAGCGGCATGTCCGGCACGACGAGCCGCGCCACGACCGCGACCGCGACAGTCGTCACCGCCACGGCCCCGACCGCGAGCCCGAGCACCGCGCGCCAGTTCTCCTTCAGGTCCCGCACCGAGGCATCGAACCCGGCATCGAGCAGGACCGGGGCCAGGAACAGGGCGAGCGCCAGTTCGGGATCGAGCCGCAGGTTCGGGACGCCGGGCACGAAGGCGAGGCCGACGCCGCCCAGCGCCAGGAAGGCGGGATACGGCGCACCGAGCCGGCGCGCGACGCCGGCCAGGAGGACGGCGCCGAACAGGACGCCGACGACCCACTCGAAAATCAACATGCTGCTGAAAGAGGCGGAGGCCCGGGAGCGTTCCGGGTGCCGCGGTCGCAGGCCGGCTCAGTACTGCACGGTCGCGCGCAGGCCGAGCACCGCCGCGTTGCGCAGCCGGCGCCCGTCCGGACCGGCGACGCCGGCGCCCGGCCGGATGACGTACTGCGCGTCGGGCTGCACCGTGAAGCCCGGCACGACCACCGCCTGATAGGTCGCCTCGATCACCGCCTCGGCGCGGCGGCGCGGCATCGGCATCCCGGTGTAGAGGATCGTGTCCCGGTCGGCCCGCTGGGCGTCGTCGCCGATGCGGGCGTAGGCGAAGCTGAGGCCGACCGTGTCGTCGTCGCGCCCGTCGAGCAGGCCCTTGTAGGCGAGGCCGGTATCCACGTAGGCGTCGATCAGGCTGGAGCGGGTGGGCGACCACGCGGCGCGCACGAAGAAGCCCAGGCCCTCGTCGTCCTTGCCGGATTCCCGGTAGAGGGTCTGGTCGTAGATCGCGTAGAGGCCGGCATTGCCGCGCACCGGCCGGCCGATCCCGGTGGCGTTCGGGTCGGCCAGCGGCACGCCGGTGATGTCGAAGCGCAGGCTGTCGAACCGGCCGAAATGCTGCCAGCCGCCGAGGGTGATGTCCCCGGGCAATCCCCGGGCGCCGGGCGCGATGTTGTACGCGTAGGTGGCCTCGGCGATGACCAGGGCCGGATCGCGCAAGCGGAAATTCGTGCCCGTCCGGTCGAGGCGCTGCGCCTCCGGATCTCGACCGGGGCGGTTCGCGCCGGCCGGATCGCCGTCGTAGAGGCCGACCTGCAGGGAGAAGCCGTTGCCCGGCACGTACTTGGCCCGGATCGCCGGCGCCGCGAGCGGGTAGGCCGGGCCGCCGCTCGGCAGGTCGAGCCCGGTGATGGCCGGCCAGCCGAAGGTCGAGTTCACGAACAGGGTCGCGGTCTGGCTGACGAAGAACTCGGTATCGGCGGCCTGCTGGCCGATCCGGATCCCGAGCTGGCCGTCCATCAGGCTCTGATCGAGCCAGAGAACGTAGAGCCGCGTGGACGGCAGCGCCTCGATGACGCTCGTCGTGAGCAGGTTGCCGACGTAGTAGCGCGACAGGCCGGTGCCGTGGATGAAGTAGGCGTTGGCGTGGACCGTCGCGCCCTGCCAGCCCGCGAGCCGGTCGAGGTCAAGGTTGAGGCGCAGATTGAGGCGGTCCTCGACGATCGCGCCCTGCCGCAGGCCGCCGACCGGGTTGCCGAGCCCGTCGACGATGTAGGTCAGGCTGTACTCGATGCCCCGCTCCTTCAGGACCGGGCGGATTCCCAGCGGATCGCCGAGCGGGCCGAGCGAGGGTTCGACCGAGCGGACGTAGCCGCCGGAGGCTTGGCTGGTGGTCTCCGGCTGGGAGACCGAGACGCGCGGATCGGCGCCCGCGCCCTCGAAGACCGAGGGCACGTGCTGCTGGGCCGCGGCGGGCACGGCCGACAGGGCCAGGGCAAAAAAGGCTATGAGCTTCCGGACCATGGGCCGCTTGTCGGCGACAGTGCGGGCCGCAGAATAGCACGGCGTGCTGGTCGAGCACGCTCGACCTTTGCAGGAGCCGCGCGCTCGCCTAACCCTGCGGCCGGTACACCACAGGACCGTCGATGCCCGAGACCCCCGTCTTCACGTCCGCCGCCGTCGCCGCGCCCCACAGCCTCGCCGCCCAGGCCGGCCAGACCGTCCTGGCGCAGGGTGGCAACGCCATCGAGGCGATGGTGGCAATGGCCGCCTCCATCGCGGTGGTCTACCCGCACATGAACGGAATCGGCGGCGACGGCTTCTGGCTCGTGCGCGAGCGCGGCGGGCGGGTGCGCGGCATCGAGGCCTGCGGTCCGGCCGGGCGCCTCGCCACGATCCCGCGCTATCGCGAGAAGGGCTACGACGCGATCCCCGCCCGCGGCCCCGACGCGATGGTGACGGTCGCCGGCGCGGTGGGCGGTTGGCGCCTCGCCCTGGAGTTGGCGCGGGCGCTGGGCGGCCGCCTCCCGCTGGAGACCCTACTGGCCGACGCGATCGCGCAGGCGCGGGCCGGCGTCCCGGTCTCCCCGTCGGAGGCGCACTACGTGCCCCAGGAACTCGACACCCTCCACGACGCCCCGAACTTCGCGCGGACGTTCCTGAAGGACGGCAAGCCGTTCCCGGCCGGCGAGACCCGGAGCCTCCCGCTGCTCGCCGCCACCCTGGAGCAGCTCGCCCATGCGGGCCTCGGCGACTTCTACCGCGGCGATATCGGCCGGGAGATCGCCGCCGACCTGGAGCGCCTCGGCGCGCCGGTCACCCGGGCGGATCTGGAATCCTTCGCGGCGGTCGAGCGGGCGCCCCTGTCGATCCGCCGCCGCGACGCGACGCTCTACAACTTCCCGCCGCCGACCCAGGGGCTCGCGGCGCTCCTGATCCTCGGGATCTTCGACCGTCTCAACATCGCCGAGCCCGAGACCACGGCCCATTACCATGGGCTGATCGAGGCGACGAAGCGGGCCTTCGCGATCCGCGACCGGGTGGTCACCGATTTCGCCCGCCTGCGGCACGATCCCGCCACCTTCCTGACCCCGGACCGGCTCGCCCGCGAGGCCGCGCTCGTCGACATGGGCCGCGCCGCCGGGGTGCCCCTGCCCGATCCCGGTCACGGCGACACGGTCTGGATGGGCGCCATCGACAAGGACGGCCTCGCCGTCTCCTACATCCAGTCGGTCTACTGGGAGTACGGCTCCGGCACGGTCCTGCCCGCCACCGGAATCTGCTGGCAGAACCGGGGCATGTCGTTCTCCCTCGACCCGAAGGCCGTGAATCCCCTGGAGCCGGGCCGGCGCCCCTTCCACACGCTGATCCCGGCGCTCGCCGCCTTCGACGACGGGCGGGTGATGAGCTACGGCAGCATGGGCGGCGACGGGCAGCCGCAGTTCCAAGCCCAGATCTTCACCCGCTACGCCGATTACGGAATGTCGGTGGCGGACGCGGTCAACGCGCCGCGCCTGCTCTACGGGCGCACCTGGGGCGCGCCCTCCCTCAGCGTGAAGGTGGAGGATCGGTTCGATCCGGCCTGCATCGCGGCCCTCGGCCGACTCGGCCACGAGATCGAGGAACTCGGCGGCTCCTACATCGACTCGCTCGGCCATGCCGGCATGCTGGTCCGCCATCCCCGGAACGGGCGGATCGAGGCGACCCACGACCCGCGCTCGGACGGCGGCGCGCTGGGTCTCTGAGACCGTTTCCGATCGACCCTTCGGCGGCCGTCGCGCCGTTCGTCATCTCGCGCGCAGCGCAGTGACCCAGGGCAGCGGGACGCCCCGGATCGTCGCGCGGGCTGGATCGCTTCGCTCCGCTCGCGAAGACGGTGAGAGCGAGCAGCGGCGCGGAACCTATCCCGCCTGGACGAGCCAGCAGGCGGCGCGCAGGCGCACGGCGCCGCCCGCCGCGTGCCGCCGGAGGGCCTCCGCCACGGCCGCCTCGGCGCGCGCCCGGAGATCCGGCGCGGCCTCGCGGACGAGATGGGAGCTCGGCCCGAGGTTCAGGGCGACGTGGGTGGCCGCCGCGACCGCCGCCGCGTCGGTCTCACCCTGCCCGAGGACGATGTCCCGGTCGAGGGCATCGCAGGTGACGGCGTCGAACCCGGCCCCGCGCAGGAGCGCGACGAGCGGGTCGGCGTCGGCGAAGCGGAACGGACCCGGCGTGTCGGGCTGCGGCGGCGGCGGCACCTCCGGCAGGAGCGGCAGCACCGCGTCGCGCGGCACGCCCACCCACGGGTTCTCGGCGAGAGGCCGCCAGCACAGGAAGGTCATCCGGTGGCCCGGCCGGAGCATCCGGCGCACGTTGGCGAAGGCGCGGGCGGAATCCGCGAAGAACATCACGCCGAACCGCGACACGACGTGGTCGAACCGGCCGAGATCGGCCGTCTCGACATCGGCCTCGACGAACCGGAGCGGCGCGCTCCCGGGGGCCTCCGCCTCGGCGCGATCCCGCCCCACGGCGAGGAGCGGCGCCGAGATGTCGGCGCCCGTCACGCTCCCGCCGGGCCCGACCCGGCGCGCGGCCTCCAGGGTCGTGGCGCCCGCGCCGCAGCCGATGTCGAGCACCGTCTCGCCCGGGGCGAGCCCCGCGCGGGCGAAGAGCGCCTCCGTCAGCGGGACGAACATCGCGTCGAGGACGGCCTGATTGCGCGCCCAGCGCGTCCCGACCTCGCCGTTCCAGTACTCGGCCTGGGTGATGCCGCCCGCCATGCTGCCCTCCGTCAGGCCGTCGTCGCGGCGACGGACAGTTCCGGCTTGTGATTGAGGGTCTGGAACACGACGCAGTAGCGCTCGGTCAGCTTCAGGAGCTGCGCGAGCTTGTCCTCCGACGCGTCGGTGTCGAGCTCGAAGAACAGGCGGATGTTGCGGAAGCCCACCGGCGCCTCCTTGTCGACCCCGAGGGTGCCGCGGAAATCGAGGTCGCCCTCGGCGCTGACCGTGCCGGCGCGCAGCGGGATCTCCAGGGCGGTCGCCACCGCCTTGAGCGTCACGCCCGCGCAGGCGACCAGCGCCTCCAGCAGCATGTCGCCCGAGCACAGCTCCGCGCCCGAGCCGCCCGTGGCCGGATGCAGCCCGGCCTCCGCGATGGCGCGGCCCGTCTCGACCTTGCAGGCGATCTTGGTGTCGTCCAGCGTGCCCCTGGCCTTCAAGGTGATGACCGCCGCGTCCGGCGCGGTGCGGTACTTGTCCTTGATCGGAGCCTGGAGGGCTCGCAGCGCGGTGGCGTCCATGGCGTCGTCCTCTCGATGATGTCGCCCGACCTCGGGCGGCCGGATCGGGTTCTCGATGCGCGAAACGCCTTAGCAGGTTGTCGCGACGCCCTCACCGTCTTTGCGAGCGCAGCGAAGCAATCCAGTTTGGCGCCACGATCTCAGCAGTCGCGCTGCCCTGGCTAGTTTCGCTGCGCTCGCAGAGACGAATGGTGTCCGCAGCCGCGTGTTCGGCCCGCAGATATGAGAATTGGCGCGATCACCAAGAAGCGCCCGCGCTCAACCGATCAGGGCGGCCACGGCCTCCGCGAGGGCGTCGACCTGGGCCTCGTCGTGGGCGGCCGAGAAGGCGACCCGCAGCCGCGCGGTGCCGGCCGGCACGGTCGGCGGGCGGATTGCCACCACGAGGTAGCCCTGCGCCTCCAACGCCGCCGAGATGTCGAGCGCCACCTGCGCCTCGCCGACTAGGACCGGCACGACCGCGCTCTCGGCCTCCGGCAGGCCCAGGCGGGCGGTGAAGCGCCGGGCGAGGGCGAGGGGACGGGCCCGGCGCTCGGGCTCCGCCTCCAAGATCGCCAGCGCCTCCAGGGCCGCGGCGGCCGAGGCCGGTGGCAGGCCGGTGGTGTAGACGAAGCTGCGGGCGCGGCTCGTCATCAGGTCGATGACTGGGCGCGAGGCGCAGAGATAGCCGCCGTACGAGCCGAGCGCCTTCGACAGGGTGCCCATCTCCAGGGGCGCCCGCGGTCCGTCCTCGACCACGCCGATGCCGTGGGCGTCGTCCACGAGCGTCCAGGCGTCGAAGGATTCGGCGATGCCCAGGATGTCGCCGAGGGGCGCCCGGTCGCCGTCCATGCTGAACACGCGCTCGGTCAGCACGAGGGCGCGCCCGTGGTGCGGCCGGTGCTCGGCGAGCCGCGCCGCGAGGTCGCCGGGATCGTTGTGGCGGAAGGTCAGGACACGCGCGCCCGAGAGCCGCGCGCCCGCCCACATGCAGGCGTGGGACAGCTCGTCGAGCAGGACGAGGTCGCCCCGCCCGGCGAGCGCCGGGGTGATGCCGAGATTGGCGAGGTAGCCGCTGCCGAAGACCAGAGCGGCCTCCGTGCCCTTGTGGCGCGCGAGGCCGGCTTCCAGGGCGCCGAGATAGGGGTGGTCGCCGGTCACGAGCCGCGACCCGCCCGCCCCCGCGCCGTGGCTCGCGACCGCGGCCTGGGCCGCCGCGATCACCCGCGGGTGATGCGAGAGGCCGAGATAGTCGTTGCACGAGAAGGAGACGAGCGCCCGTCCCCGCCGCGCCGCCGCGGCGCCGGCGCCGCGCTCGGTCGGCACCAGCTTGCGGCGCAGGCTGCCGGCCTCGAGGGCGTCGAGTTTCCCGGTGGCGAAGGCGTCGAGGCTGTCCATGGGGACGGGGATGGGCGGTGCCGCGCGGACAATGTCAAGCGGCGGGTGCCGGTCCTTGACCCCCGTCCGAGGCCACATCATGCCAGGCGCATGACCCTCGCAACGCCCGCAGGCCATCTCTGGCGGCCCTACACGCAGATGCGCCGCGCGGCGCCGCCCCTGGAGGCGGTCGCGACCCAGGGCACCCGCATCCGCCTCGCCGACGGGCGCGAGCTCGTGGACGGCATCGCCTCCTGGTGGACCGCGGTGCACGGCTACAATCACCCACACATAGCGGGCGCGGTGGCCGACCAGCTCGCGCGCATGCCCCACGTGATGTTCGGCGGCCTCACCCACGCGCCGGCGGAGGCCCTGGCCCGGCGGCTCGCCGCCCTGCTGCCGGGCGATCTCGACCACGTCTTCCTCAGCGATTCGGGCTCGGTCGCCGTGGAGGTCGCGCTCAAGATGGCGGCGCAGATGTGGATCAACCGCGGCGTGAGCGGGCGGACGAAGGTCCTCGCGTTCCGCGGCGGCTACCACGGCGACACGATGGGGGCGATGTCGGTCTGCGACCCCGAGGAGGGCATGCATCGCCGCTTCGGTGCCTACCTGCCGAGCCAGATCTTCTGCGACCTGCCGCGCAGCGCGGCCGAGACCGCGGCGCTCGACGCGGCCCTGGCGGCCCATCGCGACACCCTGGCGGCGGTGATCGTCGAGCCGCTGGTGCAGGGGGCCGGCGGGATGCGGACCCACCCGCCGGAGGTGCTGGCGACGGTCGCCGGGCTGGCGCGTCGCCACGGGCTGCCGCTCATCGCCGACGAGATCTTCACCGGCTTCGGGCGCACCGGCAGCCTGTTCGCCTGCGAGCAGGCGGGGATCGTGCCCGATATCCTGTGCCTGTCGAAGGCGCTCACGGGCGGCACGATGGCGCTCGCCGCCACGATCGCCCGCACGGAAGTGTTCGCGGCGTTCTGGTCCGAGGATCCGGCGGCGGCGCTGATGCACGGCCCGACCTTCATGGCCAACCCCCTCGCCTGCGCGGCGGCCAATGCCAGCCTCGACCTGTTCGAGACCGAGCCGCGCTTGAGCCAGGCCCGCGCCGTCGCGGAGCGCCTCGCCGCGGGGCTGGAGCCGTTGCGGCGGGTGCCCGGCGTGGCGGATGTCCGGGTCCTCGGAGCCATCGGCGCGGTCCAGTTCGCGCGGGCGCCCGATCTGGCCGTCCTGAAGGCGGAACTGCTCGCCCGCGGCGTCTGGGTGCGGCCCTTCGGCGACATCGTCTACCTCACCCCCGCGCTCACGATCGGTGCGGCGGATCTCGACCGGCTCATCGAGGCTGTCGCCGGGGTGGTGACCGAGCTGGCGCCGACATCGACATGAGGGCCGCGCGTTCCACTTTCCCGTGACGAGCCCCCGTGCCGGCCTGCAACCCGGGACCGTTTCTGCCGTTGGGCCTACGGCTGGAGATGCGTGCGGCGGCCCGCGCGGCCGGGTGCTGCCGAAGGGAGTACACAGTGGCGAGCGAGCAGACGGGTTCGAGCGGCGATCGGCCGGTAATCCTCCTCGTCGAGGACGAGGCGCTGACGATCATGGACCTCGGGGACGTGCTGGAGGAAGGCGGCTACGACACCGTCCAGTGCGCCTCGGCCGAGCGGGCGCTCAGTATCCTGCAGGCGCGCCCGGACATCTGCGGGCTGGTCACCGACGTGCAGCTCTCGGGAAAGACCGACGGTTTCGACCTCGCGAGCTCCGTGGCCGAGGCGCGGCCGCAACTGCCGATCCTGATCGTGTCCGGGCGCGCGGCCCCGGACCCGGCCCGCATGCCCGAGCATGCCGAGTTCATCGCCCGTCCCTGCACCGGCGAGGACATCCTGGACCGTCTCCAGCGTCTCATGCACTGCTGAGCGGGCCTCCGCGCCAGCCCCGTCATCGCACCGTCACCGGTCGGCGCCACAGGGACCTGGGCGGCCGCTTGATGGGGGTGGACGGTGCAGATTCAGGATCGTCCGGCGGCCGCCGGCTCTAATTCGGGCGCTCCGGTGGGCGACAAGCAGAAGCGCGATCATCAGGACGAGGCCGCGGTGCTCGGACTCCCGTCCAAGAAGCTGAGGCCGCCCGGCGTGCGCAGCGTCGGCTGGGCGCTGGTGCAGGCGGCGCGCCTGCACCGGGCACGGACCGGCGATCGTCTGGCGAAGCTCGGCCTGTTCGCCGGCCAGGAGCAGGTGGTGCAGGCGCTCGCCGCGGCCGGCACGATGACGATGGGCGATCTCGCCGCCCTGCTGCGCGTCCGGCCGCCCACCGCCTCCAAGACCGTCACGCGGCTCGCGGCCCTCGGCATCGTCGAGCGCCGGGCCGAATCGGGCGACGGCCGCGTGGTGCGGGTCCAGCTCACGGAGACCGGCAGGGCCAAGGCCGAGGCCATCGAGCGGATCCAGGAGGAGGTCGAGGCCGAGTTGCTCGACCACCTCGACAAGACCGACCGCCGCCGCCTCCGGAAGCTCCTGCGCAAGGCGGCCCGCGGCCTCGCGGAGGCGGCCGGCGCATCCGGTCAGACGACCGAGGCGGATGCCGAGATCGAGGCCGAGGACGAGGCGGAGGCGCTGGCCACCTGACCGTCGCCCTCAGGCCGCGCGGCGCCAGGCCGGGAACGGGTCCGGCAGGCCGCGATAGGGCGCGGGATCGAACGGCGCCCGGTCCGCGCCGGTCTCGATCAGGCAGGCGTCCAGCGCTGCCGTAAGCGCCGCGGCGTCCATGCCGGTGCCGATGAAGACCAGCTCCTGGCGCCGGTCGCCCCAGACCTCGCTCCAGACGTCCCGGAGCCGCGCCTGGAACTCGGGCGCCTCCGGCCAGCGCCGCCGCGGCACGGCCGACCACCAGAACCCCATCGCCGAGACCCGGGCCACGGCGCCCGCCAGGGAGAACTCGCCGACCCAGTCCGGCCGGGTCGCGAGCCAGAAGTGGCCCTTCGCGCGGATCAGACCCGGCCACGTGGCGTTGACGAAGGCGTTGAAGCGCTCCGGGTCGAAGGGCCGCCGGGCCCGGTAGACGAAGGAGGCGATCCCGTACTCCTCGGTCTCCGGCACGTGCGCGTGGGCGCCGTAGAGTTCCTTGAACCAGAGCGGGTGCTGCTGCGCCTTCTCCTCGTCGAAGAGGCCGGTGTCGAGGATCTCGGCGAGCGGCGCGCGCCCGTGATCGGTCTCGAGGATGCGGGCATCGGCGTTCAGGCCGCGCACGACGGAGCGCACCAGCGCGAGGTGCTCGGCCGGCACGTCGCGCGCCTTGTTGATGACCACCACGTCGGCGAACTCGATCTGCTCCACGAGCAGGTCCACGAGCGTGCGCGTGTCCTCGGCGCCCGCCGTCTCGCCGCGCTCGCGCAGGAAGGCGGCCGAGCCGTAATCCTTCAGCAGATTCACCGCGTCGACCACGGTCACCATCGTGTCGAGGCGGGCGAGATCCGAGAGCGACCGGCCGGCCTCGTCGCGGAACGAGAAGGTCGATGCGACCGGCAGCGGCTCGGCGATGCCGGTCCCCTCGATCAGCAGGTAGTCGAACCGCCCCGTCTCCGACAGCCGCCGGACCTCGGCGAGCAGGTCGTCGCGCAGGGTGCAGCAGATGCAGCCGTTGGTCATCTCGACCAGGGTCTCGTCGGTCCGGGACAGGTCGGCGCCCCCGGCGCGGACCAGATCGGCGTCGATGTTCACCTCGCTCATGTCGTTCACGATGACCGCGACGCGGCGGCCGTCGCGATTGTTGAGCACGTGATTGAGCAAAGTCGTCTTCCCGGCCCCGAGGAAGCCGGACAGGACGGTGACGGGAAGGCGGGTGTCGCGCTGGGTCATGATGGCATCAAAATGTTATAACGTTTCAAATTCAATCCGCATCGAGGGATCTCGCCGAAGCGCCACCTGGGCGGCTGTTGCAACGATGTAACGTTTCTCGACCGTGTCCGACGGGCGCGGGATTAACGCTTGCACCAATCCGACGGGCCGCAACAATGAAACGATATAACACTCTGTGAGTCTCGATGCCTCCCTCGCGCCGCTTCGGCTTCCTCGCCAGCACGGTCCTGTCCTCGACCGTCTGCGCCGGCCTCCTCACGCCCTCCGCCGCGCGGGCGCAGCAGGCCGTCGCCCTCGACGAGATCAGCGTCACCAGCCCGAGCCCGATCCAGCCGTCGCGCGGCGCGGTCGCGGCGGATGCGGCGGTGCCGATCGGCGTCCTGCCGGTGGCGACCAACACGTTCTCACCGGTGACGGTGGTGACCCAGGACCAGATCGCGCGCGACCAGCCCCGGACCCTGGGCGACGCCCTGTTCGACCGTCCGGGCATCTCGGGCACGACCTACGCGCCGGGTGCGGCCTCGCGACCGATCATCCGCGGCCTCGACAATGCCCGGGTGCGGATCCAGGAGAACGGCATCGTCAACGGCGGCGTGTCCGACCTCGGCGAGGATCACGCCGTGCCGGTGAACCCGCTGGTCTCCGACCGGATCGAGGTGATCCGCGGTCCCGCGACCCTGCGCTACGGCTCGGGGGCCATCGGCGGCGTCGTCTCGGCCGACAACAACCGGGTCCCGACCTTCATCCCGGCGAACGGGGTGCAGGGGCAGGTCACCAGCGGCTTCTCCAGCGTGGATAACGGCCGGCTCGGGGCCGCCACGGTGGACGCCGGCGCCGACGGCATCGCGGTCCACGCCGACGGCTTCAAGACCGCCAACGACAGCTACGCGATCCCCGGCGGGATCCAGCGCAACTCGTACAACGAGTCGCAGGGCGGCGCGGTCGGCATCTCGGCGATCGGCGACCGCGGCTTCGTGGGCATCTCCTTCAGCCACTACGACGCGGTCTACGCGATCCCCGGCGGCGTGGCCGAGCAGGACCGGACCCGCCTGACCCCGAACCAGGACCGGGTCCTGTCGCGGGGCGAGTACCGTCCGCTCGACGGGCCCTTCGAGGTGATCCGCTACTGGGCGGGCTATTCGGTCTACCGCCACAACGAGGTCGGGATCGGCGACGACGGGATCGAGGGCGTCCAGGCGATCTTCAAGAACCGCGAGGCCGAGGGACGCCTGGAACTCCAGCACGTCCCGGTCATCACCGAGTTCGGCAGGCTCACCGGCGCTCTGGGCTTCCAGTCGGACCGGCGCGTGATCAACACGCAGCTCGAATCGTTCCTGCCGAAGACGGAGTCGCGCGCGAACGCGGTCTACCTCTTCGAGGAGCTGGAACTGCGCCCGGGCACGCGGCTGCAGGCGGCCGGGCGCTACGAGGTCGACCGGCTCTCGAGCACGGCGGCGCAGTTCCCCGCCGACTACGTGCCGGTCGACGGACAGGAGCCGTTCCAGTACGCGCGCACCCGGCGCTTCGCCCCGAAGAGCGCCAGCATCGGCGCCCTGCAGGACCTGCCCTACGGCTTCGTGGCGAGCCTCACCGGCTCCTACGTCGAGCGCGGTCCCACGGGCTACGAGCTGTTCTCGCAGGGCCCGCACGACGCCACCGCGACCTTTGAGATCGGCAACCCGAATCTCAAGAAGGAGCGAGCCCGGACCGTCGAGGCCAGCATCCGGCGGGCCGAGGGGCCCTTCCGCCTGGACGCCACCGGCTACTTCACCCGCTACACCGGCTTCATCTACCGGAACTACACGGGTCTGACCTGCGACGACGATTTCGCCTCCTGCGGCGTCGGCACCGACAACCGGCAGATCGTCTACCAGCAGCAGAACGCGACCTTCTACGGCGCCGAGATCATCGGCCAGTACGACCTCGTGCCGGTGGGCAACGGCTTCGCCGGCGTCGAGGCGCAGTTCGACTTCGTCCGCGCTCAGTTCGACAACGGCGCGAACGTGCCGCGCATCCCGCCCTACCGGCTCGGCGGCGGCGTCTACCTGCGGGCCGACGGGTGGTTCGCGCGGGTGAACCTGCTCCACGCCTTCAGCCACGACGCCACGGCCGTGTACGAGACGCCGACCCCCGGCTACGACGACCTGCGCGCCGAACTGAGCTACACCAAGGCCGTCGATCCTGCGGTCTACGGGGCGAGCGCGATCACCCTCGGCCTCCAGGGCCGCAACCTCCTGAACGACGATATCCGCAACTCGACCTCGTTCAAGAAGGACGAGATCCTGCTGCCGGGGCGGAACGTGCGGCTGTTCCTGACGGCGCGGTTCTAGGGTCGGACATCAGGCCGCGGAATCGTGATCATGCTCGAGAGGGATGGATCATCGCCGGTCCGCTTCCGGACGGCGCTGTTTGGCCGGGCGCCGCTGCTCCGCCCCTTGTCCCCCGCCTACCTGTTGTGAAGGTAGATTATATACAATAAACGCCGGGGTTCCCGATCTTCGCCACCGGGTGGCGACAGGGGTGCCCAGGCGGCAGATGCAACCGTTTTTCTCGACAGACGGGATTCATCCCAGAAACGCGGTCCGCCAATGGCGGGAGCTGGTCAACGAGCGGCTCGTGCCTGCCGAGATCGAGACGCCGGATGGTCTCCCGTTCCAGGGACGGCTGGACGTGACGTGTATCGGCGCGATGCCGATCTCGCATTTCTGGCACACAACCGTGCGGACCAGAATCACGGACGCCGAAGCGCGACGCCGCGGGAACCCCGATCGGGTTTTCGTGCTCCTGAAGCTGTCCGGACGGGATACAATCCAGCAGCTTGACCGGGAGGCGAAGACCAAGCCGGGCGACCTCATCTTGCTCGACTCGAGTTCACCCGTGATGGAGGCGGAGACCGGCGACTCCTTGGTTATCGATCTGCCGCGCCAGCGTTTCGAGACCGTTCTGGGCCCGTCCCGACTCTACACCGCGCTCACGGCCGCAGCGGACCTCGCCTCGACGACCCTGACGGGCTCGTACCTTCAGGAACTCGTCCGGGTCAGCGATCGCCTCACTCCTGACGCGGCCGAGCGCATGGCATCGATCGGCGTCGACCTGATCGTGGCGAGCCTCGCCGAACGGATGGCGCAGGAGGCGCCGCGTTCCATCCACGGCAACGTCACGGTCCAGCGCGCCAAGGCCTATGTCGAGGCGAACCTGAGCGATCCGAACCTGGACCCGCCCCGGCTCGCCGCCGCGATGGGCGTGTCGTTGCGGCGGCTGCAGGAGCTGTTTCATGAGCGCGGCCGGCACATCTCCGACTACATCTGGGGACGCCGACTGGAGGTGGCAGCCAAGCGCCTGACCGACCCGGCCTGCGCCACCCTGTCGATCGGCCTGTTGGCTTATGGCTGTGGCTTCAGCAGCCAGGCGCATTTCGCGCGCCGCTTCAAGGATCGCTACGACGTGAGCCCCCGTGAATACCGACAGGCGCACAGGCCGGACGTGGAGGTATTTGCGTCCGCCTCCGGGCTGTCGTCCTGACGCGCAGCACGACCGGATCGGAAGCCACCGCCGGGCCGATCTCGACCGCTCGACAGCACACGCTGAAACCGACCTCAGGCGGACAGCGTCCGACGCAGCCTGCGCCAGCCCGCCACGATCCCGGTGACCGCGATGCCCGCCGCCAGGAGATTCAGGACCCACTGGGCCGTATCGTGCAGGGGGCGGTTGCCGGTGAGCCCCGGCAGGTCGAGCCGGTGCGCGGCGTCGAACAGCCAGCGGTTGATCCGGCCCGAGCGGTCCAGGCGCTGGAGGATCGTGCCGTCCCGGGGATCGACGTGGAGCCACGTGGCGGCCGCGTCGCCGAAGCGCAGGCGCAGCACCGGAAGCGGCCGTGGGTCGGCCCCGTGGGGATACCAGTAGGCGTCGTAGGCGTATAACGGGCGGATCGACCGGAGGGGACCGTCCGCGAAACCGTCTGCCGCGGCCGTCGCGATGCTGCGCGCGTCGAGGGCGGTCGCGCCGTCCGCTGCGACCGTCCGGAGGCCGTCCGCCGTCTCGGCGACGATCCACCAGCGTCCACCGATGGCGGCGAAGCGCAGGGTGCGCGTATCCGGCATGGCGCCATCGCGGAGCCGGTGCGGATCGAGGCCGAGCGCCGGCGGGGTTCCGGCATAGGCGGCGCGCAACGCTACCGGCGGGCTGGTCGCGCTGAACCAGCGGTTCGGGTTCATGGAGATCCAGCCGCTGACGATGAACGTGCTCAAGCCGAGGCCCCCCGCGAGGCCGAGCAGGTGGTGCCAGCGCGCCAGCCCGCGATAGGGCGTGACCGCCCCGGCCGCGTAGCGCCGCCGAAGGCGCAGGCGCCAGATCCCGATCGCGCCTCCACTCAGCGCGCCGAGGGCGGCGAAACCGGAGAGCCACAACAGGATCGTCCGCCACAGCTCCGGCCGGGCCCGCAGCGGCGTGAGGTAGATCCAGTGCGCCACCGAACCCACCCAGTTCCAGCCCCGCTCGAAGCGTGTCGTGTCGAGGGCGATCTCGCCGGTCACCGCAGACACGTAGAGCTCGGTCCCCGCGGCGTCGCCGAGGGCCACCTTCAGGAAGGGCCGGAGCGGGTCGTAGCGGGCCGTGACGGTCCACTGGTCGCGCGCGACCTGCTCGGCCTGCGCAGCCGGAGCACCACCGGCCGCGACACGCAGCGCGTCTGCGGGTGTCAGCGGACCGAGCCGCGCGCCGGTCCGTGCCGAGACCGTCACCCGGGTGCCGTCGTGGCCGGCGATCCGGTAGACCGGCTCGTCGCCCCGCATCTCCAGGCCGAAGGCGGCCGGCACGCCGGCGAGCCCGCCGGCCCGCAGCGCCGCGTCCGGCGCGACCGCGACCTGATCCCAGGCGATCGGGGCGAGCCGCGACAGCCGCTCGGCCTCGGTGAGCGCCGGGAACGGCACGTAGAGCATCACCAGCCCGGAGCCGATCCACAGCGCGAAGAACAGCCCCGCGGCGATCCCGGCCCAGCGGTGGAACAGGAGCAGCCAGCGCCGTCCCGCCTTGCCGAGCCGGCGCGGTCGGCTCACCACGTCACCGTGTAGGCGACCTCGACCGAGCGCGGGCGCCCGAGCAGCCAGTTGGTCCCGACCCCGTTCACGGCGTTGCCCGAGATCGCGTAGACCTTGTCGAACAGGTTGTAGACCCGCACGGACAGGCGCGAGTCCGCCGTCACCTGATGGTCCAGGACCGCGTTGACGAGGTTGTAGGCGGGGCGCCGCGCCGTGTTGCCGAAGTCGCTGTAGACCTGCCCGACGTTCTGCAGCCCGACCCGCGCGGTCCAGTCGCGGGTGACGTCCCAGGTCAGCCAGAGGTTGGCCACGCGCTCGGGCACGTCGATCGGCTGGTTGCCGGCATACGAGACGGTGGCGCCGTTCACCGTCTGGTCGAACCGGTCGTACTGCGCGTGGAGGAGCGCGAGGTTGCCGTCGAGCCGCCAGCCCGGCGCGAAGCGCCAGCCGAGCGCCAGCTCGAAGCCCTGCGAGGACTGGCTCCCCACCTGCGTGGACAGCGTCGGCTGGCCGGGGATCGCCGAGATCAGGTTGTCCTTGACGATCCGGTAGCCCGCGACGGTCCATTCGAGGGCGCCGTCGAAGGCCAGCCCCTTGGCGCCGATCTCGACCTGATCGCCGGTCGCGAGCTTGAAGCCCGCCAGCGACTGCGACAGCGTGATCAGGCTGTTCACCGGGTCGGTGGCGAAGCTGTACTGGGCGTAGAGCGCGCTGTCCGGCGTCGGGTTGTAGACGAGGCCGAACCGGTAGCCGAGCGCCCGGTAGGTCTTCTCGAACCGCGATCCCGTCTGCAAGTCCTCGCGGTTCAGCGTCGGCACGTCGAGGCGCACGCCCGTGAGGAACGACAGCTTGTCCGACAGGATCAGCCGGTCCTCGGCGAAGACCGAGGCCTGGCTCGTCTGCGTCGCGTAGGCCGGACGCGCCCGGCCGTTCTGCGGGAAGAGGCCCGGATCGTAGCCGGTGAGCGGCACGCTCGTGGTCTGGTCGAAGTAGAAGTTGTTGGTGTGGCGGAAGTCGATGTGATTCACGTCGAAGCCGGCCACGAACTGGTTCGGCAGCCCGACCAGGCTGCCCCGGAACGTCGCGTCGAGGCGGTCTCCGACCTGCTCCTGGTTGTGGTAGATCTCCAGGTAGTCGCCCCGGTCCACGAGCCCGGTGCCGCGGTTGTAGCTGTACTGCTCGACGTCGAGCCAGTGGCGCCGGCTGGTCAGCCGGTAGGCGGTGTTGCGGATCGTGATGTCGGCCGAGGGGGACCACTCGGTCTTGAGCTGGGTCCAGTTGTCGGCCCAGGTGATCTTCGCGTCGCGGACGTTGTAGTTGTTGAACCGGATGAGATCCGGGATCCGTCCCTCGACCAGCGGGGTGCCCCAGTAGCGGGCGGGCTCCTGGTAGCCGAGATCGTGGCTCAGGGTGAAGGCGAGGTCGGCGCTCGGCCGGAACAGCAGGGCGGCGGAGACCGCGAGGTTACGGAAATCGCCCTCCGGCCGCATCCAGCCGTCGGCGCGGTTGCCGCTGACGTTGAGGCGGTACGCGAAGGTGTCGCCGTACTCAGCCTGGCCCAGCGGGCCGCCGGAATCGAGGGCGAGCCGCGCGACCCCGTCGGTGCCGATCACCGCGCGGGCGGCGTTGATCGGCACGAAGACCGGCTTCTTGGGCACCACGTTGATGACGCCGCCGATGGCGCCGTCGCCGTAGAGCACCGAGGACGGCCCGCGCAGCACCTCGATCCGCTCGACGTTCCACGTGTCGAACGGGAAGGTCACGGTGTTGGCGCCGACGTAGAAGCGCGTGCCGTCGTAGAGCTGCTGGATCGAGTTCGGGCCGGCGAAGCCGCGGGACGTGAACGCGCCGTTGCCGTTGCCGGGCGCCGCGATGGTGGTGATGCCGGTCGCGTCCTGAGTCACGGCCTCGGCGATCGTGTCCTGGCCGCGCAGCCGCGCGGTCTCGCCCGACACGATGTCGAGGCTGGCCGGCGTCTCCAGCGGCGTCAGGCCGAGGCGGCTCGCGGTCCGGTCGGGGGTGCGCAGGTTGAGGCCATTCGGCGGCAGGCGGCTCGGGTCGCCGCCCGCGCCGGCGACGGACAGCTCATCCAGCGTGACCGCCTCCTGGGCGGCGGTCGGACTGGCGAGGAGCGCGAGGAGAACGCCGCAGAGCGGGGCCCGCCCGCCGGGGCGGGAGCGATGGGTCGATAGAGACATGGGGAAAGCGGTCCGTGCACGGCGCGCGCCGGCCCCCGCGTCCTACAAGCATTGTAATAACATTACAATGCGCTCGCTGTCCGGTAGCCTCTGCCCGTGCGGGCGCGCGACGGCGTGCTGCGACAGGGCTCGAGGGGTTCGAGACGGCGGAGACGGGCATGGGGAACGGCGTCGCGGGCGCGCTTGTTGTGGCACGTCACCGCGAACGAGGCCTCGGCGGCCGCCTCCCCTCGGGACTGGCGTCGCCTCGACACCCGCCAGGACACCCCGCCCGGCGCGTTTCGCGTGTGACCACGGCTGACGGCAGGTCTCCTGGCTCGCGGGTCGCCGCCCTCGCACCGTCTTCCCGGGGTGGACCCAGTGACGTGGTGGTGAAGGGCTCGCCGCTTACAGTTGCGGGGGCAGCCGCGGCTTCGGGGCGAACCCCTCACCGCGTTCCCTTTTGATCCCCGAGGGGAACCGTCGAGCACAGCTTGGCCGTAGCGGGGGCGGGCGTCAACCGTGTGTCCGGTTGTTGCCGTGGATCGGCGCGCTGTGCGCCGGTCCGTTGCGGCCTCGCCGACGACGGGCTAGCCCGTGCGGGATGACGGTCTGGCGGCCCCCTGCGGAGATTCGCGTGAAGGCACTGGGTCTGCCCCGGCGCGGCAACAGCCTGCTCGTGGCCGAGGTCCGCGCGGATGACGGGCGGCTGAAAGGCGTCCGGCCGCTCGGCGGCAGCGTCACGTTCGGCGAGCGGGTCGAGGACGCCGTGATCCGGGAATTCCAGGAGGAGCTCGGCGTCACCGTCTCGGTGCTCGGCGGCCCCCGCGTCATGGAGAACATCTTCACGCACGAGGGGCAGGTCGGGCACGAGGTGCTGTTCCTGTTCCCCGTCGCCCTGCCGCCGCGGCGGTTCGACGGGCAGGAGCGCTTCGTCTTCCACGAGGATTCCGGCACCGCCTGCGTGGCGCGGTGGTGCGATCTGGACGGGCTCGACGTGCCGGGCGGTCCCGACCTCTTCCCCGCCGGCCTGAAGGCCCGCCTCCGCGACGCGTGGCGCGCGGAGCCCTGACGGACCGGGCCGGCCCACCGCCTTTGCCGCTCGGCGCGGGCGATGCTACAGCCGGGCAATCCCATCGGTCCGGACGTCCGCGACGCCGCGGCCCATGCGCCCGGACGCTCCGTCCGACGCGGAGACGGGTGCCGGCGGAAGCATGACGATACGACCTCCCAGAAGCGGCGGGCCGACGGGGCGCAAGCCTCAGGCCGGCAAGTCCAGCGCCAGCAAGTTCAGGGGCGGCAAGGCCCAGGCCGACGGCCGCGCCCGCACGGGCCCGCGCACCAGCGCCCGCGACGCCGCCGAGCGCGCGGCCCGCAACCGCGGCGAGGATGCCGGCACCCGCGATCCCTGGGGCGCGCAGGCCGCTGCGGCCCCGGCGCCGGCCCGGCCGCCGAAGCCGCGCCGCGACGCCGCCGCACCGCGCGACGCCGCACCGCGCGACGCCGCGGCGGGCAAGCCCGGCGGCCGGCCGCCGGCCAAGCGCTCGGCGGCCCCCTCCCCGGCCCTCGCCTCTGCCCCCGCGCCCGGTCCGACCCGGCGCGAGCAGCGCGCCGCCGCCTCCGCGACCCTCGCCTCCGGCGTGCAGACCCTGACCGTCGAGCCGGACGAGGCTGGGATGCGGATCGACCGCTTCCTCACCGCCCGCTTCCCGCTCCTGCCCTTCACCCGCGTGCAGACCATCGTCCGCAAGGGCGAGTTGCGGGTCGACGGCAAGCGCGCCAAGCCGAACGACCGGCTGGAGCCGGGCATGAGCGTGCGCGTGCCGCCGCTGCGCCTCGACCAGCCCACCGAGCGGCCGCGCAGCGCCGCCCGCGAGCAGGACGACGCCGCCTTCATCCGGTCGCTGATCCTCTACGAGGATGCCGACATGATGATCCTCAACAAGCCCTTCGGCCTCGCGGTCCAGGGCGGTTCGGGGACGGTCCGGCACGTGGACGGCCTGCTCGCCGCCCTCACGGGTCCGGACGGCCAGAAGCCGCGCCTCGTCCACCGGCTGGACAAGGACACGGCCGGCTGCCTGATCATCGCCAAGACCCGGCTCGCCGCCGCGACGCTGGCGAAAAGCTTCCGCTCGCGGGCGGCCCGGAAGATCTACTGGGCGCTCACCGCGGGCGTGCCGCGGGTCCGGCAGGGGCGCGTCTCGACCTACCTCGCCAAGGAGGAGCCCACCGACGCCGACGCGCGGATGCGGGTCGCCAAGCACGGCGACGAGGGCGCGAGCCACGCGCTGACCTACTACGCGATGGTCGATCAGGCCGCCCAGAAGCTGTCCTGGCTGTCGTTCAAGCCGGTCACCGGCCGCACGCACCAGCTGCGCGCCCACGCGGCCCATATCGGCCACCCGATCGTGGGCGACCCGAAATACTTCTCCGTCGAGAACTGGGAGCTGCCGGGCGGCATCCAGAACCGCCTCCACCTGCTCGCCCGGCGGATCGTCATTCCGCACCCGCGGACCGGCAAGCCGGTCGACGTGAGCGCGCCGCTCCCGCCCCACATGGCGCAGAGCTGGAACCTCCTGGGCTTCGACGCCGCCCGCTACGACCCGATCGTCGAGGCTCCGGAGGCCTGAGCCCGCAGCCAGGGCACGATCACGTCCGCCAGCGCGTCCGGGGCCTCGAGCGGCAGCATGTGGCCCGACCCGTCGATCACCCTCAGCGTCGCGCCTGGGATGCCGTCGCGGAGCTCCCGCGCCTCGTCGAGGCTGCGCAGGGCGTCCTGGGCCGCCGCCACGACCAGGGTCGGGCAGCCGATCGCGCCGAGGCGGTCGCCATCGGATTCGCGCGCCTGCCCGGCCTGGCGCAGGAAGACCTCTCCGCCGAGGCGGTCGCCCATCTGCCGGATCCGGCTCAGGAGGGCGCCGTCGCCGGCGCGGTCCGGGTGCACCGACTGGAGGATCGCCGACCGGCTGAGGCCCCGGTAGCCCTGCTGGCGGATATGGGCGACGGCGGCCGCCTTCCGGCGCGCCTGGGCCGGCGTGTCGGCCCGCGACGAGGTGGCGACGAGGACCAACGCCTCCACCCGGTCCGGCACGAGCCGGGCGACCGCGCGGGCGACGTAGCCGCCCATGGAGAAGCCCACGAGCCCGAAGCGCGGCGGCGCCTCCGCGACGACGCGGCGCGCCATGTCGGCGATGGCGGCGTCCCGCGCGAGGTCGCCGTGCGTGATCGGACCCACCTCGGCGAGGCGCGCGACCACGTCCGACCAGAGGTCGGCATCGGTCATGAAGCCGGGCAGCAGCACGAGGTTCATCGCCGGATCACCCTTCCCGTCCCCCAGATAACCGTCACGCGAGCGCCCGTCAGCGCCGCGGCATCTCCGGTGAAAGTCGGGTGCGGTCCGGGCGTCCCGCGCGGCGCATGCCTTGGCAACCGGCCGCGCCGCCTCATATGCTGCCCCGCGCCCCGCCGATCCGCCGCGGGGCCTGTTCCCGGCGGTTCGAGACCCTGACACATGAAGCTCGCGATGCTGGCCTGCCTCGCCGCCCTGTGCCTCACCGGGCCGATCGCGCATGCCGCGCCGGGCGAGACGACCAGGGCGGCGCCGACGGCGAACGGCACCCACCCCCCCGAGACGGCGACCCCGCATCCGGCCCCGGCGCCCGCCCCGGGCGCGGCGCCCGCGCAGGCCGCCCCGCGCACCGCCAACAGTGCCCGCGCGGAGCGCCGGCGGCGCTCCTACGCGGCCTGCAACCGCGCCTCGCATCAGCGCGGGTTGCGCGGCGGCAAGCGCCGGCGCTTCCTGATCCGGTGCCGGCTCGGCTACGAGCGGACCCGGATCCCCGGCGGCCAGCCCGCCGCGGCCGCGCCGGCCCAGCCGGGCCGGAAGCCGTGACGGGGACCCGCCTCCTTTTACCCGCGCCGGCGGGGCGGCTCGCGGCGCGACTTCCGGCGCGTCGGTCGCGATGAGGCTCGTCGTCTTCGACGTCGACGGCACCCTCGTCGACAGCCAGCACCTGATCGTGGCGGCCCAGGAGGTGGCGTTCGCGGAGAACGGCCTGCCGGCGCCCGGGCGGCGGGAGGCCCTGTCGGTGGTCGGCCTGTCGCTGCCGCAGGCCTTCCGGCGCCTCGTCGGCGAGGACGGCCCGGTCGCGGAACTCTCGGAGAGCTACAAGCAGGCCTACAACCGCCTGCGGCTCGACCCCGCCCACGAGGAGCCCCTGTTCCCCGGCATGGCCGACCTGCTGACCCGGCTGCACGGGCGCTCCGACGTGCTGATCGGCCTCGCCACCGGGAAGTCGCGGCGCGGTGTGGACCGGCTGATCGCGCATTACGGCTGGGCGGACTGGTTCGCCACGACCCAGAGCGCCGACGACGCGCCGTCGAAGCCGGATCCGACCATGCTGCAGCAGGCGATCCGCGAGGCGGGCTGCGAGCCCGAGGCCACCGTGATGGTCGGCGACACCACCTTCGACATCGCCATGGGCGTGGCGGCCGGTGCAACGGCCGTCGGGGTGGCCTGGGGCTACCATCCGCCGGACGCGCTCTACGGAGCCGGGGCCGTGACGGTGGTCCCGAGTGCCGCCGCGCTGGAGGCGCTGCTCCTCGAGGGGCTCGCGACCGGCTCCTGATCGCGGGAGGCTCGCGCGCGGGGCCGGAAGCGCCTATCTCGCCTCCATGAGCGATCAGACGACAGACTGGCTCGGGCAACCGAGCGACGGTGACAGGCCCGACCCGGTCCGGGCCGCCCGCGGCCACGCCAAGCCGGCCCTGCCCCACCGCTTCTACAAGGAAGCCGGCTTCTCCGAGGATGCCGACGGGTTCCGGCTGACCCTGGACGGACGTCCGGCCAACACGCCGGCCCGCAACCCTCTGCGTCTCCCCAGCCGGACCCTGGCCGAGCGCGTCGCGGCGGAGTGGCAGGCCCAGGACACGGCGATCGACCCCGCGCGGATGCCCCTGACCCGGCTGGCCAACACGGCGATCGACGGCGTCACGCCCCGCCTCGCCGAGGTCGCGGCGGATCTCTGCGCCTACGCGGGCACCGATCTCGTGGCCTACCGCGCCGGGGATCCGGAGCGCCTCGTGGCGGCCCAGGCGGAGGCCTGGGATCCGATCCTCGCCTGGGCACGGGACGCGTTCGGTGCGCGGGTGATCCTGAGCGAGGGCGTCATGCAAGTCGCGCAGCCGGCCGACACGATCCAGGCGCTCTCCG
Source organism: Methylobacterium sp. Leaf361 (assembly GCF_001424445.1). NCBI lineage: Bacteria > Pseudomonadati > Pseudomonadota > Alphaproteobacteria > Hyphomicrobiales > Methylobacteriaceae > Methylobacterium > Methylobacterium sp. Leaf361. The sequence goes on along the minus strand of NZ_LMPY01000012.1, from coordinate 224,836 downwards.
CTGCGGTGAACGCGGTGACCGACCCGTTCCGGCTGGCGGGCCTGCACACCCTGACCACGCTGACCGGCTCCCTGCTGATCGCCCTGGCGGTTCTCGAGGGCCGGCTGACGCCGGCCGAGGCCTGGGCCGCGGCCCACGTGGACGAGACCTATCAGGCCGCCGTCTGGGGGCGCGACGCCGAGGCGGAGGCCCGCCTCGAGGCGCGCCGGACGGAGTTCGAGGCGGCCGCCGCGTTCGTCGCGGCCGGCGGCTGAGCCCGGGCCGCGATCCGGCGCGGTCGCGCAGATGCAATTGCGCAACAATCCCGCATTCGCGGCGCCCGCCCCGCGTCGGCGGCTGACAAAGCGCGAACACTGTTTTAGGGTTCGAAGTACATTGTGTTCGAGTCGACGATGCGTTCCGATCAGCCTGTCCGTTGCAGTTTTGAAGGCGAACTGGCCAATCTGATCGCGTCGAAACAGTTTTCCCGCGATCTCGACGGGCGCTACGCGCTGTTCGACGCCCTCTCGGACCTCGAGCGCCGAGCACAGGGCGCCGGAGCGCCCGATCTGACCTTGCGCAAGATTGCCGAGATCCGGTTCCTGGCGGGGATCCTGCGCGAGTCAGTGCGCCCGTTCCCGATCGCGCCCCTGCGGACGGTGCTGCGCGTGCGTGAACGGATCGACGCGCGCCGCGCGGTCTCCGCCGAGGCCGCGGATCTCGACGCGGTCTGACGCGGGCGCGGCTCAGGCGGGCTCGGCCAGGGCCGCCTGGATCTTAGCCTCCAGGGCCGCGGGCTTCGTCCCGGGCGCGAACCGGGCGATGACCCGGCCGTCGCGTCCGACCAGGAACTTGGTGAAGTTCCACTTGACCGCCCGCGTGCCGAACAGCCCGGTCCGGGCCCGGGTGAGATGGGCGTAGAGCGGATCGGCGCCCGACCCGTTCACCGCGACCTTGGCGAGCACCGGGAAGCTCACGTCGTAGCGCAGCGCGCAGAAGCTCGCGATCTCGACGGCGTCGCCCGGCTCCTGCGCGCCGAACTGATTGCAGGGAAAGCCCAGGACCGTCAGGCCCGCATCCCGGTGCCGGCGCCAGAGCGCCTCGAGCCCCTCGTATTGCGGGGTGAAGCCGCAGCGGGAGGCCGTGTTCACGATGAGCAGCACCTGACCGCGGTGCTGCGCGAGCGGGTACGGCGTTCCGTCGGCCGCGGAGACGCTGAAATCGTGAACGGTCGTCATGGCCGATCACTCGGGCAAACCGGCCGGATCCGCAAGGCTCGCGCGTCGCGACATGGCGTCGGCGCCGCGACGCGGTCCCGAGATCCCGGCCGCGACTCTAACCCCGTATATGGCCGAGCCCGCGCGCGTGGGGTAACGGGTCCGTCAATCGCGGCGACGGGACTCGGCACGGCCGCGAGTGAGGGGTACCCGCATCCCCCGCCTGGACCCGACCGGGACGTGTGGATGCCGCGCTATCACTTCAACATCCACGACGGATCCACGATCTTGGACGGCGCGGGAACGGAGCTGCCGGACTGGCAATCCGCCCGGCTCGAAGCCGTCCGGCGCGCCGGCGACATCCTGAGGCAGGACGCCCAGCGCATCGCCCTCGGCGAGGATTGGCGGATCGAGGTGACGGACCAGACGGGGCTGATCCTGTTCCAGATGACGTTCCTGGTGGTCGAATCCCCGGTCATGCGGCGGCATTCCGGCACCGAGCGCTGACCCTGCCCCGGGTCTGGCCGGTCGCCCGGTTCAGGCCGGCACTTTCCGGACGTCGAAGCTCGGGCCCTGGGGCGTCATCCGGTCGGTGGTGACGATGCGCTCGTCGGCGCCGACGATCCCGAGGCTGACGTCGCGGTCCGGCAGGATGACGGTGGTGCTCTTGTTGACGTGGACCAGCACGTGCCGGCGCAGGGGCACCGAGGCCACGGCCCAGCGCCTGAGCTGCCCGTAATAGGGCTCGCGCCGCCAAGCGTTCGCCTGTCCGGGATCGACCTGCACGTTCATGTTGCGGGTGAGCGGATCGAGGCTCAGCACCATCTTGGCGCGGTCCGGCTTCCATTCCGGGCCGAGCCATCCCTCCGTCATCCAGAGGCAGTGGAAGGCCCGGCAATGGTCCGGGCGGGTGGCGTGGATGGCGCAGCCCTGGCCGGCCTTCGTATGGCGGCACCACTGGCCCGCGACGCTCTCGACCGCGGGCACGTCGTAGACCTTGCAGCACAGCGTGCAGGCGCCGCAGGCGCGGCCGGGGGCGGGTTGGGCGACGTAGGCTTCCGGATTGAGCATCGGTCGGGCGCGGCGAGGGGCGGTGCTGGAGTAGCGCTGGCGGCATGCGTCCGGCAACGGCCGGACGCGGATCCTCCGGGCTACCTGACGGGGCATCGGGTCGGTAGTGTGGCGGCGGTCACCCGCGCACGAGGACCTTGCGAACCATGCTCTCGAACCTCGCGACCCGCGACGTCGAAACCCTCCTCCATCCCTACACCAACCTGTCGACGCACCGACAGACCGGCCCGCTGGTGCTGGAACGGGGCGAGGGCGTGCATGTCTACGACACCGAGGGGCGCTCCTACATCGAGGGCATGTCCGGCCTGTGGTGCACGGCGCTGGGCTACTCCAACGCGGAGCTCGTGGAGGCGGCCCGGGCGCAGATGGCGCGCATGCCCTTCACGCACCTGTTCTCCGGCCGCAGCCACGATCCGGGCATCGAGCTCGCCGAGACGCTGAAGGAGCTGATGCCGGTCCCGACCTCGAAGATCTTCTTCACCTCCTCGGGGTCGGAGGCCAACGACACGCAGGTCAAGCTGACTTGGTACTACAACAACGCCCTGGGGCGGCCGCAGAAGAAGAAGATCATCGCCCGCCAGAAGGGCTACCACGGCGTCACGGTTGCGAGCGCCTCGATGACCGGGCTCGCCGCGAACCACGCCGACTGGGACCTGCCGCTGCCGGGCTTCCTGCACGTCTCGCCCGCGCACCACTACCGGGGCGCCGAGCCGGGCGAGAGCGAGGAAGCCTACTCGGCGCGCCTCGCCGCCGAGCTGGAGGAGACGATCCTGCGCGAGGGGCCGGAGACGGTCGCGGCCTTCATCGCCGAGCCGGTGATGGGCGCGGGCGGCGCGATCGTGCCGCCGCGGGGGTACTTCGCGGCGATCCAGGCGGTGCTGGCCAAGTACGACGTCCGCTTCATCGCCGACGAGGTGATCTGCGGCTTCGGCCGGCTCGGCACGTGGTTCGGCAGCGAGGCGCTGGGGGCCCGGCCCGATTCGATCTCCTTCGCCAAGGCCCTGACCTCGGCCTACATGCCGCTCGGCGGCGTGAGCATCGACGAACCGCTCTACGAGGCGCTGATCGGCCAGAGCGAGAAGATCGGCACCTTCGGCCACGGCACCACCTATTCCGGGCACCCGGTGGCCGCCGCGGTGGCCCTGAAGGCGATCGAGATCTACCGCCGCGACCGGGTGATCGAGGGCGCGGCCGAGAAGGCGCCGCAGTTCCAGCGCCGCCTGGCGGCGCTCGCCGGGCACGACATCGTGGGCGAGGCCGGCGGCCTCGGGCTGATCGGCGGCCTGGAGATCGTCGCCGACAAGGCCAGCAAGCGGCAGTACGACCCGAAGAAGGGCGTGGCCGCCCGCTGCGTCGCCTTCGCGCAGGGCGAGGGGCTGATCGTGCGGGCGCTTGCCGGGGACCGCGTCGCCGTCTGCCCGCCGCTGATCATCGCGCCGGACGAGATCGACGCCCTGTTCGACCGGCTCGGCCGCGCGCTGGACCGCACCCGCGACTGGATTCGCGCCGAGGGGCTGGAGGCGATGCCGGGCTGAGGACCGCCCCGCGCGCGTCGCGGCGCGGGCGCGGATTCCGGCCGCGGCGGTCGCCTGCCGCCATCACACCGCGTCGCGCGACGCGTCCGGCAGCGCGGCCGCCTGGAGCCCCGCCGCGGTCAGCGGCGTGATGCGCAGCGTGGTGATCCGGTTCTTGGCCTTCCGCAGCACCTGGAAGCGGAAGCCGTGGAAGTTGAAGGCGGTGCCCTGGTCCGGGATGGTCCGCGCCTCGTGGATGACGAGGCCGGCGATGGTGGTCGCCTCCTCGTCGGGCAGGTCCCAGTCCATGGCCCGGTTCAGGTCGCGGATCGGCACGCCGCCGTCCACGTTCACCGACCCGTCCCCCTGCGGGCGCACGCCCGAGACGGTGACGTCGTGCTCGTCGGCGATGTCGCCGACGATCTCCTCCAAGATGTCCTCCAGGGTCACGAGCCCCATCACCTCGCCGTACTCGTCGACCACGAGGGCGAAGTGGGTCTTCTTGGTCAGGAAGGCCTTGAGCTGGGCGCGCAGCGACGTCGTGCCCGGCACGAACCACGTCTCCAGGGCCAGCGCCTCGACCTTGAGGCCGGAGGCGTCGCCGCCCGCGGCGTCGAGCGCCCGCAGCAGGTCCTTGGCGTGGAGGACGCCGACGATGTTCTCGGGCGTGCCGCGCCACAGCGGCATGCGGGTGTAGGGCGAGGCCAGCACCGCCCGGACGATGTCCTCGGAGGGCTGGTCGGCGTCGATCGCCCGCATCTTCGTGCGGTGGACCATCACGTCGGAGACCGACAGGTCCGACAGGTCGAGGAGGCCGCCCAGCATGTCGCGCTCGGCCTTGGCGACGCCGCCCTCCCGGTGCATCAGCGCCACCTGCCCGCGCAGCTCCTCGGCGGCGGTGAGGATCGACTGGTGCTCGCCGATGGTGACGCCGAACGGCTTCAGCATCACCCGCACGACGTGCTCGATGGCGATGGCCAGCGGGCCCATCAGCGCCACCGCGAAGGCCACCGGGCGGGCGGTGAGCAGCGCGGCCTTGTCGGGTTTGGAGATCGCCAGCGTCTTCGGCAGCACCTCGGCGAAGACGATGACCAGCACCGACATGCCGATCGTCGCGTAGATGACGCCGCTCTTGCCGAACAGCGCCGTGAGCACGCTGGTGGTGAAGGCCGAGGCGCCGATCGCCACGATGTTGTAGCCGATCAGCATCGCGCCGATGAAGCGCTCGCGGATCGCCAGGATGCGGTTGACGATCGCGGCGCGCGGGTCGCCCGCCTGCTCCAGGGCGTGCATTCGGGCTCGCGAGGCGGCCGTGAAGGCCGTCTCCGCGCCCGCGAAGAAGGCCGAGAGCAGCAGCGAGATCGCCACGATGCTCGCGGCGAACCACAGGTCGATATGGGTTTCCATCGGGTCCGTCAGGCACGCCTCGCGCGGCTTGTCGGCCGCCCATATAGCGCCTCCTGCGACTTATTGCGCGCCGATCGGGCGCACCGTCCACGTCCCCCAGTAGACGGGCCGCCCGTACAGGCTCGAGGCGTCGCGCCCGGAGGCGGTCGGGGCGAGCCGGTCGAGCCAGGTCAGGAAGCCCGCCTTGTTCGGGTAGATCGCCGGCGTGTCGAGGTTGCCCTCCGCGTCGGTCATCCAGAAATGCGCGCTCCGGTCGTACCGGCCGCTGCCGTCGCCCCCCGAGCGCAGCCCGAGATAGGCGGCGGAGCGGCCCGCCTCCACCGGATCGGCGTAGAGCTTGAGGGCGCCGATCCCGTCGAGGTTCAGGTCGGCCGTGTATTGCAGGCAGATATCCGCCACCGGACCGCCCGGGGCGTTGGCGGGCCGCTGGCACGTGTAGGAGACCGCCCAGCGCGGCATGCCCTTGGCGCGGGCCACCCGCACGAGGGTCCCGGGCGGCAGCGGCCCGGCGAGCTTGCGCGCCGTCGACCAGACCTTCGGCCCCGACAGGTCCTGCGCGGTGCGCAGGAACAGCCCGGTGCGGCGCTTCTCGGGGGCGAGGCCGCAATCCTCGGGCAGCACGTCGGTGTAGACGTAGTGATAGGTGCGGTCGACGACGCTGATCGAGCCGGCGAGTCCGTGGGTCTCGAAGGCCGGCGCCGTGCAGGCCGACGTGACCGGCTTGCCCGCCTCGTCGACCACCGCGGCGGGGACGGGCGGGTCGGCGCGCCGGCCGCGGCCGGCGCCCGCCTCGAACGGCGTCCAGGCCAGCCCGTAGCCGTCGGCGGTGCGGGTCCGGATCTCGAAGGTCTGGAAGTCGAGGGTGCGCGCCTCGATCTGGACGCGGCGCCGGACGTCGGCCGGGCCCGTCGCCGGCGCGTCCGGTTCCGCCCGCCGGCGCCGACGCCGGCCGCGGCGCTCGGGCTCGGCCGCGTCGCCGCCGGTGACGCCCACGCGCTCCTGCCCGAGCAGGAAGACGTAGCTGTAGGCCTCGCCGGCCCAGGTCCGGCCCGTCACGGCGATGGGGTCGCGCGGGCCGATGCCCTCCGCGGACGGCGTCGGCTCGGACCAGCCGCGCGTCCGCGCGCGCTCCTCCGGCAGGTCGACCCAGAACCGGTCGGCCGAGGGCGGCAACGTCGTGACCAGGGCCTCGAAGGTGCGGCCGGTGCGCAGGGCGCCGCCGTCGCGGCTGTCGGTGGCGCGCCGCTCCGGGCACGGCTCGTCCCGGCGGGACGCCACCGGCGTCTGGCCCTGGAACACGGCCTGGAGCGGGCCGGGCGCCTCGGAGCGGGCGAGCCGCAGGATCTGCACGCCGCGCACGAAGGCGCAGGGCGCCGGCGCGATGAGGACGCCCTCGGCCTCCGAGCCCTCGCGGCAGATCTCCAGCGCGCCGCCCCCGGTCAGGAAACAGCTCGGGGCGCTGCCCTCGTAGCCCGCGGACCGGGCCTCGGCGGGGCGCGTCCCGATCAGCGCGGATCCGGCCAGCGCCGAGAGCGCCGCGAGGGCCGCGAGGCGCCTGCCGGAGCGCCGGCCCGAGCGCCGGGACGCGGCGTCGCGTGCAGGGGGAATGACGGTATCGGCAGGCGATGTCGTGGCAGTCTTTGTAGAAATCACGTCTATCGCCGATGTCGATCCGGATGTCGGAACAGTCTCGCAGCCTCTAACTCACGGTCGCTGAGCCGGAAAGTGGCGCGGACCACGCAAGCCCCCTTCGATGGGGACGGGGCGAACCCGGCGCCCGCTCGCCCGTTGTCGCGGCTTGAGGGCCCCGCTGGCCCGACCCTTTCAGCGCCCGGAGATCAGCGCATGGACATCGCCGTCGAGACCGTCACCGACATCGTCATGCGGCTGCGCGCCATCGAGGTGAAGGAGGGCAATACCGACCCGGATTCGGGTTCGAACCCGATCGATGACGGCGCCACCGACGTCCTGGTCTCCGGCACCGACGACGCCACCGAGTCCGAGGTCCGCGGCCTGATCGCCGGGCTCGACGACGATTCCCGTGCCGAGTTGCTCGCCCTCCTCTACGTCGGGCGCGGCGACATGGAGCCGGAGGAGTGGAGCGAGGCTGTCCGCTTCGCCCGCGAGCGCGAGGCCGCCGGCGAGGGCGCCGCGCGGGAACTCCTGGGCTCTCCCGACGCCGGCGACCTCCTGGAGGAAGGCCTCGACGCGATGGGGCTCAGCCCCGAACTGCCTCAGGCCTGAGCGCCCGGACGGCGGCCGTTCGCCATGGCCTCGCGCGCGCGCAGGGGTGCCACGAAGGCGCTGCGGGTCCTCACCCGGCCGGTCCGCCGCGCGCAGGGGCGTGGCGGCAAGGGCCGGGGCGGGCTCGTGGTCGAGCCCTACCGCGGCTACGGGTCACGGGACGAGGTGTTCCTCATCGGCCGCGTCTTCCGGCAGTCGCCGGGGATTCCCGGCGAGGATCCCGAATCCCTTCGAGCGCAGTGGCGCGACCTGCGCCGCCGCATCGCCCGGCGGACGATCGCCGGCGCGGGCATCACCGCCCGGTTCGGCGACGATGCCGTGCGGGTCGAGACCGACCGGGACGGCTATTTCCGCGTGCACCTGCACCCGCGCACGCCCCCGGCCGAGACGGGTGACTGGCACGCGGTCGATCTTCTCCTCGATGCCGATCCGCCGATCCCCGCCGAGGGCGCGGTGTTCATCCCGCCCGACCGCTGCCGCTGCGTCGTGGTCAGCGACATCGACGACACGGTCATGCGCACCGGCGTCGCCAACAAGCTCAAGATGCTCTGGCGCCTGTTCGTGGAGGATGCCGAGAGCCGGGTCGCCTTCCCGGGCGTCGCCGCCCTCTACCGCGCCCTCCACGCGGGCGCCGGCGGCGACGAGGGCAACCCGATGCTCTACGTGTCCCGCGCGCCCTGGGGTCTCTACGAGATGCTCTCGGAGTTCTTCCAGCGCCACGGCATCCCGGCGGGCCCGGTGCTGTTCCTGCGGGAATGGGGCCTCTCCTGGACCCACCCGCTGCCGCGCCGGGCCACCGACCACAAGCACGCGCTGATCCGCCACATGCTCGCCCTCTACCGCGACCTGCCCTTCGTGCTGATCGGCGACAGCGGCCAGCATGACCCGGAGGTCTACGCGCAGATCGTCGAGGAGAATCCCGGGCGGGTGCTGGCGGTCTACATCCGCAACGTGTCCCGAGGCTCCGCACGGGTGGAGGAGATCGTCCGGCTTGCCGGCGCCGTTGCCCGGGCCGGATCGAGCCTCGTGCTCGCCGCCGACAGCGTCGCCATGGCCGAGCACGCGGCCGCCATCGGGCTGATCGCGCCCGGGGCGGTGACCGGCGTCGCCGACGAGCACGCGGCGGCGGCCGAGACCGGGCCGCGCCGGGAGACCGCCCGGATCACGCCGGAGCCGTCGGGCGTCGCCGACGCGGCCGAGGACCCGATCGGGCCGGAGGCGATCGCCGAGGCCCTCGCCGGCGACGGCGCCGTGCCGGCGACCCTGGTGGTCGAGCCGGAGACGCCGGCCGCGCTCCCGCGGCTCGGTGCGTGACCGCGCGGCCGCGATCGTCACCCGGGCGGCTGTCGCGGGCCGCCCGCTCCGATAGGTATCGGCCGAGCGCGGCCGGCACCCGCCGAGACGGGTCGCGGAACGGGCTGCCGCGGGAGGAATCGAGATGCGCCTGAGCCTGTCCGCGCTGCTGATGATCGCCTGCGGCACCCCGGCCGCCTTCGGGCAGGCCCCGCCCGCGGAGCGGGCCGTGCCGCGCTTCGCGCAGTTGGAGGCCGAGATGGGCGCGGCCAACGCCGCCCCGGGGCCGCGGACGGTGCCGGCCAAGGTCGTGCCGGTCCCCGACACGACGAGCCCGCAATTCCGCACCGCGGTGGCGGCGCCCTACCGGGTGCCGGCCTGGAACGCGAACCCGCCGGACGCCGCGGCCTGGAAGGCGCTGGTCGACAAGCTCGCTGCCGCCGGAGCCGCCACCCTGCCGGCGCTCCGCGAGAAGCTGGGCGTCACCAGCGAGGCCGCGGTGATCGGCGGCGTGAAGGCCTTCGTGATCCAGCCCCGGCAGATCCCCGAGGCCAACCGCGACCGGCTCCTCCTGCACATCCACGGGGGCGGCTACGTCTACAATCCCGGCGAGGCCGGAACGCTGGAGGCGATCCTGATGGCCGGCCTCGGCGGCTACAAGGTCATCTCGGTGGATTACCGCATGCCGCCGGACGCGCCCTACCCGGCCGCCATGGACGACGCGACCGCCGTGTGGCGGGCCATGCTGTCCATGCAGAAGCCCGGGAACATGGCGGTGTTCGGCACCTCAACGGGCGGCGGCATGACCCTGGCCCTGATGCTCCGCGCCAAGGCCGAGGGGCTGGCGCTGCCCGCGGCGATCGGCCTCGGGACGCCCTGGTCGGACATGACCGAGACCGGCGACAGCTACCGGACCAACGAGTGGCTCGACAACGTGCTCGTCAGCTATTCCGGCTACCTGACGCCGGCCGCCAAGCTCTACGCCGCCGGCCGCGACCTGAAGGACCCGCAGCTCTCGCCGATCTACGGCGACTTGGCCGGCCTCCCGCCCGCGATCCTGGTCACCGGCACCCGCGACCTCTTCCTGTCGAACACGGTGCGCACCCACCGGAAGCTGCGCGCCGCCGGGATCGAGGCGTCGCTGCAGGTGTTCGAGGGCATGTCCCACGCGCAGTACCTGTTCACGCCGGACGCGCCCGAAACCAGGGAGGTCTTCGGAGAATTGGCGCACTTCTTCGACGATCATCTGGGTCGCTGAGGCGCCGCGGCGCGGGCTCGCGCGGAGCTCGTGCTCACGAAATGGTGCAATGCAGCATCTCGGTGGAGAGGGTTCACATCCGGGCCGCGATGCCTAGGTTCGGCCCCTCGCAGCCGGTCCACGCTCCTCGAGCCTCCTGGAGGCCATCCGTGCAAACCTACACCCTCGCCATCGCCGACGGCGTCCTGTTCGCCTGCCTGCCCGACGAGGCCGACATCTCGGCCGCGATCACCGACGCGACCGCGACCAATTACGGGTTCGGCCTCAGCCTCGACATCGTCCGCGGGGCGACCCTGACCGACGCGGCCCGTCCCGAGGACGAGGTCGTGTGGCAGGAAGGGCCGGACAGCGAACTGCTCGACGCGCAGGGGCGGCGCTACCGCTACGCCGTCCGCCGACCCTGCTGACGAAAGCCCGGCGCGGACCTGACTCCGGGACGCCCGCCGGTGCTACGCTCCGCCGATGGAGCGGCGGGCGACAGGGGCGGGACGGTGGGGCGGGCTCGCCCGATTCCTCGTCCTCTACGCGGCGCTCTACGGCGCCTACGGGGTGCTGTCGCCGGTCCTGCCGGGCTTCCTCGCCGCGCGCGGCCTGACGCCCGGCGAGATCGGCCTCCTCCTCGCCGCCGCGGGCGCCCTGCGTCTCGCGGTCGGGCCCCTCGCCGGCGCCTTCGCCGACCGCCACCGGGCCGGGCGATCCGTCCTGGCGGCGAGCCTCGCGCTGGCCGGGCTCAGCGCCCTGGCGCACCTGCCGGGCACCGGGCTGGCGCAGCTGATCGGGCCGGCGCTCCTCTACGCGGCGGGCACCGCGGCCCCGGCGCCCCTCGCCGACGCGCTGGCCCTGGCCGCCGCGCGCGGCGGCGCGGCGTTCCAGTACGGCTGGGTCCGCGGCGCGGGCTCGGCCGCGTTCATCGTCGGCACCGCCGCGGCCGGCTGGCTGATCGGCCTCCACGGCTTCGCCGCCGCCCTCGTGGCGAGCGGCGGCCTGTTCCTGGCCGCCGGCGCGGCCGCCCTGGCCCTGCCCGCCGCTCCTCCGGGCGGCGCGGCCGAGGCCGGGGCGCGGTGGCGGGGCTTCGCCGCCCTGGTGGCCCTGCCGCGCTTCCGCCGCACGGTGCTGGTCGCCGCCCTGGTGATCGGCGCGCACGCGATGCACGACGGCTTCGCCATGATCCTGTGGCGGTCCGCCGGGATCGCGGCGACCACCGCCGGCCTGCTCTGGTCGGTCTCGGTGGCCGCCGAGGTCCTGGTCTTCCTGCTGGTCGGACCGCCCCTGCTGGCGCGGATCGGCCCGGCGACCGGCATCGCGGTTGCGGCCTGCGCGGGGGGGCTGCGCTGGGCGGTGCTGGCATCCACGACCGCGCTTCCCTGGCTCGCCGCCGCCGAGTCCCTGCACGGGCTGAGCTTCGCCCTCCTGCACCTCGCCTGCCTGGGGCTCATCGAGGCGTCGACGCCGGCCGATCTCCGGACGACCGCGCTGGCGCTCTACGGGACGCTGGGCCTCGGCCTGTCGGGGGTGGCCGCGACCCTGGCCTCCGGGGCGCTCTACGGGGCGTTCGGCGCATCGGCCTTCTGGGCCATGGCGGCGCTGAGCCTCGCGGCCCTGCCGCTCGTGCCGGCGCTGCGGGATCGCTGAAGCGGCGGGTTCTTTTCCCGCGCCTATGGTACGGACCCGGAACGGACCCGCCCGAAAAGCCCCGCATGCCCGCCGTCGCCGAGATCCTGATCCCGCTCGCCCTCGATACGCCCTACAGCTACGTGGCGCCGGCCGGGCTCGACCTCGCCCCGGGCGACGTGGTGCAGGTGCCGCTCGGCCCGCGCGAGATCGTCGGGGTGGTCTGGGGCGTCGCCGAGACGCCCGGCGGCTCGAACCTGCGGCCCGTGACCGGCCGCCTCCCCTACCCGCCCCTGTCGGAGCCGCTGCGCAGCCTCGTCGACTGGATCGCCCGGTACACGCTGGCGCCGAAGGGCTCGGCGCTCGCCATGGTCCTGCGGCTGCCCGACGAGGCGGCCGCCGGCGAGACCGCCCGCGTCGCCGTGCGCCTCACCGACAAGCCCCCGTCCCGGCCGACCCCGGCCCGCACCAAGGTGCTCGCCGCGGCGGCCGACGGCGCCCTGCGCGGCAAGAGCGCGCTCGCCAAGGAGGCCGGCGTCTCGCTCTCGGTGGTCGACGGTCTGATCGACGACGGCGTCCTCGAGACCGTCGCGGTCGAGCCGGAGCCGGTCGCGCCGCGGCCCGACCCGGACTTCCCGCGGGCGCCGCTCTCGCCCGCGCAGGCCGAGGCGGTGGCGGCCCTCGTCGCCCCCTTCCCGTGGGACCGGCCGCAGCCGCGGGAATCCGACGATCTCCGCCCGGTCCTGCTGGAGGGCGTCACGGGCTCCGGCAAGACCGAGGTCTATTTCGAGGCGGTGGCGGCCTGCGTCCGGGCCGGGCGGCAGGCCCTGATCCTGATGCCCGAGATCGCCCTGACGGCGCAGTTCCTCGACCGGTTCGCCGCCCGGTTCGGGGTCCGGCCGGCGGCATGGCATTCCGGGATCGGCGGCAAGCGGCGCGAGCGCCTGCGCGCCGCCGTGGCCGAGGGCGAGGCGCTCGTGGTGGTCGGCGCGCGCTCCGCCCTGTTCCTGCCCTTCGCGCGGCTCGGCCTGATCGTGGTCGATGAGGAGCACGAGACGGCCTACAAGCAGGAGGACGGCGTCCATTACCACGCCCGCGACATGGCGGTGGTGCGCGGGCGCCTCGAGGGCTGCCCGGTCGTCCTGACCTCGGCGACGCCCGCGATCGAGACCCGCGTCAACGCCGCGCGGGGGCGCTACCGGCACGTCCTGCTCCCCGAGCGCTTCGGCGGCCGGCGCCTGCCCGACATCGCCGCGATCGACATGCGCCTCGACCAGCCCGAGCGCGGCCGCTTCCTCAGCCCGCCGCTGGTCAACGCGGTGAAGAGCACCCTGGAGCGCGGCGAGCAGGCGCTGCTGTTCCTCAACCGCCGGGGCTACGCGCCGCTGACCCTCTGCCGCGCCTGCGGCCACCGCTACCAGTGCAAGAACTGCTCGACCTGGCTCGTGGAGCACCGGTTCCGCCGGGCGCTGGTCTGCCACCAGTGCGGCTACGCGGAGCGCCGGCCGGAGGCCTGCACCGAGTGCGGAACCTTCGACAATCTCACCGCCTGCGGGCCCGGCGTCGAGCGGATCGCCGAGGAGGCGGCCGAGATGTTCCCGGACCGGCGCATCGTCGTCCTGTCGAGCGACTTTCCCGGCGGCGCCGAGCGTCTGCGCCAGGAACTCGAGGCGGTGGCGGCCGGCGCGTGCGACGTCGTGATCGGCACGCAACTCGTGGCCAAGGGCCACAACTTCCCGTTCCTGACGCTGGTCGGCGTCCTCGACGCCGATATCGGCCTGACCTCGGGCGACCCGCGGGCGGCGGAGCGCACCTTCCAGTTGCTCCAGCAGGTCACCGGGCGCGCCGGACGCGGCGAGAAGCCCGGGCGCGCCCTGGTCCAGACCTACCAGCCGGACCACCCGGTGATCGCGGCGCTCCTCTCGGGCGACGCCGAGCGCTTCTACGCGGAGGAGATCCAGGCCCGCGAGGCGGCCGGCCTGCCGCCGTTCGGGCGGCTCGCGGCCCTGATCGTCTCGGCGAGCGAGCGCGAGGTCGCGGAGGCGCACGGGCAGGCGCTCGCCCGCGCCGCCGAGCCGCCGGAGGGCGTGATGGTCCTGGGCCCCGCCGAGGCGCCCCTCGCCCTGGTGCGCGGCCGCTACCGGTTCCGGCTGCTCGTGAAGACCGAGCGCAACGTCGATCTCCAGGCCTACCTGCGCGCCTGGATCGCCCGGGGACCGAAGGTGCGGGGCAACGTCCGGGTCGCCATCGATGTCGACCCGCAGAGTTTTTTGTAGGAGACTTCGCGGGCCTCCCGGTCTCGTGAACGCCGGTTCGCCGTCGGGAGGCACGTCAGAGCGAGGGTCCGGAGCCATACCGGTTCGTCCCGCGATCGGGTATGGCTCAGGTCACGGGCGGCGGACCCTGGTCGGAGACCGGCTACGGGACGCATGCGGTTCCCGGAGGAGCGATCAGTGCTGACCTACACCAAGACGCCGGATTCGAATGTCGCCGAGATCGTGGTCGACGGGAAGATCACCGACGAGGAGATGAACGCGGCGATGACCGCGATGAAGGCCGACCTCGACAAGGGCGGCAAGATCAAGCTGCTCGAGGATATCCGCGCCTTCGAGGGCATGGAGCCCGCGGCCTTCTTCAAGGACCCGCGCTTCGGCATCTCGATGATGAAGAGCATCAGCCACGTCGCCCTGGTGACGGACGCGCCCTGGCTGAAGGCGCTGGCCGAGACCTTCAACTTCGTGTCGCCGACCCAGATCAAGGTGTTCGAGCGCGCCCGCATCGACGAGGCGCGGAGCTGGCTCGCCGCGGCCGCCTGAGCGACCTCAGTCGGCCTGCGCGGTGCGGGTGTCGCTGCGCCGCGCGGTCCAGTGGCCCGAGCACAGGGACGAGACCTTCCAGGTGCCGGCGCCGCTGCCGGCCTGGAGTCGGCCGGTGCCGGTGCCGCTCGCCGTCCCGTTGCTGACCGTGATGCCGACGCTGCCGTCGGGCCGCACGTGGCCGTTGACCTGCGCCCCGGCGCTGCCGGAAATGAGCTGCACCTGCCCCTCGCGGATCGCGAGCGCGTAGGTGTAGCGGGCGCTGCACAGGCCGCTCTCCGTCACCAGCTCCACCGACCACCGCCCGTTATGCGCGCTCGGCCCCGCGCTGGCGGGCAGGCACGTCGGGAGGAGAAGGCCGGCGGCGAGGGCCGCGACCGCGGTCAGCTTGGTCATGCGATGCAATCTTTCAGCGAAGCGGACACCGCCGGAAGCGGCGTGCACGGTCAGAATCATCGATCGAGGATGACTCGACGCTGAACGATGGAAGCGGCAAGAGTATGGCTGCCCCCCGCTTGTTCAAGATAGATTACGGCCGACAGTCCCCCGGCCAATAGTCAAGCTCGTTGCGGACGATGCTGTGGACTGATCTGCCGACCGGAGCGTCCAAGTCTCCGCTCATCACGGAGGAGACGGAGGCGGCCGAGGTCCTGCACGCGCATGTCGAGGATCGCCGGGCCCGCGGGAAAGCGCCCGCGAGACCGCGGCCGAAGCTGCCCGCGCGGGAGAGCCTCGGGCGTCTCGGGGCGGGCCGGCGATTGAGCAACCGGCCTCGATCGGGCCGGGCGGGATCCATGATCGGATCCGTCGGCGGGCGCGGGCAGCCGACCAGCGCGCCGCGCCGCCCTCTCGGGTTGTGAGGGGCCGCGCGCGGGACGGCCGGAGCGACTCGCGGTGCTCAGTCAGTGAGCGGCCGGGCTTCCTCGGGCAGCATGATCGGGATCCCGTCGCGGATCGGGTAGGCGAGCTTCGCCGAGCGGCTGATCAGCTCCTGCCGGGCCGAATCGTATTCCAGGGTGCCCTTGGTCAGCGGGCAGACCAGGATCTCCAGGAGCTTCGGGTCGACGCGGGTCGCCTCGACGGGGGCGGTGAGATCGTTGGACATCGGTGGGGCAACCTATTGCATCGGCGACTCGGGACCCGAGCCGCGAACCAGTTCCATCTGCGTGACCGCGATCAGGATCTCGGCCCGGGTCTTCAGGTCGGGAGCCTCCAGCATCGCCTGCTTCTCGCGCACGCCGAACGGGCTCATCATGCACAGGGCGTTGACCAGCGCCTCGTCGGGCGC
Organism: Methylobacterium sp. Leaf361; assembly: GCF_001424445.1. NCBI lineage: Bacteria > Pseudomonadati > Pseudomonadota > Alphaproteobacteria > Hyphomicrobiales > Methylobacteriaceae > Methylobacterium > Methylobacterium sp. Leaf361. Next base: position 209,138 of record NZ_LMPY01000012.1, on the reverse strand, counting down.
CTCGTCGATCCCGGCCCAGTCCACCTTGAGGTCGTTCGACTCCACGAAATCGCGCAGCGCCTTGAGGACGCCCTCGCGGTCGACCTGCTCCTCGCCCGCCCGCGGCTCGAAGTCCACCGCGAACTCGTCGTAGGAGACGTGGCAGCGGCGATAGGGGCCGATCGAGGCCAGCTCGCTCTCGACCCGGAACCGGGTGACGCCGGTGAGCGAGATCAGGTACCGGCCGTCGCCGGTCTCGGCGTACTGGGTGACACGGCCCGCGCAGCCGACGCGGTAGAGCTTCGGATTCGATCCGCCCGACCCTTCCGGGTCGGGCTGGATCATCCCGATGATCCGGTCCGTCCGCATGGCATCGTCAACCATCGCGAGATAGCGCGGCTCGAAGATGTTGAGCGGCATCTGTCCCCGCGGCAGCAGCAGCGCGCCGGACAGCGGGAAGACCGGGATCACGGCCGGGCAATCCGCGGGGCCCTTGTAGCTCGCATGGGTGCTCATGGCGCCTCCCAGAGGGGCCGAACGGTGGGCCGGCGCGCGAGCCGGTGCCTCACGAGAATAGAAGTGCCGAAAGCTTGCGCCGGCCGCGGATCGTGTCGGGGTCCATCACGCCCCAGGCCTCGAAGAACTGCAGCAGCTGCTTGCGTGCACCGTCCTCGTTCCAGTCCTTGTCGCGCTTGCGCAGCTCGATCAGGTGATCGACCGCCTGGCCGCGCTCCCCCCGGGCGGCGAGCCCGAGCGCGAGGTCGAACCGCGCCTGATGGGCGTCCGGGTTGGCCTCGACCTCGCGCTGCAGGCCCGCGAGGTCGCCCAGCGACGCCGCCTGCTCGGCGAGTTCCAGGGCGGCGCGGATGCCGACGAGCGCCGGGTCACCGGCCTTCGCCTCCGGAACCATCGCCAGGACGCGCTTGGCGTTCTCGATCTCGCCCGCGTCGAGCTGCATCTTGGCGAGGCCGGCCAGCGCGGTGACGTTGTCGGGCTGCTGCTCCAGCACCGCCGCGTAGATCTCGGCGGCGCCGGCGAGGTCGCCTTCCTGGATCAGGGCCGCCGCGTCGGCGAGGGCCGCCTCCAGCGGGTCCTGCTGCGGACCGGCCACGCGCGCGATCAGCTCCTTGATCTGGCTCTCGGGGACAGCGCCCATGAAGCCGTCGACCGGCTGGCCCTTCTGGAAGACGATGACCGCCGGGATCGACTGGATGCCGAGCTGACCGGCGATCGAGGGATGCTCGTCGATGTTCATCTTCGCGAGGACGACCGCGCCCGCGGCTTCCCGGACGACCTTCTCCAGGACCGGCGTGAGCTGCTTGCAGGGCCCGCACCAGGGCGCCCAGAAATCGACCAGGACCGGCCGGTTCATCGACTCGGCGATGACATCCTGACGGAAGCTCGCGGTGGTCGTGTCCTTGATGAGGGAGCCGGTGTCGCCGGCCGGGGTACCGCCCGCGGCGAGGGTTTCGTTGAGCATCGGTCTGGCTTCGGAACCTTTTTCGTGGAGCGCCTTAAATGGGGCTTCCGCCCCGGTCTGACCAGCCCGGAGGGCCGGATCCTCAGCGCGGCGGCGCGGCGGCCGGCGCGCCCGCCGCCGCCTTGGCGGCGGTCACGAACGTGCCGGCGAAGGGACGCCCGTCGGCGGTGCTGGCCTCGCAGGTGATCGCGGTGCGCCCGGCTTCCGGGGTCGAGAAGCGGCAGGCGCCGATCGCGAGGATCGGGGCGCCGTCCTTGCCCGTGGTGACGACGTTGATCGGCTGCAGCGGATCGGTCTCCTCGGTGGCCTCCTGCTGGGCGCCGTTGCCGCTGAAGCTGAGGGTCTGACCGTCGGAGGTCGTGAAGTCGAAGCTCGTGCGGTTGCGGCTCACCGCGTTCGTCAGGACGTTGCTGCAGGCCGCGCTCAGGTCCTGCGTGCCGATGACGAGCTTCTCGCAGGTCCCTTCCAGCCGCAGCGCCGCCTGGGCGCGGGCCGCGGAGGGCAGGCTGACGAGGGCGCAGAGCAGCGCGAGGCGCAGGCTGTTGGTCATGGCGTGTCGGGCATCCTCCGGTTGAGAGCCGAACTAGGCGCGCCGCGCACGCCGTCGAGGGGCACGGCGCCCGGACCGGCGCGACGGGAGGTGTGTCGCGGACGCGCCGGACGCCCTCAACCCTACCCGCACGGGCGCGGAAGGGACGCCGGGCGGGGCGGCCCGCTAGCCCACGAACCGCAGGGCCCGGTCGTTCGGCGCGGCGAGGTCGAGGTCCGGCCCGAGGGGCACGATCCCCGTCGGATTGATGGTCGGATGGCTCTCGTAATAGTGCCGCTTGATGTGGGTGAGGTTCACGGTCGGCGCGACGCCCGGCAGCGCGTAGAGGTCGCGGAGGTAGTTCGACAGGTTCGGGTAGTCGGCGATCCGGCGCCTGTTGCACTTGAAGTGTCCGACATAGACCGCGTCGAACCGCACCAGCGTCGTGAACAGCCGGATGTCGGCCTCGGTCAGCCGGTCCCCGCAGAGGTAGCGGCTCCGGTCGAGGCGCGCCTCGAGCGCGTCGAGTTCCGCGAACAGGGCCTCGAAGGCCTGGGCGTAGGCCTCCTGCGTGGTCGCGAAGCCCGCCTTGTAGACGCCGTTGTTCACGCGGTCGTAGACGCGACCGTTCACCGCGTCGATCTCGGCGCGCAGGTCCGGGGGATAGAGGTCGGGGCCGGTGCCCCCGAAGGCGTCGTTCAGCATCCGCAGGATCTCGGCGGATTCGTTCGACACGATGGTGGCGCGCTCCCGGTCCCAGAGGGTCGGGACGGTGACCCGGCCGCTGTAGGACGGGTCCGCCGCCAGGTAGACCTCGTAGAGGCGCCGGGCGCCGTGGATCGGGTCCGGCGTCGCGCCCGGCGTGTCGCCGAAGACCCAGCCCTCCGCGCCCATGTGCGGGTCGACCACCGAGACGGAGATCGCGTCCTCCAGCCCCTTCAGCGTCCGGCCGATCAGCGTGCGGTGCGCCCACGGACAGGCCAGGGACACGTAGAGATGGTAGCGCCCCGGCTCGCCGCGGAAGCCGCCCGCGCCGGAGGGGCCTGCCGACCCGTCGGCGGTGACCCAGTTGCGGAAGGCCGAGGCCTTGCGCTCGAAGCGGCCGCCCGTCGCGGCGGTGTCGTACCACTGGTCGCGCCAGATGCCGTCTACGAGGAGGCCCATCGTCGTCTCCGCCTGTCCGAGAGGTCCGACCGAGATGGGCCTCGCGCGGTCGGTGTGAAGGGACGCGTCCGCCCGCGAACGCCACGCAAGGCAGGCCTGCGCCCGCCTGTCTGTTGCGGTGCAGCAAAGTCCGCCATGTCTCGCGTCACCCACCCGTCGCCGTGCGCGTGCCGCAGCTGCCCGACCCGGTGGGGGATCGATGGAGGTGAAGTGATGTCGTTCGCGCTGGTGCCCGTCGCCGAGGCGGCCCTGTTCACGTTCGGGTGCCTGGTGATCCACGCCCTGCGGCGCCACGCCGACGTGGTCACCGCGACGCTCGCGTGCCTCGCGACGCTCCTCGTCCTGATGATCGGCATCGCCTGCGCGCCGGAATCCTTCGCGAAGTATCAGGCGGCGAGCGTCGCCGACTTCGCCCGCCTGGATCAGGCCATCTACTGAGGCTTCGCCCCGCGGCCGACGGCGTCGAGGCCGCCGGCCCGGAGCTTCGCGAGGCGGCCGCCGGTCCCGCGCTGGCCGGCGACGGCCACGTCGAAATCGTCCTTCGGGAGCTTGGCGAGGAAGCGCTCGGCGATTTCGAACAGAAGGATGTCGGCGCGGACCCGCTCGATATAGGCCCAGTCGAGGCTCGACGACCAGACGAAGTGCACCTCGCTGAAGCTCTCGGCGAGCAGCCCGGTCAGCAGGAACGGGTCGAAATGGGCGCAGGAATCGCCGAACAGGACGAGCCGGCGCGGATCGGCCGCCGGTGACGCGTTCCGGTAGACGACATGCGCGCCGACATGCACCTCCCGGTCGCGCCCTTCCGCCTCGTAGGCGGCGAGCAGCGGCCCGGTCTCGACCCGCGACGCGTCGCGCTGCAGCATGAACCGTTCCAGGCGCTCGCGCGGCCGCTCCGGCAGCTTCTCGCCGAGATCCATGAGCTGGTCCGAGACGATGCCCGGACGCGCGCCGATGTCGGCCGGCGGGACCGCCCCGAGCGCCCGCATGATCGCGCGGTAGGCCAGCAGGCAGCCCTGCGCGGTCCAGTGCGTGTCGGTGCGCAGGTAGAGCGGCACCGGCCCGTTCCGGGCGGCGCGGAGCGGGGCGAGAAGGTCGAGATAGGCCGGATGCCGGGCGAGGCTGCGGGCCAGCCGCCGGGTCGAGGCCTTGCCGGGGGCGTAACGCAGGCCGTCGGTCTTGTCGTCGTAGACCGATAGCTTCTCCGGCACGATCACGTGCAGGCAGCGGATGCCGAGGCTCTCGGCCCGCCGCGCGCGGGCCTTGATCAGCCGTGTCCAGCCGCGCAGCAGCAGCCAGTGCCGCAGGCCGCCGCGATACCGGTCCATGACCCGGTTGGTCCCCCCGATGAGGAATAACCAGCCGTCGCGGCCGACATGTACGCTCTCCCTGCCTGCAGACATGACGGTGCTTTAGCCGCACCGCGAGCGGGCGACTAGGCCGGACCCGGCACCGGGACCGCGCGTTCGTCAGGCATGACGCCCTCGCCCGCACCGGCCGTCCAGACCCGCGATCGCCCGGAGCAACCCGGGGGCTCGGAGCCCATCCGCCCGGAGCCCATCCGCCCGGAGCCCGCCCGCCCGGTGCGGCTGTGGCGCCCGCGCCGCGTGCTGGTGATGCCCGCCGCCCTGGAGCACGCCCACGGGCGCGCCATGCTGGCCCGCGCCGAGGCGCTGGGCCTGCCGGTGGAGCGGCTGGCGTCCAATCGCCTGCCGAGCCCGCGCGAGCCGGATCCGCGCCGCGCCTACGCGGCCGCCAAGGCGACCCTCGCGCTGACGGTCGCCCCGCCGACCAAGCTGCGACTGCAGCCGATCCCGCCCTCGGCCGACTGGCGCTTCGACCTCGCCGAGGGCTGCCCGGCCCATTGCCAGTACTGCTACCTCGCGGGCTCTCTGTCCGGGCCGCCGGTGACCCGCGCCTACGCCAATCTGGCGGCGATCCTCGACAACCTCGCGGACTATGCGGGGCGCGGCGCGGTGACGTCGGCCTCCGCCGAGCGGGCGCGGGAGGGGACCACCTTCGAGGCGTCCTGCTACACCGATCCCCTCGGCATCGAGCACCTGACCGGCTCGCTCTCGGCGGCGATCCGGCATTTCGGCGCCTGGGACACGCCGGTGCAGCTGCGCTTCACCACCAAGTTCGCCGCGGTCGAACCGCTCCTCGACCTGCCGCAAAACCGGCGCACGCGCATCCGCTTCTCGGTCAATCCGCGGGCGGCCGCGCATTACGAGGGCGGCACCGATCCCCTCGACGCGCGGCTCGCCGCCCTGGCGGCGGCGGCGCGGGCCGGCTACCCGGTCGGCCTGACCGTCGCGCCGATCCTGCCGGTCCCGGACTGGGAGGACGCCTATGCCGGGCTGGTCCGCGCCGCCGCCGACGCGCTGGCCGGCGTGCCCGATCTCGACCTCACCGCCGAACTCATCACCCACCGGTTCACGCCGGGCTCGAAGGCGGTGCTGCGCGGCTGGTATCCCGGCTCGGACCTGCCGCTGGACGAGGCGGAGCGCGTCGAGAAGCGCACCAAGTTCGGCTCGGTGAAGCACGTCTTCCCGAAGCCCCTGATGCAGGCGATGCGCGCCCATCTCACCGCCTGCCTCGCCCGCGACCTGCCGGCCGCGCGGATCCTGTACTGGACCTGAGCGCCCGCGGGCGCCATCTGGCCCCGATGATCGACGCGGCCCCCCTGATCCTGACGCTCGCCTTCGACGAGCCGACTTTCGCGCGGTTCGACGGCGAGCGGCGCCGCCACTTCCCGGAAGCCCTGAACCGCATCCCGGCGCACGCGACCCTGTTCCACCACCTGCCGGGCGACCGGGAGCGGGGCGTGATCGAGGCGATCACCGCCCTCGCCCGCACGGTGCCGCCGCCGGAGGTCGCGGTGACCGGCCTGCGCTTCACCGGCCGCGGCGTCGCCTACGCGCTCGACTCCGACGCGCTGGCGCGCTTCCGGGGCCGCCTCGCGCAGGAATTCGCGGCCCACCTCACCGCCCAGGACCGGCAGGGCTGGCGCCCGCACGTCACGGTGCAGAACAAGGTGTCGCCGGACACGGCCCGGGCGCTGCACGCCGACCTGTCGGCGGGGTTCGTGCCGTTCCGGTTCACCGCCCCCGGCACCCTGCTCTGGCGCTACCGCGGCGGCCCCTGGGACGCCGTCGCCCGCCTGCCCTTCGGAGAGAATGCCTGATGGATGTCGACGCGCACCGGGAGACCGCGCCATGAGGGCGCCGGGCAACCTGCGGCAGAACCGGCTGATCGAGCCCGCGATGGCGGTCTGGCTGCGGTTGCGCCTGAACGAGGTCGGTCCCCTCGTCGCCCTGCTCTGCCTGAGCATCCTCGGCTACGGGTTCTTCTACCTCGCCCACGAGGTCGGCGAGGGCTCCACCGCGGCCCTCGACCGGCGGATCCTGCTCGCCCTGCGCAATCCCGCCGATCTCGCCGACCCGATCGGGCCGCCCTGGCTCGAGGAGGCGATGCGCGACATCACCGGGCTCGGCAGCGTCTTCACCGTGCTGTTCCTGACCTGCGCGGTGGCGGCCTATCTCGGCGTGTCCGGGCGCCGACGCATCGGTCTCTACGTCCTCGCCGCGGTGGGGAGCGGCGAGCTGGTCTCGACGGTGCTGAAGATCTTCTACCATCGGCCCCGGCCGGACCTCGTGCCCCACGGCATGGAGGTGTTCACGGCGAGCTTCCCGAGCGGCCACGCCACCATGTCGGCGATCGCCTACCTGACCCTGGCGACCCTGATCGCCCGGATCGAGCGCAACCGCCGCGCCAAGGCGCTGGTCCTGGCGCTCGGGGTGAGCGTGACGCTGCTCGTCGGCATCAGCCGCATCTATCTCGGCGTGCACTGGCCGAGCGACGTCCTGGCCGGCTGGTGCATCGGCGCCGCCTGGGCGTCCCTGTGCTGGTTCGTCGCCCTGCAGCTGCAGCGCCGCGGCGAGGTCGAGGCGCCCGACCCGCCGCCGCCCGCCTGAACCTGCTGTTAAGGTAAACAGACGGTTAAATTGGACGGGCGGGGGCCGTTTGGGCTGGATGGCGGTTGTCCCCGCAACCGAAACCGTCAGGGTCAGACGATCGTGGTCGAGCGCCGCCGCACTGCCCGACGCCGCGTCTGCCTGGGCGGGCGGCTGCGCGTCGCGGCCTTCCTCCCGGAGATCGACTGCACGGTCCGCGACGTGTCCCTCGACGGGGCGCGGGTCCGGCTGCCGGCGGAGGCCGTGCTCCCCGACTGCGTCGAGCTGTTCATCCCCTGTCGCGGCGAGACCCGGCGCGCCTTCGTGGCCTGGCGCGCGGGCGAGTCGGTCGGCCTCGGCTTCGCCGAGACCCGCGCGGCGACGGAGCCCGAGGCGGTCGCGCGCCGGCTCGCCGCCAGCGAGGCGGAGGTGGCGCGTCTGCGCGCCGCGCTCCTCGACGGAAACAGCCCGGAGCCGGGTCGCGTTCACTGAGGGCGCGGTTCCGCCATCCGGCGGCTCCCGGCGCGGGCGGCGCCCCAGGCGCGGCCCTCCCGATCCGGCGACACGGCGAGGCACATGGCGGACGACACCCGGCTCTCACGACGCACTCTCCTCGCGGCCGGGGGCGCCCTGGCCGGCGCCGCGGCCGGCGGCGGCGCGCAGGCCGCCCCGCCGGCGCCCGCGGTCCCGGCCGATACCGGCGCCGTGCAGGGCGGAAAGGTGATGTTCCCGAACTGGCGCGGGCCGGGCGACCGGCCGCCCGCCCCGAGCCCGGCGCCGCAGCCGCCGGGCCAGCGCGTCGGCTACTGCGTGGTGGGTCTCGGGCGCCTGAGCCTCGACGAGATCCTGCCGGCGTTCGGCGAGAGCAAGCGCGCCCGTCTCGCGGCGGTGATGTCGGGCTCGCCCGACAAGGCGAAGCTCGTGGCGCGGCAGTACGGGCTGCCAGACGACGCCGTCTACGGCTACGACGCGTGGGATCGGCTGAAGGCCAACCCCGACGTCCAGGCGGTCTACATCGTCACGCCGAACGGCGTGCACCGGGACAACGTCGTGGCGGCCGCCGCGGCCGGCAAGCAGGTGCTCTGCGAGAAGCCGATGGCGGTGACCTCGGACGAGTGCCGGGAGATGATCGCGGCCTGCGCGAAGGCCGGCGTCAAGCTGATGATCGCCTACCGGTGCCAGTACGAGCCCCACAACCGGGCCGTGATCAAGCTCGCGCGATCGGGCGAGTTCGGCCGGCCGCGGCTGATCCAGGCGTTCAACGGCCAGACCACGGGTCTGCCGGAGCAGTGGCGTCTGCGGAAGGCGCTGGCGGGCGGCGGCTCGCTGCCGGATATCGGGCTCTACTGCCTGAACACCGCCCGCGCGGTTCTCGGCGAGGAGCCGAACCTGATCCAGGCCCAGATCCACTCGCCGCCGGACGATCCCAAGTACCGCGAGGTCGAGGAGACGGCGAGCTTCACCCTCCACTTCCCGTCCGGCGTGATCGCCCAGTGCCTGACGAGCTACGGGGTCTACGAGGCGCGGAGCCTGACGCTGCACACCGGGACCGCCTCCGTCGATCTCCAGAACGCCTTCGCCTACCAGGGCCAGCGTCTCTACATCGGCCACCGCGACGGCAGGAACGCCGCCCGGGACGAGAAGGTCCTGAGCCCGAAGAACCAGTTCGCCCTGGAGCTGGACCACTTCGCGCGCTGCATCCAGGAGAACCTGCGGCCCCGCACGCCCGGCGAGGAGGGGCTGCAGGACCAGGTCCTGATGGAGGCGATCTACGAGGCCGCCCGCACCGGCGCGCCGGTCAAGGTCGGCCCGCCCCCCGGCGCCGGTTCCGGCCTCGACGTGACGCGCGGGCCGGAGCCGGAGGAGCCGTCCTGAGGTGCCTCAGAACGGCAGCAGGATGTCGACGAGCTGCTGGCCGTAGCGCGGCTGCTGCACGTCGGTGATCTGGCCCCGGCCGCCGTAGGCGATGCGCGCCTGGGCGATCTTGGCCGAGTCGATGGTGTTGTCGGACTCGATGTCCTCCGGCCGCACCACGCCGGCGACGATCATCTCGCGCACCTCGAAATTGACCCGGATCTCCTGCTTGCCCTCGACCACGAGGTTGCCGTTGGGCAGGACTTGGGTCACCACCGCGGCGACGTTCGTCAGGACGGACTCGGTGCGCTGGACCGAGCCGGCACCGTCATTGGCCATGGCCGAGGTGGCGGAGAGCAGCGCGGTGCTTCCGACGCCGAAGGACTTGCCGACCGCGTTGTTCTCCAGGCCCAGGGCGTTGGGCAGGCCGAAGCTCTCGGTGTTGGCCCGGGAGCGCTTGGTCTCGTTGCTGATGTTCGCCTGGTCGGTGACCTTGACCTTCACGGTCAGGATGTCGCCGAGCTTGGCGGCGCGCTGATCCTTGAAGAAGGCGCGGGAGCCGGTGCGCCACAGCGAGTTCGGCGCGTACGAGACCGGCTGCACGTCCGGCATCGGCATCCGCACCGGCTTGTAGCCCGGCTGCGCGGTCGGGTCCTCGATCGCCGACAGGGCCGGGGTCAGGCCGACCTGCGAGAGGCGGTCGGCGGTGTTGCAGGCGCCGAGCGCGCCGGCGATCAGGGCGGCGGCGAGCGGGTTCAGGACGGTGCGACGGGCCATCGGGCTATCACTCTTCGACGCGTGCAGGGCGGGCGGTCAGCGCAGGGAGGCGGTCGCCTGGACGGGGGCGGCGCCGGCGGCCTGCCGGGCCGCGGGGCTGGGGCTCACCGAGACCCGGCCGGGGCCGATCACGGTGGCCTGCAGGACCTTCTTGGAGGCGACGTTGACGACGTTGACGACGGCGCCCATGCGGCCGGAATCGTTCGACAGGCCGCGCATCGACAGGCTGATGCTCGGCGTCTCGTACACGATGGTCACGTTCTCGCCGCGGGCGACCAGGTCGGGCGGGGCCGTGTCGGTGACCCGCAGCACGGTGCCGGCCGTGAGGGTGTTCTGCGCGACCTCGCCGAGGATGGTCGTGGCGCTGCCCTGCGCGTCGGGGGCGACGGATTCGCGCGGGCGCCGCTCCAGGGCGACGTCGCCCTCTCTGACCGGCTCGCCGCGGTTGAGGTTCCGGGTGAGCACCGCCACCTCGCGCAGCTCCACGACTACGCCGGAGACGCGCAGCGAGACCTGCCGCTCGCCGAGGGTGACGAGGCCCGCGACGCGGCGCGTCCGCGGATCGTAGGTCAGGTCCAGGGCCGCGGCCTGCCCTTCGAGGTCCAGCGGCGCCAGCAGGGTCGGTCCGTCGCCGTCGAGGCGGACCGCGATGTTCTGGGCGTTGAGCCCGTAGCCGGTCTCGAGGCCGCGCTTGAGCGCCGCCTCGATCTCCGGCGGCCCGAGGCGGCGGGCGGCGCGCTGCACGGCGATCTGCAGCCGGCCGCCGGTCTCCAGGCCGCTGAGGCCCAGGGCGGAGGCCGCGTCGAGGATGCGGCGGGTCTGGATCGTCCCGGTGGCGCCGAGGCTGGGCGCGCGGAACAGCGGGCGCGTGGCCAGGCGCTCGGGCGCGCCCTCGACGAGATCGGCGAGCGTCAGGACGTCGCCCCGGGCGGTGACGTCGCCGCGCAGCCGCAGGCCCTCCGCCCGCGCCATGGCCGGGATCGCCAGGGCGCCGAGGGCCGCGAAGGTGAGGAAGGCCAGCAGCGCGCGCAGGATGACGGCGGCGCCGAGGGGCATTACCCGCCGCGGGACGCGCCGCACGATCGGGCTGATGTCGTCCCCGGCCCCCGCGGCGATGCGGGGCAGGTCGAGGGTCCCGAAGTCGGGATCGAGCGGGTCGGGATGCATGCCGGCATACATGTTCAGGGACCTGAAGCGGGGTGCGGGTCGCGCGGTTAGCTGCGGAACATCTGCGTGGTGGTGGAGAGCATCTGGTCGGCGGCGGTGACGACCTTCGAGTTCATCTCGTAGGCGCGCTGCGCGGCGATCAGGGACGAGATCTCCGTGACGGCGTTCACGTTCGCCTCCTCCAGGTAGCTCTGCTGGAGGTTGCCGAAGCCGTCGGCGCCCGGCAGGCCGCTGATCGCCTGCCCGGAGGCGGCGGTCTCGACGAACAGGTTGTCGCCGATCGACTCGAGGCCGACCTTGTTGACGAAGCGCGAGAGCTGGAACTGGCCCAGCGCCTGCGGCGCCGTCTGGCCCGGGATGTTCGCCTGCACGACGCCCGTGGCGCTGATCGTCACGGACGTCGCGTTCTGCGGCACGGTGATCGCCGGATCGAGCAGGTAGCCGTCGCGGGTGACGAGCTGGCCCTGGGCCGAGAGGTCGAAGGAGCCGTCGCGGGAATAGGCGGTGCGGCCGTCCGGCAGCGTCACCCGGAAGAATCCGTCGCCGCGGATCGCGACGTCGTAATCCTTCTCGGTCGAGGACAGCGTCCCCTGCGACATCACCCGGGCCGTGGAGGTGGTCTTCACGCCCGAGCCGAGGCTGAGGCCCGCCGGGAGCTGGGTGTTCTGCTGCGAGGTCGAGGCGCCGGCCCGGCGCATGTTCTGGTAGAGCAGATCCTGGAAGTGCACCTGCTGGCGCTTGTAGCCGGTGGTGCGCAGGTTCGCGATGTTGTTGGAGATGACCTGGACGTTGAGTTCCTGGGCCGCCATGCCGGTGGCGGCGGAGTAGAGGGCGCGCATCGGTCAGGCCTCCTCAGGCGACGTCGGCGAGGCGGCGGATCGCCGTGCCCCGCAGGTCGTCGAGGCGCGAGATCATGCTCGACACCATGGCGTAGGTCCGGTTCACGTCCATGAGCCGGGTCATCTCGATCACCGGGCGGACGTTGGAGCGCTCCAGCGACTCGGGTTCCAGGCGCCCGTCGATCCCGGCGGGGCGGGCGGGCTCCGGCGAGGCGTAGAGGTTGGTCCCCTCGTTGGTCAGCCGCTGCGGGTTGGCGAAGGTGACGAGCTTGATCCGCCCGCGGATGCCGAGGTTGGTCGACACGGTGCCGTCGGGGCCGATGGCGAGGCCGGTCTCCTGCGGGTTGATGCTGATCGGGCCGCCCTCGCCCACGACCTTGTAGCCGTCGCTGGTGACGAGCGTGCCCTGCGCGTCGAGCTCGAAGGCGCCGTTCCGGGTGTAGCGCTCGCCCTGGGGCGACTGCACGGCGATGAAGGCCGCGCCCTTGACCGCCACGTTGAGCGGGTTGCCGGTCTGCTCGATCGGGCCCTGCCCGAGGTCGAGGCTGGTGCCCTGGTCGATGACGTAGGACAGGCGCCGGTCGGGCCGGGCGAACGAATCCGCGCTCGCCACCGGCATCAGGTATTCCTCGAAGCGAGTGCTCCGCGCCTTGAAGCCCGTGGTCGAGACGTTCGCCATGTTGTTGGCGATCACGTCCAGCTCCCGCTGGAGCGCCATCTGGCTCGACACGCCGACGAAGAGGGCATTCTGCATCGTGGACTCTGGGACTCGCGGGCCGCGGAGGCGGCAACGATCCATTCAGCATCCGCTGTGCCAAACCCGTCTGCGGCAAATTTTAGCGGTGTGACAGGGACTTGGTTAGCGACGCTCGCGTGTCGCGGCGGCGCGGGGGCTGCGCCGCGGCAAACCTGACCCGGCAGGAATTGCCTCCTTAACGGCGCGTTAACCGTGATGCTCCGATATCCAGGTGTACCTGGCGCGCGGTCTCCCGCGAGAGAGCATTATTCCATGGCCAAGACGCCGAAAAAGGCTTCCGCCGAGGACGGCGAGGCCAAAGCCGAGGGCGCCCCGAAGGGCAAGAAGAAGCTCATGATCATGGTGGCCCTCGCGGTCCTGATCGCGGGCGGCGGCGCGGGCGCCTTCCTGATGATGCGCGGCGGCGGCCAGGGCGACGGCAAGGAAGCCGCGCAGGGCGGCGGCCATGGCGGCGGGCACGGCGACGCCAAGGGCGCCGGCCCGGACGCCAAGAAGGCCGTGGTCTTCGTCGACGTGCGCGAGATGCTCCTCAACCTCTCTCCCGAGCTGCCCCAGGACAAGGCCAAGTACGCGAAGGTCCGGATCTCGCTGGAGCTGAAGGACGCCAAGGTCGAGGAGGAGGTGAAGCCCCTGATGCCGCGGGTCGAGGACGCGCTGCAGGTCTACATGCGCGAGCTGCGCGCGAGCGACATCACCAACTCGATGGGCCTGTTCCGGCTGCGCGAGGAGCTTCTGCGCCGGATCAACATCGCCCTGTACCCCGCCAAGGTCGACGCGGTGCTGTTCAAGGACGTGATCGTCCAGTGAGCGCGCCCGCGACCCCGTCCCGTCCATCGCGCGCCGCGCCGCGCCGGGCCCCGATCGAGCACGCCTGATGGAACCCGAGGACGAACTCCCCGAGGACGACTGGTCGGCAGCCCTCCTGGAGCAGGGGGCCGAGGGCGGCGACACGTCGCTGGCCGAGGAGTGGGGCGCGGCGCTCGCCGAGCAGGGCACCACGCGCAACGCGGGCGACGTCGCCGCCGAATGGGCGACGATGATCGAGGACGGGGAGAGCGACAACCTCCCCGAGCTCGCCGGCAACGACCGGGTGCTCAACCAGGACGAGATCGACGGCGTCCTCGGCTTCTCCATGCGCGAGCTCTCGGCCTCCGGGGCCGGGGGCGTGCAGGCCATCGTCGATTCGGGCGTCGTCCAGTACGAACGCCTGCCGATGCTGGAGATCGTCTTCGACCGGATGATCCGGTTGCTGTCGACCTCCCTGCGCAACCTGTTCCAGGACAACGTCGAGGTGACCCTCGACAACATCACCTCGGTGCGCTTCGGCGATTACCTGAACGCGATCCCGCTGCCGACGCTGCTGGGCGTGTTCCGGGCCGAGCAGTGGGAGAATTCCGGCCTCGTCACGGTCGACTCGAACCTCGCCTACGCGACCTTCGACCTGCTGCTCGGCGGCAAGCGCGGCGGCTCGTCGAGCCGCCTCGACGGCCGGCCCTTCACCGCCATCGAGATGACGCTGGTGCGCCGCCTCGTCGAGATCGTGCTGGGCGATCTCGAGATGTCGTTCCAGCCGCTCTCGCCCGTGAGCTTCGGCATCGACCGGATCGAGACCAACCCCCGCTTCGCCACCATCACGCGGCCCGGCAACGCCGCGATCCTGATCAGCCTGCGCCTCGATGTCGACGGGCGCGGCGGCATGCTGCAGATCCTGTTCCCGTACGCGACGATCGAGCCGATCCGGGAGCTGCTGACCCAGAGCTTCATGGGCGAGAAGCTCGGCCGCGACCACGTCTGGGAGGGCCATCTCGCCACCGAGATCTGGCAGGCCGACGTGACCATGGACGCGGTGCTGCACGAGATGATGCTGCCGCTGAAGCAGGTCATGAGCCTGAAGGTCGGCGAGACGCTGATGTTCGAGGCCAAGCCCTCGGACCTCATCACCGTGCGCTGCGGCGACTGGGCGCTGACGCAGGGGCGGATCGGCCGGGTCGACGGCCACATCGCCGTCCAGGTCACCCGGCCGCTGCGCCGCTCGCGCACGACGATCCAGGCCTACGAGGCCTCGATGAACAACCGCTCGGACAATTAGTGCCGATGAGGGTCCGGTCATGAGTCTCTTCGTCACCCTCGCGGCCGACATCCTGGTCGCCGTCCTCCTGGCGGCGACCATCGTCACGTCCCTCCGGCTCTCGCGCCGCATCGGCCAGATGAAGGGCGACGAGGCCGCCCTCCGCCAGACCATCGGCGACCTGATGGTCGCGACCGGCACGGCCGAGCGGGCCATCGCGGGCCTGCGGGCGGCGATCGACGAGGGCGACCGCACCCTGAACGCGAGCCTGGAGACCGCCACGATCCGCGCCGGCGAGCTGCGGCTGCAGGTCGAGGCCGGCGAGGGCGTGATCACCCGCATCGGGGCCATCGTGGCGCAGATGCGCGCCGTGCCGGTCCGTCCCGAGCCCGCGCCCGAGCCGAGGCCCGCGCCGCAGGCGGTCCCCGAGCCGACGCGCGCGCCGGAGATCCCGGCCGAGCGCCGGCCGGAGCACGCCAGTCCGAACGGGGAGCGCCTCGGCGTGGCGGCCGCGGCGGCGCTCGCCATGAGCGAGCGCGCCCTCGCCCGCGTCCGGGCGCGCGCCGCGTGACCGGGGTCAAGGCCCCGAAGATCCCGCCGCCGAAGCCGGATCCCGAGGAGCGGATACGCCGCGCCGCGACGCCCGAGCGGCGCGCGCGCCGGAAGCCCGTCCGGCAGTTTCGGCTGCGCCTCATCGACGCCGTGGCGCTCGCGGCCGGTGGGCTGCTCGTGCTCAAGCTGCTCAGCCTGCTGCAGGCCGGCCTGCCGGAGAGCGCGGCGCTGCCGGATTACGGGCGCGCGGTCGCCCGGGCGCGCACCGGCTTCGAGCCCTTCGATCCGGTGACGACCGGTTCGGTGGGCGCCAAGGAGGCGCCGGCAGCCGCGCCCGAGCAGCCGTCGGCCCCTCCCCTGGCCCCGGCCCAGTCCGCACCGCCCGCGGCCGGGAGCTCGGCCTCGCCCACCGAGCGCCTGCTCCTGGAGAAGCTCGGTGCCCGGCGCGACGCCCTGCGTCAGAAGAGCGACGAGCTCGAGCTGCGCGAGAAGATGCTGGGCGAGGCCGAGCGCAAGCTCGAGACCGGGCTCGGCGACCTCAAGAAGGCCGAGGACAAGGTCGACGCCGTCGCGAAGGCGAAGGAGGATGCCGAGAAGCAGGCCCTGAAGAACATCGTCACGATGTACGAGGCGATGAAGCCCAAGGACGCCGCCCGGGTCTTCGACCGGCTCGGGCTCGACGTGCTGGTCCCGATCGTGCTGGCCATGAACCCCCGCAAGATGTCCGAGGTCCTGGCGGTGATGCAGCCCGAGACCGCCGAGCGCCTGACCGTCGCCCTCGCCAACCGCGCCCGCGGCGCGGCCGGACCGCAGGCCCAGGCGGGAACGGGGCTCCCGGCGAACGAGCTGCCGGCGATCGATCCCGGGGCGCCGCTGCGCTAGGTCCGGGCCCGGCCGGACGCAGGGCCGACCTTCCGGGACCGCCGGCCGGCCCGTCCGGCCGCGTCGTGCCGGCCCGCCCCGTGCGGCGTCCGAGCGGGCTAGGGTCCGGGGCCGGGCGCGCTATAAGGGGTCCATGTCAGAGGCCGATCCCCAGCCGCTCCTCGCCGTCGAGGACCTCTCCGTGGCGTTCCGCGCGCGGGAGGGCGAGACCGTGGCGGTCGACGGCGTCTCCTTCACCATCCGCCGCGGCGAGACCGTCGCGCTCGTGGGCGAATCGGGGTCCGGCAAGTCGGTGACCGCGCTGGCGATCCTGCGCCTCCTCGACCCCGCGGCCCGCCAGGACGGGCGGATCCTGTTCGCGGGCCGCGACCTCGCGCGGCTGCCCGAGCGGGCGATGCGGGACGTGCGCGGCGCCGACATCACCATGGTGTTCCAGGAGCCGATGACCTCGTTGAACCCGCTCCACACGATCGAGCGGCAGATCGGCGAGGTGCTCGGCCTGCACCGCGGCCTCGCCGGCAAGGCGGCGCGCCGGCGGATCCTGGAGCTTCTGGAGCTCGTAGGGCTGCGCGATGCCGAGCGGCGCATGGGCGCCTACCCGCACGAGCTCTCCGGCGGCCAGCGCCAGCGCGTGATGATCGCTATGGCCCTCGCCTGCGAGCCGGACCTCCTGGTCGCCGACGAGCCGACCACGGCCCTCGACGTGACCGTGCAGGCGCAGATCCTGGCGCTGCTCGCCGACCTGCAGAAGCGCCTCGGCATGGCGATGCTGTTCATCACCCACGATCTCGGCATCGTCGAGCGGATCGCCGACCGCGTCTGCGTGATGCTGAAGGGCAAGATCGTGGAGGCCGGCGCCACCAAGGCCGTCTTCGCGGATCCGCAGCACGCGTACACGCGCCGCCTGATCGCCTCCGAGCCGAAGGGCCGGGCCAACCCCGTCCCGGCCGACGCCGCCCCGCTCCTGGAGGCCGGCCCCCTGAAGGTCTGGTTCCCGCTGAAGTCGGGCCTGCTCCGGCGCGCCACCGGCCACGTCAGGGCCGTGGACGGCGTCTCCCTGCGGGTCCGGACCGGCGAGACCGTCGGCGTCGTCGGCGAGTCCGGCTCGGGCAAGACAACCCTCGGCCTCGCCCTCCTGCGGCTCACGGGCTCGGAGGGCCCGATCGTCTTCCTCGGCAAGGCAATCGACGGCTACGGCGCGGCGCAGATGCGCCCGCTGCGGAAGGACATGCAGGTGGTCTTCCAGGATCCCTACGGCTCCCTGTCGCCGCGCATGTCGGTGGCCGACATCGTCGCCGAGGGACTGGTGGTCCAGGGCACGGCGCGCTCCCGAGCGGAGCGCCGGGCCGTGGTCGCCAAGGCGCTCACCGATGTCGGGCTCGATCCGGCCGCCATGGACCGCTACCCGCACGAGTTCTCCGGCGGCCAGCGCCAGCGCATCGCCATCGCGCGGGCGATGGTGCTCAATCCCCGCTTCGTCGTCCTCGACGAGCCGACCTCGGCCCTCGACCGCTCGGTCCAGGCGCAGATCGTGACCCTGCTGCGCGACCTCCAGCGCGAGCGCGGCCTCGCCTACCTGTTCATCAGCCACGACCTGAAGGTGGTGCGGGCGCTCGCCAACTACGTGATCGTCATGCAGAACGGCCGCGTGGTCGAGGAGGGCGCCGCGGAGACGATCTTCGCGAACCCCCAGACGCCTTACACCCGCGCCCTGTTCAAGGCCGCCTTCGCCCTCGAGAGCGACGCCCCCGCCGAGCTGGAGCCCGCCTGACCGTGGCGCGGGCGCTCATCATCGTCCTCGATTCCGTGGGCATCGGCGGGGCCCCGGACGCGGACACGTATGGCGATGCCGGGTCCGACACGCTGGGGCACATCGCCGAGCGCTGCGCGGAGGGCCGCGGCGACCGGGCGGGGCTGCGCGCGGGCCCCCTGCGCCTGCCCCACCTCGCCGAACTCGGGCTCGGCCTGGCCGCCGCCGGGGCCTCGGGCCGGATCCCGCCGCACCTCGCCCCGGCCGGCCCGCCGCGCGGCGCCTACGGCCACGCGGTGGAGACGGCCGCCGGCAAGGACACGCCCTCCGGCCACTGGGAGATCGCCGGCCTGCCCCTGACCGAGCCCTGGGGGCATTTCCCCGATACCCGGCCGGCTTTCCCACCGGAGCTGGTCCGCGCGCTCGTCGCCGAGGGCGGCCTCCCGGGCATCCTGGGCGACTGCCACGCGCCCGGGGTCGCGATCATCGACGCGCTGGGCGCCGAGCATCTCCGGACCGGCCGGCCGGTCTGCTACACCTCGGCCGACAGCGTGTTCCAGATCGCCGCCCACGAGGAGGCGTTCGGGCTGGAGCGGCTCTACGACCTGTGCCGGGTGGCGCGCCGCCTGTGCGACCCCTACCGCGTCTGCCGGGTGATCGCCCGGCCCTTCATCGGCGCGCCGGAGACCGGCTTCCGCCGGACCGGCAACCGCAAGGATCTCGCCGTCGCCCCGCCCGGGCGCACGCTGCTCGACCGCGCCGAGGCGGCCGGCCGCGCGGTCGTGAGCGTCGGCAAGATCGGCGACATCTTCGCACACCGCGCCACCGGGCGCGAGATCAGGCCGGGCCCGAACGCGGCCTGCGTGACGGCGGGGCTCGACGCGCTGGCGACGCTGCCGGAGGGCGGCCTGATCTTCGTCAACCTCGTCGATTTCGACACGGAGCACGGCCACCGTCGCGACGTGCCGGGCTACGCCGCGGAGCTGGAGGCGTTCGACGCGCGGATCCCCGAGATCCTGGCGGCGCTGGCACCGGGCGACCTCGCGGTGATCACGGCCGACCACGGCAACGATCCGACCTGGACCGGGACCGACCACACCCGCGAGCAGGTCCCGGTGCTGGCCTTCGGCCCCGGCGTGGCCGGCCGGCCGATCGGCCGACGGGAGACCTTCGCGGATATCGGCGCCACCGTGGCGGCCCGTCTCGGCCTCGCCTGGGACGGGGCCGGAACACCGTTCCTGTAGGGAGGACACGACGTGCGGGACGACGACGACCGGCCGCGCAAGGCCGTGGCCCACGAGATCGGGCAGCCCCTCGACACGCTCTCGCTCGGGGATCTCGACGAGCGCGTCGCGCTCCTGCGCGCCGAGATCGCCCGGCTCGAGGCGGCGCGGGCCGCCAAGCAGGCGGCGCAGGGCGCGGCCGACGCGTTCTTCAAGCGGGGCTGAGGCTTGGACCGGCGCGAAACCCTCGCCGCCCTGCGGCGCGGCGATCTCGGCGGCGCGCGCGAGCTGCGGCTGCCCGACGGCCTGACGGAGGTGCCGCGCGAGGTCTTCGCCCTCGCCGACACCCTCGAGGTGCTGGATCTCGGCCGGGGCAGCCTCACCGACCTGCCGGACGATCTCGGCCGCCTCCACCGCCTGCGCGTGCTGTTCTGCTCCGGCAACCCGTTCCCGCGCCTGCCGCCGGTGCTCGGCGCCTGCCCGGCGCTGAGCCAGCTGGGCTTCCGCGGCTGCGGCATCCGCGAGGTCCCGGCGGAGTCGCTGCCGCGCGACCTGCGCTGGCTGACCCTGACCGACAACGCGATCGCGGAGCTGCCCGCCGCCCTCGGCGAGCGGCCGCGCCTGCAGAAGCTGATGCTGGCGGGCAACCGGCTCACGGCGCTGCCCGACAGCCTGTCGGGGGCGGGCGACCTCGAGCTGATCCGGCTCGCCTGCAACCGTCTCGCCGCGCTGCCGCCGTGGCTCGCACGCCTGCCCCGCCTCGCCTGGATCGCCTACGCCGGCAACCCCGCCGAGCCGGCGACGGCGCCGGTGGCGGCCCCTGCGGTGCCGTGGACGGACCTGACCCTCGGCGACCTGCTCGGCGAGGGCGCCTCGGGGCGCGTCCACCGGGCGCGGTGGCGGGGACCGGCCGGCGGGGAGGACGTGGCCCTGAAGCTGTTCAAGGGCGCGATGACCAGCGACGGCCTGCCCGAGCGGGAGATGGAGGCCTGCCTTGCCGCCGGGACGCACCCGGCCCTCACGGGCGCGCTCGGCCGGCTCGAGGGCCATCCCGACGGTGCCCGCGGCCTGCTGCTCCGGCTCCTGCCGGCGCACTGGCGCGCGCTCGCCGGGCCGCCGAGCCTCGCGAGCTGCAGCCGCGACGTCTACGACCCGGACCTGCGCCTCGGCGCCGACACGGTCCTGCGGATCGCCCGCGCCGTGGCCGAGGCGGTGGCGCACCTGCACGGGCGGGGCCTGCTGCACGGCGACGTCTACGCCCACAACACGCTCTGGGATGCCGGGACCGGCGCGGCCGTGCTCAGCGATTTCGGGGCGGCCTCGGCCCTGCCGGACGGGCCGCAAGGCGCGGCGCTGGCGCGGGTCGAGGTCCGCGCCGTCGGCATCCTGATCGGCGAGCTGCTCGACCGCTGCGCGGCGCCGCCGGACTCCCTGCGCGCCCTGGCGCGGGCCTGCACCGGGCCGGATCCCGACGGGCGGCCGGGCCTCGGGGCGGTGATCGCCGAGATCGGGCGGCTCCAGGCCTGATCGCGCGGCCTCGACCGGTGCCGGGAGCGGTCCGCTGTCTCAGTCGGGGATATCGCCCTGCCCGCGCGCGATCACGGCGAACAGGTCGCCGAGGGCCGCGAGGCTCGCGGCCTGGAGCTGGGCCGCCGGCACCACGGCGCCGTCCGGCCCGGGCAGGTCCCGCGTCGCCGTGGCGGCCGCCACGACGGTGGGGCGGAATCCGAGGTTGAAGGCGCTCCGGGCGGTGGAGTTGACGCACATATGCGTCATGAAGCCCGCCAGGACGACGTCCTTCACGCCGGTCTGCTCGAGCCGCGCCTGGAGGTCGGTGCCCACGAAGGAGCTCGGATAGGCCTTGGTGATCACCGGCTCGTCGCCCTGCGGCGCCACCTCCGGGCTGATCTGGCCGATCGGGGCGGTCACGTCGTAGGGCGAGCCCGGCCCGGCATCGTGGCGGACATGGATCACCGGGATCCCGGCCTCGCGCGCCCGTCGCAGGAGCGCCGCCGCCTCGCGGAGCGCGGGCTCGACGCCGTCGAGCCGCATCACGCCCTCCCGGTAGGTCTGCTGCAGGTCGATCATCACGAGCGCCGAGCCCCTGAGCGGGGCCGGCGCCGGGCTCAGGCCTGACAGGCCGCGCAGGGTTGCCGGATCGGACATCGACGGTTCCTCCCGTGGGGCCGCGTCGGAGGCGGCTCTCTGAGCCCGGGACGCTACGACGGCGCGGCCCGGTCGCGCCAGTGTGCAAAGGTGCAACGCTCGTGCGCCGGCGCCGGATGTTCCCCCAGGAAGGTTGGCCGTGCGGATTGATCCTACCCCGCGCGTCGCTACATGCGCGGCGTGACCGCCCCGCCCCTGCGCCTCGGCGCGCTGCTCATCGCCCTCGCCTGCGCGCAGCCGGCCGCGGCCGCCCCGTCCGAGGGGGCGACCGAGACCGTCGAGCAGGCCCTGTGCCGCCTCATCGACGACTCGGCCAAGGCCCGCGGCCTGCCGGTGCCGTTCCTGACGCGCCTGATCTGGCGCGAGAGCAGTTTTCGCGTCGGGGTGGTGAGCCCGGCCGGCGCGCAGGGCGTCGCGCAGTTCATGCCCGGGACCGCCCGGGAGCGCGGCCTCCTCGACCCGTTCGATCCCGAGCAGGCGATCCCGCACGCGGCCCACCTGCTCGCCGACCTGAGGACCCAGTTCGGCAATCTGGGCCTCGCCGCCGCGGCCTATAACGGCGGCGCCGCGCGGGTGAGCAAGTGGCTCGCCGGCGACGGCGGCCTGCCCGCCGAGACGCGGGCCTACGTGGCCAACATCACGGGCCAGCCGGTGGACGACTGGCGGACCGGCCCCGGCAAGGCGATCGAGTTCCCGGAGGGCGGCGCGCCCGCCACGTCCGACGGCAGGTCCGACAGCAAGTCCGAGGCGAAGGGTGAGAAGGACGCGACGGACCAGAAGGAGGCCAAGAGGGAGACCAAGCCGGAAGCGCCGCAGACCTGCCTGCAGGTCACCGCCAGCCTGCGCGTCCCGTCGCGCGGCGACCGCTTCGCCCTCGGCCTCAACGAGGGGCCGGCCGCCCCCTGGGGCATCCAGCTCGCCGGCAACTTCTCCAAGGCTCTGGCGCTGCAGAGCTTCAACCGCGCGCGGAGCGCCTACGCCGGGGTGATCGGCGAGGTGCGGCCGATGATCATCGGCACGCGCCTGCGCAACCGCGGGACCCGCGCCTTCTACCGGATCCGCATCCCGGCGCAGAGCCGGCAGGCGGCCGACGACCTGTGCGGCCGCATCCGCAAGGTCGGCGGCGCCTGCTTCGTGCTGCGGACCTGATTTTTCGTGCTCCGCCCCGAGAGCGTCATCAATCCGCCCCGAGGGCGGTGCGGTATGGCCCGGTCGGGACAACCGGATGGGATATGACACGTCTCCTCACCGCGCTCGCTAGCCTCCTCTGCCTCGGGCTCGCCGCGTTCGGCTTCACCGCTGCCTCGCCGCTCGCGCTGTTCGACGCGATCGGCCCGCGCGATCCGGGGGGGCGGCTCGCCGCGAAGGACCAGCCCTTCGGCGAGGGTCCGCGGCGGCGGCTCGACGTCTACGTTCCCACCGCGGGCGCCGAGAACGCGCCGGTCCTGGTGTTCTTCTACGGCGGCTCCTGGCAGAGCGGCGCCAAGGACGACTACGCCTTCGTCGGGCACGCCCTCGCGGCGCAGGGCTTCGTCACGGTGCTGCCCGATTACCGGCTCTACCCGGAGGCGCCGTTCCCCGGCTTCCTCGAGGACGGCGCCGAGGCCATCGCGTGGGTGCGCGACAACATCGCCGGATACGGCGGCGACCCGCGCCGCATCGTGCTCGCCGGCCACTCGGCGGGCGCCTACAACGCCGTGATGCTCGGCCTCGACCCGCGCTACGTGATCGCCGCCGGGGTCGATCCCAAGGTGATCAAGGCCGTCGCCGGCCTGTCCGGCCCCTACGACTTCCTGCCGTTCGACCAGGACACCACCGTCAAGGTGTTCGGCAAGGCGCCCGATCCGGAGGCCACGCAGCCCGTCGCCTTCGTGGGCCCGCTCTCGCCCCCCGCCTTCCTGGCGACCGGCGACGCCGACACCGTGGTGAAGCCGCGGCACACGGTCAGCCTCGCCGCCAAGCTGCGGGCCGAGCACGTCCCGGTCCAGGAGCGGCTCTACCCGGGCCTCGACCACAAGGACACGCTGCTGGCGCTGTCCGTCACCTTCCGCTCGAAGGCGCCGGAACTGGCCGAGATGGCGTCCTTCCTGATGCGGCAATCCGCCGGCCGCTCGCAGTACACGATGCGGCGCTGACCCCGCCGGCATCGCGTCAAGGTTATCGCGCGATCGCGGGGTGCAACATCTGATTTTCCATCGCCCCGCACCTGCGGGCCGCTAGAATGGTCCTGGCCGCGCGGCGCGGCCTCGCGGTGGGACGGCATGGCTTCTGCGGACGCGGCGATCGGGATCCCGGCCGACGGGCGGCAGCGCGGCGTCGCGGGCCGCGACGTGCCGGACGTTCTGCGCGTGCTCCTGAACGGCGCCGTCTTCGTCCTGCTCTGGAACCACGTCTGGCTGAAGGACCTGTCCGACCGGTCGATGCTCGCGGCCTCCGAGGACGGCAGCCTGCTGACGCAGATCCTGTTCCTCAGCGCCGGCGCCGCCATGGCGGCGGCGATCCACCGGATCGGCGTGCGCCACCTCCGCCCCCTGGTGACCCGCCCCCTCGTGCTCTGCGCCCTCTGGCTCGGGGCGACGGCGCTGCTCTCCGTCGAGCCGAGCCTGTCGCTGCGGCGGCTCGCGCTCTTCGCCATCGCGGCGATGCTCTCGGCGGGCGTGCTGATCGTGGCCCGCTCGCCCCGCCAGCTGGCGCTGACCATGGCCGGGTCCGCCCTGGTCATCGTGCTCGCCTCCTACCTCGCGGTCGCCTTCGTGCCGAACCTCGCGATCCACTCGGCCTTCGACGTCAATTCCGATCCGAGCCACCCGGGCCTCTGGCGCGGGATCTTCCCGCAGAAGAACGAGGCCGGTGCCGCCATGGTGATCCTGGTGATCGTGGGCCTCTACGTCGCCAGGGTGGCGAGCCGCGTCCTCGGCTGGGCGATCGTGCTCCTGGCGGCCGGGTTCCTGGTGGCGAGCGGCTCCAAGACCGCGATCCTGCTCCTGCCGGTGATCCTCGCCGTGACCGGCCTGTGCCAGGTCCTGACCGGCGGATTCCTGCGCCGCCTGCTGCTCCTCGGCCCGGTGATCGGGTTCTCGCTGATCTCGATCGGCTCGGTGCTGGCGCCGCCGATCCAGGAGGCGGTGGGCTCGCTGCTCACCGACGCGACCTTCACGGGCCGCAGCGAGATCTGGCAGTTCGCCATCGACAACATCGCGATCCGGCCCTGGCGCGGCTGGGGGATCGGCGCCTTCTGGATGACTGAGCGGACCATGTATGCCGGCTCCGAGGCGCTGACCTGGGTCAACACCGTCGACCACGCCCACAACGCCTATCTCGACACCGCGCTGATCGGCGGCCTGCCGTTCCTCGCCCTAACCGTGGTGGCCTTCGTGCTCGCCCCGGTGCGCGACCTGCAGCGCGTGGCCGGCGGGACGCGCCTCGACGCGGAGACCATGCTGTTCCTGAGGCTGTGGTTCCTCGGGCTGGTTTCGGCCTCCTTCGAGACGGTGCTCTACAACGGCAACAACGCCACCTGCTGCATGTTCATGATGGCAGTGTTCGGCCTGCGCCTGCGCACCCGCTACGCCGTCGCGGCGGGCTGAAGCGCCCCGGGCGCCCGGACATCACGCGCCGGCCGCGGAAGGCCGCGCGTCGTGAGCGTACCCGTCCCGGCCTGCCTCCTCGAACGTCTCCGGCCACCGTCCGCGAGGCTTCTGTCCGGTAGCGGACGGCAACAACTTGTCCGGGAATTTGTTGGTCGGTATTCGCGCGGAGATTCTGCATGCCTGGCAGGGCTCGTTTCGCTTGGACCGACGTGACGTTCGCGCTGGGCGCGAGTGCCCTGTGCGCGCTGTCCCTCTTCGTGGCCCACTAGCCAAGGGGCCGCGCCGGGGCGTCCCGTCCCGCCGCAGCGTCGAGAGTCCCGCGCGCCGCGACATCCGTCCGCGCTGTGGGCCGGCCGCGGTCAATCGGGCAGTGCGAAGACCAGCAGCGCGTCGCCGGTGCCGAAGCCCGACGCCCTGGTGAACGAGGCGCCGCCCGCCGCCACCGCGACGTACTGCTTGCCGTCCAGCGCGTAGGTCATCGCCGGCCCGCTGATGCCGGCCCCGCACTGGAAGCGCCAGAGAATCCGGCCGTCCCGCGCGTCGTGGGCGTCGAGATGGCCGTCCTCCTCGCCCGAGAAGACGAGCCCGCCGGCGGTCGCCAGGGTGCCCCCGGAGAGGCGGCTCGCGCCGCGCACCGACCACGCGATCCGGCCGCCGTCCGCGAGATCGACGGCCGTGAGCGTGCTGAAGGACGGCTCGCCCCTGGCCTCCCCGGTCTCCGTGTAGCGGATTTCCGGACGCCCCGCGGCGGCCGGCACGGTCTTCACCGTGTAGGTCGTCGCCCCGTGGCGGACCTGCACGTAGGCGCGCGTCCCGTCATAGGCGGTGGGCGGCCACGAGACCGCGCCGAGCGGGCCGGGCGCCACCACGGTGCCCTGCGGGGTCGGCGGCGCGAACAGGTTCTTCTGCTCGATCAGCGGGGCCGAGCGCGCGAGCAGCTTCCCCGTGGCGCGGTCGTGGACGTAGATCCAGCCGGTCTTGCTCGCCGAGGCCACCGCCCTGGCGCCGCCCGGCATGTCCAGCAGGAAGGGCGGCGCGGCGACGTCGTAGCCCCACTCGTCGTGTGGCACCTGCTGGAAGTACCAGCGCAGCTTCCCGGTCTTCACGTCGAGGGCGACGAGGCACATCGTGTAGAGATTGTCCCCCGGGCGCGACAGGCCGAAATTCTGCGGCGCCGGGTTGCCGGTGCCGAGGAAGATCAGGCCGAGATCGGGGTCGTAGGCGGGCGTCATCCAGAGGGAGCCGCCGCCCACCCGCCAGGCGTCGCGGTTGGCGGGGGCCGCCGCCTTCTCGGCGGCGATGTCGCGGTGGAGCGGCGTGCCGTCGGCGGTCTTCTCCACGAAGCCGCCCTCCCAGCCCTCCGAGGGCGTCACGTACCAGCGCCATCGTTCCTCGCCGGTCCTCGCGTCGTAGGCCGCGAGCCAGCCGCGCCGCCCGTATCCGCCCTCGATGCCGACCACCGAGCCGCCGTCGAGGCCGCCCGCCTCGTCCTCGATGTGGAGGCCGTAGCCGGCGCCGGTGACGCCGACGATGACGAGCCCGTCGGCGACGAGCGGCGGCATCTTGAAGCCGAGGCGGCTCGAACCCTGGACGGGCTTGCCGCCGAGGGTCGCGGCGAGGCCCGAGGCGGTCTCGGTCTCGCCCTCCTCCGGGCGCACCGCCTCCTTCTCCCAGACGATCCGGCCGGTCCTGGCGTCCAGGGCGATGAGCTGCCCGTCCATGGTCGCCTCGAAGACGAGGCCCCCCGACACCGCGACCCCGCGGTTGGAGGGCGGGCCGAAGATCTTCTCGGTGCGCGGCTTGTGGATGTAGGTCCAGAGGGGCTTCCCGGTCTTCGCGTCGAGGGCGGCGACGTTGTTCTGCGTCGTGGAGACGTAGAGGGTGCCGTCCACCATCACCGGCTGGGCCTGGAAGTAGCCGGTGACCCCGGTCTGGAAGATCCAGGCGGGACGCAGCCGGCCGACCGTGTCGCGGTTGATCTGGGTCAGCTCGGAGAAGTTGCGGTTGCTCGGGTCGTGCCCGAAGGCCGGCCAGGGCGTCTCGGCGGCGGAGGCCGTACCGAGGGAGGCGGTTCCGGCAAGGCAGGCCAGCAGGGCGGCCCCGATCCATCGCGACAAGGTCGTGCTCCCGTGTGCGGCGCCTGTCGCGCCCGAACAGGTCTTCTCGCGACGCGGCCTCACGCCTGTCGCCGGGGCGCCCCGTCGAGCTGCGCCGGCGTCGCCTGGGCGCCCATCGCCCGGGCCATGTCGGCGGCGCTCTGGCCGGAGGCGTCGCGGCGATCCGGGTCGGCGCCGTGCTGCAGGAGCAGGTCGACCATCTCGGTGCGGTCGAACATGGCGGCGGTCATCAGCGCGGTGCGGGTGCCGTCGCCGGTCCCGTCCACCGCGGCCCCGTGCAGGAGCAGGAGCTGCGCGACGGCGAGGTCGTTCTTGAAGGCCGCGCCGGCGAGCGGCGTCTGGCCGCGGTCGTTGGCGAGTTCCGGGTCGCCGCCGGCCTCCAAGATCACCCGGGCGGCCTCCGCCTGACCGTTATAGGCGGCGAGCATCAGCAGGCTGTCGCCCTTGTCGTTGCGCAGGTTCGCCGGCAGCCCCTGCCCGAACAGGTCGGCGAGCTCCTCGGCGTGACCCATCCGCGCGTACTGGAAGACCCGGCCCGCGAAGGCCAGGGTCTCGTCGTCGAGGGTCGGGGGCGGGTTGGTCTCTGAGGCCATCGCGTGCTCGTCACTCATCGCGGCTGATCTGGGCCGCTGCGGCATCGACGTCCAGCGGCCGGGGGAACAGTTTCGTCGCCCGGCTCGTTCCAGCCGCCTATCCGGGCCAGGCCCGGCGTCTCCGGAGCGCGACGATGCCCCGACCGTTTGAGCCCTACGCCGACGCGCTGCGCACCGCCCGCGAGATCGTGCGCGAGCAGGCGGGGACCGTCGTCGAGGCGGCGGTCCGCGCGGATTCCCACGCCTACGACGAGGCCTGCCACGTCCTCGTGGTCCGGATCGCGCAGGCCATCGTCGATGCCGGCGAGGCCGGGTCGGGACAAGGCCTCGGCCGCGGCAGCGAGGCCGCCTGAGGTCCCGGCGGCCGGGTCAGCCCCGCCGTCGCCCACCGCCGCCCTTGTACTTGGGCTTCTGACCGCCGAGCCCCTGCGTCGAGCGCGGCTTCGGCCGCTCCTGCCAGACCGGCGCCGCGCCGCCCACCGGCAGCTCCCGGTCCGTCCCCGGGCCCATATTGTCGAGGTCGGGCCTGGCGATGCGGCTGCCCCCGCGCGGCGGCTTCCGGCCGAACTTGCCGGCCTCGCGCTCCACGTCGCCCTGCCGGGCCATCGGGTCGTCGGAGACCAGCAGCTCGGTCGCCTGGAGCCGCTTGAGCTCGTCGCGCAGCCGCGCCGCCTCCTCGAAGTCGAGGTCGGCGGCGGCCGCCCGCATGCGCTTCTCGAGGTCCGCCATCACGGCCTTGAGATTGTGGCCGACCGTGATCGCGTCCTTGGCGAGCCCGGTATCGACCTGCACGTGGTCGCGCTCGAACACGCTGCTCAGGATGTCGGCGATGCCGCGCTTCACGCTCTGCGGCGTGATCCCGTGCTCCGCGTTGTAGGCGAGCTGCTTGGCGCGCCGGCGCTCGGTCTCGGCCATCGCCCGCTCCATCGAGCCGGTGATGGTGTCCGCATACAGGATGCAGCGCGCGTCGGCGTTGCGGGCGGCGCGGCCGATGGTCTGGATCAGCGAGGTCTCCGAGCGGAGGAAGCCCTCCTTGTCGGCATCGAGGATCGCCACCAGGGCGCATTCCGGGATGTCGAGGCCCTCGCGCAGCAGGTTGATGCCGATCAAGACGTCGAAGGCGCCGAGCCGCAGGTCGCGGATGATCTCGATCCGCTCCAGCGTGTCGATGTCGGAGTGCATGTAGCGCACCCGCACGCTGTTCTCGTGCAGGTACTCGGTGAGGTCCTCGGCCATGCGCTTGGTGAGCGTGGTGACGAGGGTCCGGTAGCCGGCCTGCGCCACCTCCCGGACCTCGCCCAGCAGGTCGTCCACCTGGCTGCGGGCCGGGCGCACCTCGATCACCGGGTCGACCAGGCCGGTCGGGCGGATGACCTGCTCGGCGAAGACGCCGCCGGTCTGCTCCATCTCCCACTTGCCGGGCGTCGCCGAGACGTGGACCGTCATCGGCCGCATCGCGTCCCACTCCTCGAAGCGCAGCGGTCGGTTGTCGAGGCAGGAGGGCAGCCGGAAGCCGTACTCCGCGAGCGTCGCCTTCCGGCGGAAGTCGCCCCGGTACATGCCGCCGATCTGCGGCACGGTGACGTGGCTCTCGTCGGTGAAGACCAGGGCGTTGTCGGGCAGGTACTCGAACAGGGTCGGCGGCGGCTCGCCCGGCTTCCGGCCGGTGAGGTAGCGCGAGTAGTTCTCGATGCCGTTGCAGGCGCCGGTCGCCTCGATCATCTCGATGTCGAAGGTGCAGCGCTGGTCGATGCGCTGCGCCTCGATGAGGCGGCCCATCTTGGTCAGCTCCTCGATCCGGCTGTTCAGCTCGTGCTTGATGCCCTTGATCGCCTGCTGCAGCGTCGGGCGCGGCGTGACGTAGTGCGAGTTGGCGTAGACCTTCACGAACTTCAGCTCGGAGATGGTCTTGCCGGTGAGCGGGTCGAACTCGACGATGCTCTCGACCTCGTCGCCGAACAGGCCGATCCGCCAGCCGCGATCCTCCAAGTGGGCCGGCCACAGCTCGATCGAGTCGCCGCGCACCCGGAAGGTGCCGCGGGCGAAGTCGGACTGGATCCGCTTGTACTGCAGGGCCACGAGGTCGGCGATGAGCTGGCGCTGCTCGATCCGCTCGCCGAGCGAGACCGTGAACGACATCGCCGTGTAGGTCTCGACCGAGCCGATGCCGTAGATGCACGAGACCGAGGCGACGATGATGACGTCGTCCCGCTCCAGCAGGGCGCGGGTCGCGGCGTGGCGCATCCGGTCGATCTGCTCGTTGATCGAGGATTCTTTCTCGATGAACGTGTCGGAGCGCGGGACGTAGGCCTCGGGCTGGTAGTAGTCGTAGTAGGAGACGAAGTACTCGACCGCGTTGTCGGGGAAAAAAGCCTTGAACTCCCCGTAGAGCTGCGCCGCCAGCGTCTTGTTGGGCGCGAGGATCAGCGCCGGGCGCTGCGTCTCCTCGATGATCTTGGCCATCGTGAAGGTTTTGCCCGAGCCGGTGACGCCGAGCAGCACCTGGTCGCGCTCCAGCGCCTGCACGCCGCCGACGAGCTCGGCGATCGCCCGGGGCTGGTCGCCGGCCGGCGTGAATTCCGACTTGAGCGTGAACCGGACGCCACCCTCGGATTTCTGCGGCCGCTCCGGCCGGTGGGGCGTCCAGGTCTTGCCGTCCTTGAACAGCGGGTTGCCCTCGGTGAGCAGCCGCTCCAGCGCGCTCACCGTCGCCGAGGCGCCGCCGTCGCCGCCGGGATCCGGCAGCTCGGCGCCCTCCGGCGCGGGGCCGTCCTCGGGCGGCGTCAGGCCGAGCGCCTGCGCCAGACGGGGGTCGACATCGGCCGCGTCGCCGAGCGCGTAGCCGGCCTGGGGCGCCTCCGCGAAGCCGTCGCGGGCGATCTCGGCCCTCCGGGTCGCGGCCGCGGGCACCCCGTCCTTCGGGTTGCCCTTCCTGCCCCCCGCCTTGCGGCCCGGCCGTGCCGGCGCCTCGGGGGGCGACTCGACGGTGGCCGGACGGTTCCGGTTGAGCGCCGGGTTCAGAAGCTCCGCCAGATAGGTGTCCAGGGGCTTCAGCTCGGGCTTCGACGCCTTGGCGGACGTGGCCGTCACGGAGGCGGCGCGCGGTTTCTTCGGTGCGGGCATGAGAACAATATGGGCCCGGATCGCGCTCCGAGAAACCCTGCGCGGGTGCGGTTTGACGGCTTTCGTCCGCCGCCGGCCATGCCGAGGACCGGCCGCGGAGCGCCGTGGCGTTCCACTAAAGACGGTGTGGCGAATACAACCGATAGGTAGAATTCACCCGGGGGCGAACTCGACCGCGGTCCCGGATGCTGAGAAGATCGGCATGCGCGCGCGGAAATCGGCTTGCGGTGGGCCGACCCCGTCGATACTTTGCGGTGCAAAGTGGGATGTGCGGCATGCTGCGGCCGGGGGCTTGAGGCACATGCAGGACCTGGACAAGGCGCTGGCCGACATCGTGGCCATCCGCTCGCAGATCGCCCGCGACACGGCGTTCCGCGGCTTGGGCGCGGCGACGGTCGCCGGGACCGGCGGCCTCGCGCTCGCCTGCGCGGCGGGGCAGGCGCTGTGGCTCGGCGATCCCGCGGCGCGGCCGGGCCTGTTCTTCGGCCTCTGGATCGCGGCGGCCCTCGCGGCCTTCGCGATGATCGGCGTCGAGGCGGTCCGGCGCAGCCGGCGCCTGCATTCCGGCCTCGCCGACGCGATGGTGTGGAACGCCATCGAGGTGTTCCTGCCGGCCGCGGGCGCGGGGGCCTGCCTCGCCCTGGTCATCGCCCGCTTCGCGCCCGGCGAGGTCTGGATGCTGCCGGGTCTCTGGCAGGTTCTGGTCGGCCTCGGCCTCTTCGCCTCGGCGCGGATCCTGCCCCGGGCGGTCCAGGGCGTCGGGGCCTGGTACCTGCTCGCCGGCCTCGCCGTCCTGGCGGTCTCGGCCGAGACGCGGGCCCTGTCGCCCTGGACGATGGGCCTGCCCTTCCTGATCGGCCAGGCGTGGCTGGCCGGGATCATCCATCACGGGGCCCGGGCCTTCGATGACGACCGCTGACCGTTCCGAGGGGCGCTTCTCCTACGAGGGGCTCGACAGGATCATCCACGAGCGGGCGCGCCTGAGCGTGCTGACCTCCCTGGTGGCGCACCCGAAGGGGCTGCCCTTCCCGGATCTCAAGCGGCTGTGCGGGCTCACCGACGGCAATCTCAGCCGCCACCTGGCCGTTCTGAGCGAGGCGGATCTGGTGAGCCTCGAGAAGCGCTTCGCGCAGAATCGGTCGCAGACGATCTGCCGCCTCACGGCGGTCGGGCGTCGGCGCTTCATCGGCTATCTCGGCGTGCTGGAGCAGGTGGTGCGCGACGCTGCGGAGGCGGCCGAGCGCGGCCCCGAGTCCGGTGTCCGCGGCCTCGATCCGGCCACGAAAACGGCGTGAGACCGCCCGTCCCGCCGGGAATGTTAATCCCGTTTCGATAGACCTCTACGCCACGCCCATGCCGGGAGACTTTACGATGCAAAGCGAAGCGGTGCCGGGAGCCCTGCACGCCGCGATCATCATGGACGGCAACGGGCGCTGGGCGACGCAGCGCGGCCTGCCGCGGCTGGCCGGCCACCACCGGGGCGTCGAGGCGATCCGCCGCACCGCCGAGGCGTGCCCGGATCACGGCATCGGCACGCTCACGCTGTACGCCTTCTCGGCGGATAACTGGCAGCGGCCGGCCGAGGAAGTCGGCGGCCTGATGCGGCTCCTGCGCTCGTACCTGCGCAACGAGACCCAGCGCCTCGCCCGCACCGGCACCCGTCTCAGCGTCGTCGGTCGGCGCGACCGTCTGCCCGACGGCATCCCCCAGGCGATCGCGGCCGCCGAGGCCGCCACGGCGGCGGGGACCCGGCTGCATCTGCGGATCTGCGTCGACTACTCGGCCCGCGACGCGATCATCGCGGCGGCGCAGCGCCTCGCCGGCGAGGAGCCGACGCGCGAGAGCTTCGGCAAGCTGGTGGCCGGTCCGATGCACGGCTCGCCGGTGGATGTCGACCTGCTGATCCGCACCGGCGGCGAGCGCCGCCTCTCCGACTTCATGCTGTGGGAGGCGGCCTACGCCGAGCTGCTGTTCACCGAGCGGATGTGGCCCGATTTCGGACCCGACGATCTCGCCGAGGCCGTGGCCGAGTTCGGCCGCCGGGAGCGCCGGTTCGGCGGCCTGAAGGCGCCGGCCGTCCCGGCCGCCGCCTGAGGCGGCTTGACGCGCGCGCGCCGGCGCGCAGAGGGTCGGCGGCATGACCGAGACCCTCGCCCATCGCCGCGTCCTCCTCGTCATCGGCGGCGGCATCGCGGCCTACAAGGCCCTCGACCTGATCCGGCGGCTGCGCGAGCGGGGCGCCAGCGTCTGCCCGGTCCTGACCGCGGGGGCGCGGGAATTCGTGACGCCGCTGGCGGCGGCCGCGCTCGCCGGTGAGCGGGCGCATACCGACCTGTTCGACCGCGCCTCCGAGGCCGAGATCGGCCACATCAAGCTCGCCCGTCAGGCCGATGCCGTGGTGGTGGCGCCCGCGACCGCCAACCTGATGGCCCGCATGGCCGGCGGTCACGCGGCCGACCTCGCGACCACGGTCCTGCTGGCCACAACCCTGCCGATCCTGATCGCGCCGGCCATGAACGTCCAGATGTGGGCGCACCCCGCCACCCGCCGGAACCGCGCGGTCCTGGAGGGCGACGGCGTCCGGATCGTCGGGCCGAATGCCGGCCGGATGGCCGAGCCCGAATCCGGGCCCGGCCGGATGGCCGAGCCCAACGAGATCGCCGACGCGCTGGAGCGGATGCTCGGCGCGCCGGCGGGGGACAGACCCCTGGCCGGCCGGCGCGTGCTCGTGACCTCGGGCCCCACCCACGAGCCGATCGACCCCGTCCGCTACATCGCCAACCGCTCCTCGGGCCGCCAGGGCCACGCCATCGCGGCCGCCGCCGCCGCGGCCGGCGCCGCCGTGACCCTGGTCTCCGGGCCGGTGGCGCTCCCCGACCCGCCGGGCGTCGCCGTCGTGCGGGTCGAGACCGCCCGGCAGATGCTGGCCGCCGTCGAGGCGGCGCTGCCGGCCGACATCGCGGTCTTCGCCGCCGCGGTCGCCGACTGGCGCCCGGAGCAGGAGGCGGGCAGCAAGAAGATCAAGAAGGACGGCGCCGGGCCGGCGCCGATGCCGCTGGTCGAGAACCCCGACATCCTCGCCACGATCGCGCGCCGGCCGGCCGGGCGCCCGCCCCTCGTGGTCGGGTTCGCGGCCGAGACCGACACGGTGGTCGAGCACGCCCGGGCGAAGATCGCCCGGAAGGGCTGCGACCTCATCGTGGCCAACGACGTGTCGGCCGAGGGCGGCGTCATGGGCGGCATCGACAACACGGTGCACCTGATCCGGCGGGACGGCGCCGTGGAGACCTGGCCGCGCCTCGGCAAGGACGAGGTCGCCCGGCGGCTCGTCGCCCATTTCGCCGCGCTTCTGGCCGGCTGACGCGGCGCAGCTCGAGAGGGACGCGAGACCCCTCGGACGGCGCGCCGTTCCGAGCGTGAGTGTCGTTGCACACAGGGAAGATAGAAGTGTTTCTGCAAAAAATCCGCGTCCGATCGATTGGTGACTGAGAATATCTGCGCTTGTGCCCGACCATTATCCGGTCGTTTGGCAGATAAATAGTTCGGAAGGGGAAATTTTAAGACAGTTCGGTGCCTGAGTGTGCCCGCATTGTCCCGGCTGTGCGGGGAAAAACTTGTTATGATCTGGTATGCCCGGCCGATCGGGCGACCGGAGCCGAGGCACGATGCGCGTAGGGGACCTGTCCATCCGGACGACCATGAGCCTCGTCCTCGTCGTCATGGCCACGATCATGCTCGGCTTCGCGACGGGCACCGTGCGGGAGGCGCGGCAGCACGCCGCCGAGGCCGAGCGGGTCATCGCGCTGGTGCGGGCGAGCCGCGCCCTCCTCCAGACGCTGAACGTGACCCGGTTCGAGCGGGGCGCGACGCTGCAGTTCCTCGCCGCCGCCGAGCCCGTCGAGGCCGAGACCCGCGCGTCGCTCTACGCCGACCGGCAGCGGGCCATCGCGGGGCTCGCCGCGGCCCGGCCGCTCCTCGACGGTCTGGAAATGCCCGCCGTGGCGGCGACCCTCGGCCGGCTGCACGAGGCGAGCGGCCGCCTCGATCGCCTCCGGCCGCGGGTCGACGCCGCCCTGGACGTGCCGGGCGCGCGTCGCGACGGCGCGGTGACGGCGGAGGCCAGGGCCGCCCTCCAGGCCATGCTCGATGCCCTGATCGCCACGAGCGACGCCGTGGACGCCGCGATCCCGCTGTCCGACGGGCTCCTCCGGCGCGACCTCGCCCTGAAGCGGGCGGCGTGGGCGACGCGCATGGCCAACGGCGCCGTCGCGCTGCGCGTGCAGACATCCCTGGCGGCCGGCGCGTCCTGGTCGCTGGACGAGACCGTCGCGGCCGCCGAGGAGCGGGGACGGCTCGACGCGGCCTGGAACGCGGCGATCGAGGCCGCGGCCGAGGCGTCCGGGACGGTCCAGGCCGCGTTCCGGCGAGCCCGGGAGAACAATTTCGAGGGCGCCCCCCTCGCCCGCCGGCGCGCCGTGGCGCAGGCCCTGGCTCGCGGCGCGCCGCCGGGCCTGACGCTCGCCCAGGCGCGCAAGCTCGACACGCCCGAACAGGTGACCCTCGTCGACCTCGCCTTCGTCTGCCTCGACGAGATGGTCGCGCGGGCCGAGGCCCTGTCCGGCGCGGCGCGGAGCACCCTGTGGCGCGACGGGGCGGCCCTGGTCGCGACCCTGCTGCTCGTCGCCCTCGGGCTGCTCGCCCTGTTCCGCGGCGTGCTCCGGCCGATCCGGCGGATCACCGCGGCCATGGAGGCCCTCGCGGCCGGGGATTCCGCCGTTGCCGTCCCGGGCCTCCGGCGGCGCAACGAGATCGGCGCCATGGCGGCGGCCGTGCAGGTGTTCAAGGACAACCTGATCCGCACCCGGCAGCTCGAGGCCGAGGCCGAGGCGGCCCGGCAGGACGCGGCGCGTCAGCGCGGCCTCGCGATGCGGCAGGTCGCCGACCGGTTCGCCGACGCCGTCGGCGGGATCGTCGCGCAGGTCTCGACCGCGGCGGTCGGCCTGCAGGCCACGGCCCGCGGCATGACGGAGACCGCGGCCGAGACCGCGGGGCAGTCGACCACCGTCGCGGCCGCGGCCGAGGAGGCGGYCAGCAACGTCGGCACCGTGGCGGCGGCGGCCGAGGAACTCGGCGCCTCCGTGCAGGAGATCGGCCGGCAGGTCGACGGCTCGGCCGGCCTCGCGCGGGC